>NZ_JBIVAX010000019.1:0-144525 GCF_044745805.1 Kitasatospora sp. NPDC086801
GCCTCCCCGCCGAGGCCGGCGATCCGGTCGCCCTCGACGGCCAGGCGGCCGCCCTCGACGACGCCGCCGGGCAGGACCAGCCGGGCGCCGGCCAGTGCGGTACGGTCACGGTCCGCGGTGGTCACGCGGTCACCTCCATGGAGAGCAGATCCCAGGCGAGCAGGCCCGCGCCCAGGGACGCGGCGGTGTCTTTGAGCATGGCGGGTACGACCTTCGGGGGCATCTGGAAGGTCAGGCGCTCGGTGACCGCCGTGCGCAGCGGGGTGAAGAGCGTGTCACCGGCCTCGGCCAGCCCGCCGCCGACGATCACCGTGGACGGGTCGAGCAGGCTCTGGGCGAGCACGATCCCGTCGGCCAGGGCGTCGACGGCGCCCTGCCAGACCGCGAGCGCGCGGTCGTCCCCGGCGTCCACCGCGGCGGCGCAGGATGCCGCGTCGGCGTCGGGGTCGCCGCTGGCCGCGGCCCAGGCACGGGACACGGCGGAGGCGGAGGCGAGCGTCTCCAGGCAGCCGCGGGCGCCGCAGCCGCACTGCGGTCCGCCCGGGCGGACCACGACGTGGCCGATCTCGCCGCCGTAGCCGTGCGCGCCGGCCTCGATCCGGCCGCCGATGCCGATGGCACCGGCGATGCCGGTGCCCAGCGCGATGAACAGGAAGCGGTCGACGCCCCGGCCGGCGCCGAGTCGGCCCTCGGCCAGGCCGCCGGAGCGCACGTCGTGGCCGAGCGCGACGGGTATGGCGGAGCCGTCGGGGCCGGCCAGGCGCTCGCCCAGCAGCTTGCGCAGCGGGAGGTCCCGCCAGCCGAGGTTGGCCGAGTAGACCGCGATGCCGTTCCTCTCGTCGATCGTGCCCGGGACGGCGACGCCGGCCGCGAGCGGGGCGACGCCGAAGAGGCCCCGGCCCTCGTCCGCCAGGTCGGCGGCGAAGTCGAGGATGGCGGAGACCACGGCGTCCGTGCCATGCTCCCGCCCGGTCGGTCGGCGTGCTTCGAACAGCACGGAGCCGTCCTGGGCGAGCAGCGCGGCCTTCATGCCGGTGCCGCCTACATCGAGTGCGATGACGTGCTTCACGGAGGACAGTTTCCCTTGGTCGGGTAGAAGAGGTCTAGTCCAGTTGTCGGATTGGTCTGGTCCAAAGTAGGTGAGCTTTGTCGCAGATGGGGGCGGTGTGCGGGGCTTTGCGTCGGGCGCCTTCCGTTCACCTTCTGTTGCGCATCGTGCAATGACGTCCGCACTTCGATAACTACTCGGCGGGCGCGGCACAGTGGTGTGGACCACCGCCCGGTGCGTTTGGCAGTGTTGCGCCTCCCCCCTCCCGGATTCCCCCGTCCGGTCGCAGTTCTCCCCTGAAGGCGGTACCCGCGTTGAACAGGCGCGCCCACGTTCCCACCCGCGTCCTCGGCACCGCGCTGGCCGGAGCACTGGTACTCACCGCCGTCAGCGCGTGCGGCGGGCAGGACGACGGCCCGGTCACCCTCAAGCTGGTCGCCGCCGACTACGGGGAGAGCGCCGACACCAGCTCCAAGCTGTACTGGGACGAGGTCGCGCGCGGCTTCGAGGCGGCCAACCCCGGCATCAAGGTCGACGTCGAGGTGGACAGCTGGACCGACATCGGCAAGAAGGTCGACGACATGATCGCGGCCGGCAAGTCCCCCGACCTGCTGCAGACCGGCGGCTTCGCCGACCAGGTCGCGGCGGACCGGCTGTACCCGGCCGCCGACGTGCTCTCGATGGACACCCAGGCCAACTTCCTGGACACCTTCGCGCACGCCGGGCAGGTGCTCGGCACCCAGTACGGCATCCCGTTCGTCTCCTCCTCCCGGGTGCTCTTCTACAACAAGGCGGTCTTTCGCCAGGCCGGCATCACCCAGCCGCCGGCCACCTGGAACGAACTGCGCCAGGACGCCGAGAAGATCAAGGCCAAGGTGCCGGGCGTGACCCCGTACGGGCTCCCGCTCGGGCCGGAGGAGGCGCCGGCCGAGTCCATGCTGTGGACGCTGAGCGGCGGCGGCAGCCTCTCCGACGACGTCGGCAACTACACCATCGACAGCACCCAGAACCAGGCCACCTTCAGCTGGCTGAAGAGCAACCTGGTGGCCACCGGGCTGACTTATCCGGACCCGGGCAAGATGAACCGCACCCCGGTCTTCCAGGACTTCGCGGCCGGGAAGGTCGCCATGCTGAACGGGCACCCGACGCTGCTGCGGATGGCCACCGCCGGGAAGATCGACTTCGGGACGGCGCCGATCCCCAAGAAGGACGGCGTGGGCAAGACCGGCAGCCTCGGCGTCGCGGACTGGATGATGGCGTTCAAGGCCAACGGGCACAAGAACGAGATCAAGAAGTTCCTGTCCTTCGCCTACTCCCGCGAGTTCCAGCTGAAGTTCGACGAGCAGTACAACCTGCTGCCGGTCACCCAGGACGCGTTCACCCAGATGACGTCCGACCCGAAGCACGAGGACCTCAAGCAGTTCGCGGTCGGGCTGACCAACGCCAGCTTCTACCCGTTCGGGGACCCGGCCTGGGGCGATGTCAGCAACCGGATCAAGGCCGGGATCGGCCAGGCCGTCACCGGGGACCCGAAGCAGGCGCTCACCGGGCTGCAGGACGCGGCGGTCCAGGAGGCGGCCCGGGTCCGCAAGTGAACCCGGGCCGGGGTGGTGCGCGGGGGCGGGGTCGTCAGGGGAGCGTGATGGCGTAGGCCTTGCGGAGCGTCTCGTGGACCGTCCAGGTGGTCCGGTCGCCCTCGCGCAGCACGGCGCAGTCGCCCGGGCCGACCTCCAGGGTCGGGCCGCCCTCGATCTCGATGGTGGCCCGGCCGCTGAGCACCACGAACAGCTCGTCGGCCTCCACGTCGGTGACCACGCCCGGGGTGATCTGCCAGATGCCGCGCAGCTGGCGGCCGTCGGGCGACTCGGCGAGGACCCGGCCGGAGACCTCCGGGGTGCCGGAGACGATCTGGGCCGGGTCGAGCGGGTCGGGTTCGAGGTCGGCGGTGGGGATGTGCACGGCGAAGCTGGGCGTGGTCATACCGCCGACGCTAGCCGGGTCGGCCGGGCGCCGGGGGGCGCACAGTGTGTCGGGCTCACGCGCGAGAATGACACTCCGTAGTGATGGCGGAGGTGTCCTGGTGGGCGAGCTGAGTGAGCGGGACCTGGCGGTGCTGGCCCTGGAGGGGCGGCAGTGGCGGACGGCCGGGGCCAAGGAGCGGGCGATCCGGGAGGAGCTGGGGCTCTCCTCCACCCGGTACTACCAGCTGCTGAACGCGTTGCTGGACCGGCCGGAGGCACTGGCGCACGCCCCGGTGCTGGTGAACCGCCTGCGCCGGATCCGGGAGGCCCGCCGGGCCGCGCGGTAGCGGGGCCGGGCCGCGGGGTAGGGCTCGGGCATGGGCTTTGACGAGAAGTGGGTGCCGGTCACTGGTGCCGGGCGGGACGGGCTGCGGGCGATCCTGGCGGCGCCGGGCGAGGCGGTGATCGCGCTGGACTTCGACGGGACGCTGGCGCCGATCGTGGCGGACCCCGATCGGGCGCGGGCGCATCCGGGGGCGGCGGCCGCGCTGCGGGCGCTGGTGCCGGCGGTGCGGGCCGTGGTGGTGGTGACCGGCCGGCCGGCCGCGTTGGCGGCGGAGTACGGCGGCCTCGACGGGCTGCCCGGGGTCGTGGTGCTGGGGCACTACGGTGCCGAGCGCTGGGAGGGCGGCGAGGTGACCGCGCCGCCGGTGCACCCCGGGGTGGCCGGGGCGCGGGCGGCGCTGCCGGGCGCCCTGGCGGCGGCGGGGGCGCCCGAGGGGACGTGGCTGGAGGACAAGGGGCGCTCGCTGGCGGTGCACACCCGGCGCACGGCGGCGCCGGAGGAGGCGCTGGAGCTGCTGCGGGCGCCGGTCGGCGAGCTGGCGGCCGGGCACGGGCTGGTGGTGGAGCCCGGGCGGCTGGTGCTGGAGCTGCGGCCGCCGGGGGTGGACAAGGGCGCGGCGCTGACCGGCTTCCTGCGCGAGCGCGGGGCCGGTTCGGTGCTGTACGCGGGGGACGACCTGGGGGACGTGGCGGCCTTCGCGGCGGTGGAGAAGCTGCGCGGCGAGGGGGTGGCGGGGCTGCTGGTGTGCAGCGGCGCGGTGGGGGACGCGCCGGTGCGCGAACTCGCCGACCGGGCGGACCTGGTGGTCCCGGGCCCGGCCGGCGTGGTGGAGCTGCTGCGCGGTCTCGCGGAGGCGCTCACAGCGCGTTGAGCCGGTTCAGAGGGCGTTGAGCCGGTTCACAGCGCGTTGAGCTGGTCGAGGAACCACTGCTGCGGGGGCAGCGCGGTGGCCGCCGCCGCGAGGCGCTTGGTGCGGTCGGCGCGCTCCTCCTCGGGCATGGTGAGGCCGGCGTGCAGGGCGTCGGCGGTGGCGATGACGTCGTACGGGTTGACGGTGAGCGCGTCCTCGGCGAGTTCGGCGTACGCGCCGGCCTCGCGGGAGAGCACCAGGGCGCAGCCGTGGTCGGACACCACCGGGACCTCCTTGGCGACCAGGTTCATGCCGTCCCGGATCGGGTTGACCAGGGCCACGTCGGCGAGCCGGTAGGCGGCCAGGGAGCGCGGGAAGTCGTCGTCGACGTGCAGGATCAGCGGCTGCCAGTCGGGGGTGGCGAACTCGGCGTTGATGTCCTCGGCGAGCCGCTGGACCTGGGCGGTGTAGGCGCGGTACTCGGCGAGGTCGGTGCGGGAGGGGTAGGCGAAGGCGATGTGCACCACCCGGTCGTGCCATTCGGGGCGGGTGCGCAGCAGGTGCCGGTAGGCCTGGAGGCCGCGGACGATGTTCTTGCTCAGCTCGGTGCGGTCGACCCGGACGATGGTGCGGCGCCCGCCGACGGCCTCGCGGAGGGCGGCGAGGCGTTCGTCGACGTCCGGGCGGTGGGAGCGTTCGCGCAGGAAGTCGGCGTCGGCGCCGAGCGCGTGGACGCCGAGCCGGGTGGTGCGGCCGGCGTGGGTGACGGTCATGGCGTCCCGGTCGACCTCGGCGCCGAGCAGGTCGGCGCAGCAGTCGGCGAAGGCCAGCGCCCAGCGGCGGGTGAGGAAGCCGGCCCGGTCGGCGCCCAGGATGCCGGTGAGGACGGCCTCGGCGACGTCGTCGGGCAGCAGCCGGAAGTACTCGGGCGGGGCCCACGGGGTGTGCGAGAAGTGGCCGATCCGCAGGTCGGGGCGGGTGGCGCGGAGCAGGGCCGGGGTCAGCGAGAGGTGGTAGTCCTGGACCAGCACGGCGGCCCCGGGGGCGGCCTCGGCGGCCAGCGCCTCGGCGAAGGCGGCGTTGTAGGCGCGGTAGGCGGCCCACTCGGTGCGGAACCCGGCGTCGAAGGCGGGGGCGGTGGGGGTGGCGTAGAGCAGGTGGTGGACGAACCAGAGGGTGGAGTTGGCGACGCCGTTGTAGGCGCGGGCGAAGGTGTCGGGGTCGATGTCGAGCATGCGGACGGCCTGGCCGCCCACGTCGTGCCCGGCGAGGTCGAGGCGGCCGTCCGGGGCTTCTCCGGCGGCCTGCCGGTCGGCCGCGCCGAGGGCGGCGCAGACCCAGACCGCATCGGGGTCGTCGATGGCGGAGAGGCCGGATACCAGGCCTCCGCCGCCGCGGCGGAGGGTCAGCGTGCCGTCGTCCGCGGTGCTGAACGACACCGGTCCCCGATTGGAGGCCACCAGGACGGGGGCGGTTCCGGTCGCACTCGAACGTTCGGTCGTGAGATCGCCCATGGTTGGTACGTTGCCTGGGCTCCGGAGCGGCAAACCCTTTCGGTGGGTGTTCAGTGCCGGGTCGCGTACTCGGGAACGGTGTGCATCGGGGGGCGCTCCAGGGCGGTCACCGGGTGGGTGTGGGCGGTGAACTCCCGGCTCTGCGGGTCGCGGGTGAACTGGGTCAGCAGCGGGTGGACCAGGTCGGCGGAGGCCTTCAGCCGGTGGGTGCGGTCGAGGCGTTCCAGGGCGGTGCGGTAGATGGTGGCGGCCATCCGGCCGAGGGCCTGGCCGCCCTGGTGCCGGTGGTGCCGGACGCCGACGTCCACCTGGGCCAGGGCGTCCAGGCCGACCGTCTCCAGCGCGTCGACCAGCAGGCCGAGTTCGACGCCGTAGCCGGTGGGGAAGGGCAGCCGTTCGAGCAGCGCGCGGCGGGCCGCGTACTCACCGCCGAGCGGTTGGACGAAACCGGCGAGTTCCGGCCAGTGCAGGTTGAGCAGTGGGCGGGCGACCAGTTCGGTGACCCGGCCGCCGCCGGCCGGGACCACCGCCCCGTCCGTCTCCAGGGGCCGGTCGTACATGGCCTTGACCAGCTGGATGTCCGGTTCGGTGAGCAGCGGGCCGAGGATGCCGGAGACGAAGGCCGGGTCGAACTCGCGCAGGTCGGCGTCGACGAAGCAGACGATGTCGCCGCGGGTGACCAGCAGCGAGCGCCAGAGCACCTCGCCCTTGCCGGGGACGGCGGGCAGCCGGGGCAGGATCGCGTCGCGGTGCTCCACCCGGGCGCCGGCCCGGGCGGCGACGGCGGCGGTGTCGTCGGCCGAGCCGGAGTCGACCACGACGAGTTCGTCGACCAGCGGGAGGCGCTCCATCAGCTCGCGGCGGACGGTGCGGACGATGTCGCCGACGGTGGCCTCCTCGTCCAGCGCGGGGAGCACCACGCTGACCGTCTGGCCGGTCCGGCGCTTGGCCTCCAGCAGGGCGTGCACCGGCCGGTCGACCGCGCTCCACGAGCGGCGGCGCAGCCAGGACGCCGCCTGCGGGAGCAGCGCGGGGGTCGGTTCGGCGGGCACGGGACTCTCCTCGGCGGGGTCGGTGGGACGCGCCATCTCGCGTGGCGGACGATCCCATTCGGGGTTGACGCCTTCGGATACAGTCTTCGTACAGCGGCCGGACCTTTGCACGCCGGGGTCGTCGTTGAGCACCACCACAATTTCACAAGCTCATCCAGAGGGACTGAGGGAACGGCCCGTTGACGTCCCGGCAACCTTCTCGCGCGGCTGTCTGTCGACAGGCCCCGGCGGGACAGGTGCCAATTCCGGCCTGTGGCGCGACCGTGCCACGGGGAAGATGAGGAGAGAGGCCTCCGCCATCATGGCTATCGACACCGTCGCACCCGCATCCGTGGACCTCGGCCCCGCCGCCGCGCTGTCCTGTCGGGAGTGTGGCACCCGCTTCCCGCTCGGTCCGAGCTTCGCCTGCCTGGAGTGCTTCGGCCCGCTGGAGATCGCGTACGACTTCGGCAGCGAGGGCGCCGAGGAGCTGCGCCGCCGGATCGAGGCCGGCCCGAGCTCGATCTGGCGCTACGCGCCGCTGCTGCCCGTCCCGGCCGACGTCGCCACCAAGCCCAACCTGAACCCCGGCTGGACCCCGCTGGTCAAGGCGGACAACCTGGGCCGCGAGCTGGGCTTCACCGCGCAGCTGCACATCAAGGACGACTCGGGCAACCCGACCCACTCGTTCAAGGACCGCGTGGTGGCCTGCGCCATCGAGGCCGCGCGGGCCTTCGGCTTCACGACGCTCTCCTGCTCCTCCACCGGCAACCTGGCCGGCGCGGTGGGCGCGGCGGCCGCCCGGGCCGGCTTCAAGTCCTGCGTGTTCATCCCGCACGACCTGGAGCAGGGCAAGGTCGTCATGGCCGGGGTGTACGGCGGCGAGCTGGTCGGCATCGAGGGCAACTACGACGACGTGAACCGCTTCTGCTCGGAGCTGATCGGCGACCCGGCCGGCGAGGGCTGGGGCTTCGTCAACGTCAACCTGCGCCCCTACTACGGCGAGGGCTCCAAGACGCTGGCCTACGAGATCTGCGAGCAGCTCGGCTGGCGGCTGCCGGAGCAGATCGTCATCCCGATCGCCTCCGGCTCCCAGCTGACCAAGATCGACAAGGGCTTGCAGGAGCTGATCAGGCTCGGCCTGGTCGAGGACCGGCCGTACCGGGTCTTCGGCGCCCAGGCGGCGGGCTGCTCGCCGGTGTCGGCGGCGTTCAAGGCCGGCCAGGACGTGATCCGCCCGGTCAAGCCGGACACCATCGCCAAGTCGCTGGCGATCGGCAACCCGGCGGACGGCCCGTACGTGCTGGACATCGCCCGGCGCACCGGCGGCGCGGTCGAGGACGTCACCGACGCCGAGGTGGTGGACGCGATCCGGCTGCTGGCCCGGACGGAGGGCGTCTTCGCCGAGACCGCGGGCGGGGTGACCGTCGGCGTGCTGAAGAAGCTGGTCGAGACCGGGCAGCTGGACCCGGCCAAGGAGACCGTCGCGATCAACACCGGCGACGGCCTGAAGACCCTGGACGCCGTCGCCGGGGCCGGGATGACCGCCGTCATCCGCCCGACCCTGGCGTCCTTCCACGACGCCGGCCTCGCGTCCGCCTGAACACCCCCGCCCCGCTGCGCACCCGCTAGGAGAACCATGAGCGCCAACGTCCGTATCCCCACCATCCTGCGCACCTACACCGGCGGCGCCGCCGAGGTGGCCGCCGAGGGCGCCACCCTGGGCGAGGTCATCGCCGACCTGGAGAAGAACCACGCGGGGATCGCCGCCCGGATCCTGGACGACGCCGGCAAGCTGCGCCGCTTCGTCAACGTCTACGTGAACGACGACGACGTGCGCTTCTCCGAGGGCCTGGCGACCGGGATCGCGGACGGCGCCAGCGTCTCGATCATCCCGGCGGTGGCCGGCGGCTGCTGAGCCGCTCCCCGGACCGGGGCACGCCGCCCGCGCCGTTCGTCCGACCGGCCGTCCGCACGTACGGAATTCCGTTCTCCGTACCCGCGGGCGGCCGGTCGTATTTCGGCGGGAATATGGCGGGGTCAAGTCGGAGTAGAGTGTGGCTCGGTTGGGAACAGGGCTTCCCCCCATCCTCACCCGCGAATCGCCGGACGGTCGTCCGGCCGCTGGGACCGGTCGGGCGCCTGGGCCGTGAAACATGTCAGGCAGATGTCAGAATTCCCGCGGGGATTTGTAGTAATCCGTCCGCTATGTCCGGCGTGAAATGCCGAATTCCTCCCGGTTTAGCCCGTCCTGCCCCTTGGCGCGGTGCCGGAATTCCCCGCAGCTGACCCTGTTGCAGAGGGCGTCGATCCGGATACATTCAGCCGCGGTCGACGTAATCACCCGCTCACAGGGCGCCGTCAGGTGCCCCTGGCGGAGGGCTGCGGCGTGCACGGCTGCGCCCAGGGGGGGTTCCCCGGGCCGGCCTTCAAACCAGACCCGGGCCCGCGACCTGCGGGCGCGTGAAGGGCCAGCACAGCACTAGGGGAGTTCGGAATGGCTCAGGGCACCGTCAAGTGGTTCAACGCGGAGAAGGGCTACGGCTTCATCGCGGTCGACGGTGGTGCGGACGTCTTCGTCCACTACAGCGCGATCCAGATGGACGGCTACCGCACCCTCGAGGAGGGCCAGCGGGTCGAGTTCGAGATCTCCCAGGGACAGAAGGGCCCGCAGGCGGACATGGTCCGCGCCGCGGTGTGACCCCCTTCCGACCCCAGGAGCTCGGCGCGGCCCACGGCTGGTGACCACTCGCTTCTCGGCGGGCCCGTACGACACGCGTCGTACGGGCCCGTCGGCGTTCCCCGGCGGGGAGTTGCGCGGGCCGGCGGGAGCGCCCCGGGCGGCTCGCGGGATCGCGATTGGGCTTGCACTCGACCACCCCGAGTGCTAATTATTGGCGTTAGCACTCACAGCGTGAGAGTGACAGCGGACCGGGTCGGTGAGGCCCCCGGGAGCGGTAGGGGAAAGGACCCCCGCACACCAGGGCCGTCCGTCGCGGGCACCCCTTGGTCCGAGCAGTCGACCGTGTCCCGGAGGACCACTTCTGATGGCCAAGATCATCGCCTTTGATGAGGAAGCTCGCCGCGGCCTTGAGCGTGGCATGAACCAGCTCGCCGACGCAGTGAAGGTCACGCTCGGCCCCAAGGGTCGCAACGTCGTGCTGGAGAAGAAGTGGGGCGCCCCCACGATCACCAACGACGGTGTCTCCATCGCCAAGGAGATCGAGCTCGAGGACCCCTACGAGAAGATCGGCGCGGAGCTCGTCAAGGAGGTCGCCAAGAAGACCGACGACGTCGCGGGTGACGGCACCACCACCGCCACCGTGCTCGCCCAGGCCCTGGTTCGCGAGGGTCTGCGCAACGTCGCCGCCGGCGCCAACCCGATGGCCCTGAAGCGCGGCATCGAGAAGGCCGTCGCCGCCGTCTCCGACCAGCTGCTGGCCCAGGCCAAGGACGTGGAGACCAAGGAGCAGATCGCCTCCACCGCCTCCATCTCGGCCGCCGACACCCAGATCGGCGAGCTCATCGCCGAGGCCATGGACAAGGTCGGCAAGGAAGGCGTCATCACCGTCGAGGAGAGCAACACCTTCGGCCTGGAGCTTGAGCTCACCGAGGGCATGCGCTTCGACAAGGGCTACATCTCCGCCTACTTCGCGACCGACCTGGAGCGGATGGAGGCGACGTTCGAGGACCCGTACATCCTCATCGCCAACTCCAAGATCGGCTCGGTCAAGGACCTGCTGCCGCTGCTGGAGAAGGTCATGCAGGGCGGCAAGCCGCTCGTCATCATCGCCGAGGACGTCGAGGGCGAGGCCCTGTCGACCCTGGTCGTGAACAAGATCCGCGGCACCTTCAAGTCCGTCGCCGTCAAGGCCCCGGGCTTCGGCGACCGCCGCAAGGCCATGCTCGGCGACATCGCCATCCTCACCGGTGGCACCGTGATCTCCGAGGAGGTCGGCCTCAAGCTGGAGAACGCCGGCATCGACCTGCTGGGCACCGCCCGCAAGGTGGTCATCACCAAGGACGAGACGACCATCGTCGACGGTGGCGGCGACAGCGAGCAGGTCGCCGGCCGCGTGAACCAGATCCGCGCCGAGATCGAGAACAGCGACTCGGACTACGACCGCGAGAAGCTCCAGGAGCGCCTCGCCAAGCTGGCCGGCGGCGTGGCCGTCATCAAGGCCGGCGCGGCCACCGAGGTGGAGCTCAAGGAGCGCAAGCACCGCATCGAGGACGCCGTCCGCAACGCGAAGGCCGCCGTCGAGGAGGGCATCGTCGCCGGTGGTGGCGTCGCGCTGCTCCAGGCCTCGGTCGCCTTCGACAAGCTGGAGCTGGAGGGCGACGAGGCCACCGGTGCCAACATCGTCAAGGTCGCGCTGGAGGCCCCGATCAAGCAGATCGCGACCAACGCCGGCTTGGAGGGTGGCGTCGTGGTGGAGAAGGTGCGCAACCTCCCCGCCGGTCACGGCCTGAACGCGGCCACCAACACCTACGTCGACCTGATCGCCGAGGGCATCATCGACCCGGCCAAGGTGACCCGCTCCGCGCTGCAGAACGCCGCCTCCATCGCGGCGCTGTTCCTCACCACCGAGGCCGTCATCGCCGACAAGCCGGAGAAGGCCGCTGCGGCCGCCGGCGGCGGCATGCCGGGCGGTGACATGGACTTCTGATCCTGATCGCATGATCGGATCGGCTGGTTCCTGATCGTGTGGGCGGTCCCCTTCGGGGGGCCGCCCACACGGCGTTCTACCGCAGAATGGACAGATGGCTTCCGACGACATCGAGACCGCACTGCACAACGCGCGGGCGCAGATCCTGGCCGACCTCACCGCGCGGGACGTGGCAGACGCCGCCGTCGTCTCCCTGGTGGAGCAGGCCGTGACCCACCGCCGCTGGTGGCTGGAGCAGTGGCCGGACGGCACCGAGTACGTGCTCGGGCTGGTCGCCCAGGACGTCCAGGACGCGCTGCTGGAGGCGTACGGGCGCTGGCCGCTGTGCACCGCCTGCGCCGTGGACGGGGACCCGCACGCGCTCGGCGTGGAGCCCGAGCTGGGGCCGGAGCCGCACTGGGTGTGCGGCAAGCAGGGCGCGGTGGTCGCGCCGGTCGGCGAGCTGCCCTAGGGCGGACACGCCCTAACCTTCGAGGCCGCCGAGTTCGGCCGTCAGGTTGGCGCGGGCGGCGTCGGTGAAGCGCTCGCGGGCGGTGGGGGTGCGGTAGAGCGCGGGCAGGGCGAGGAGTCGGCGCAGCACGGCGGCCCGGCCGGCGCGGAAGTCCGGCTCCGGGACGAAGGCGTACTCCGCGCGGACGGCGGAGGCGTACGCCGCGTACGCCTCCGGGGCGCCGCCGAGGACGGCGAGGTCCGCGTCGCAGAGCACCTCGCCGTCGCGGTCGCCCGGCGCCGGGTGGTGGGTGACGGTGAGCAGGACCAGCCGCTCGACCTCGGCCACCCGGGCGGCGGGCAGGCCGGCGGCGGTCAGCGCGCGCACGGCCAGGGCGGCGCTGCGCTCCTCGTTCTCGGAGCGGTCGGGCCGGTAGACGGCGTCGTGGAACCAGGCCGCGAGCCGGACGGCGTCCGGGTCGGCGGCGTGCCCGGCGAGGTCGTCGACGTGCCGCAGGACCGCGTGCAGGTGCTCCGGGGTGTGGTAGCGGCGCTGCGGCTCGGACCAGCGGCGCAGCAGCTCCCGCCCGTACGGCTCGGGGTCTTCGGCGGCGGCGCAGCGGTGCAGCAGCGCCGTCCAGTCGGCGAGCAGGCCGTCGGTGAGGTCCTCGGTGCTGGGCGTGGTGGGCATGGGGGCCATTGTGGCGGGTCGGCGAAGTACTGGACCTATAGGTAGGTTGGCGATATATGTAGTCGTATGACTGAACGCTCGATGCAGGAGCCGACGCTGCTGCTGCTCACCGCCCTGGCGGACGCCCCCAGACACGGCTACGCCCTCATCCAGGAGATCGCCGCCATTTCCGGGGGCCGGGTCAAGATGCGCACCGGCACCCTGTACGGCGCCCTCGACCGGCTGCTCCAGCAGGGGCTGATCGAGGTCGCCGCGGAGGAGGTCGTGGACGGGCGGGCGCGCCGCAGCTACGCGCTGACCAGCGCCGGCCGGGCGGTGCTGGCCGCCGAGGCGGGGCGGCTGCGGGCCGTCGCCACCGAGGCGGAACGCCGTCTCGCGAACGTCTGGTCGGCGTTGCAGGGGAAGCCGGAGCCGAAGGGGCAGTCGATGATGAGGGGGTTCTCCGCATGACCACACCGACGATGGGGGCGCCTTCGACCGCGTTGCGGGCGGCGCTGCAGTTCTACCCGCCCCGCTACCGCCGGGAGCGGGGCGAGGAACTGGCCGCGGTGTTCGCCGACACCACGGCGGAGGCGGGCCGCTCGGCCGTCGCCCGCGAGGCGTTCGACCTGGCCGTGTACGGGCTGCGGGTGCGGCTCGGGCTGACCGGCTCCTCGCTGGCCGGGCGGGTGCTCGCGCTGGCCGCGCCGATGGTCGCCGGGGCGCTGGCCGGCGCGGGGCTGGTGCCGTGGGTGAGCGATGCGGAGCAGGCCGCCCACCGGCTGACCTGGGACCACTCGTACACCACGTACGCCCTGACCATCGCGCCGCCGGTGATCGCGTTGCTGCTCGCGGCGGCCGTCGTGATGGGGCGCTGGACGGCGGTGCGGGTCATCCTGCTGGTCCAGGCCGTCTCCGCGCTGTTCGTGCTGGCGCAGGCCGTCGTGGAGCCGCCGTACTTCGACCTCTGGGGGGTGGGGGACAGCAGCGTGTCCACCATGCCGTTCGTGCTGGGGGCGTTGGTGCTGGCCGCGGCGCCGACGGAGTTGCTGCCCAGGGCCTCGTGGCGTTCCGGCGGGCTGGGGCTCGCCGCGATCCTCGGGGGCGGGCTGCTGGTGGCGCTCCAGCACTGGGGCGATGCCACCTTCCCGCTGGACATGCAGTGGTTCGCGGCGCTGCTGATCGGGCCGCTGCTGCTGACCTTCACCGCGCTGCGCGGTCGGGTGGCGCCGGCGGCCGTGGGGGTCGCGCTGCTGTCGCTGACGATGTTCGCGGGGCTGTTCAACATCTGGCGCGAGGGCCGGGGGGTCTGGCACGTGCTGCCGATGGCGGTGCCGGTGCTGCTGCTCCTGGTGGCGGCCGCGGTGGCGGTGCGCCGGATCGGGGCCGGTGACGGGCCCGGCGGATGGCTGGGCGGACGGCCCGGCGGGGGCTCCGGGAAGGGGCGCAGCCTGGCGTGACCCGGGGGGCGGGGCGAAAGGCTCGCCGGGCCCGGCCGGATGTGGCAACCTACTGATATGTCTAGACCAATTTTCGAAGTCATCGCGCTGACGCCCCAGGACGCCCAGGCTGCCGAGTCGGGCGGTGCCGACCGGCTCGAACTGGTCACCGACATGGCCTCGGACGGGCTCACCCCGTCCGTCGAGGACTTCGCCCGGATCCGGGCCGCCGTCGACCTCCCGCTGCGCGTGATGCTCCGGATCCGGGACGGCTTCGCGCCCGGTGACCTGGACGAACTGGCCGCCCGGGCCGCCGCGCTGCGGGCCGAGGGCGCCGAGGAGTTCGTCTTCGGCTTCCTGCACGCCGACGGCGCCGTCGACCTGGCCGCCACCACCGCCGTCGCCGAGGCGGTGGCCGGCTGCCGCTGGACCTTCCACCGGGCGATCGACCACAGCGCCGACCGGGCCGCCCTGCGGGCCGCCGTCGGCGCGCTGCCCGGGCTGGACACCTTCCTCACCTCGGGCGCGGCCGCCGGGGTCGACGCCGGGTACGAGGTGCTGCTGGCGGAGCTGGCCCGCGCGGGCCGGCCCGGGTACGGGCAGCGGATCCTGATCGGCGGCGGCCTGCGGGCCGAACACCTGAAGGGACTGCGGGCCGAGGGCTTCGACGGCTTCCACGTCGGCGGGGCGGTGCGGGTCGACGGCTGGCGGACGCCGGTGGACGCGGCCAAGGTCGCCGAGTGGCGGGCGCAGATCGACGCCTGAGCGCACGGGTGGCGGGGGCCGGTCCCGGTGGGGCCGGCCCCCGTTCCTCAGCGCAGCTGCTCGGGCAGCGGCTCGCCGTGCAGCACCGTCAGGCCGGAGACGGCCCGGGTGAGCGCCACGTACAGCCGCCGCAGGCCGGTCCGCTCGTCCGGCTCGCCCGCGATCACCGCGGCCGGCTCGTCCAGCACCACGTAGTCGTACTCCAGGCCCTTGGCCAGCGAGGCCGGGACGAGCGTCAGCCGGGCCTCGGCGCTGGTCTCGTCGCCGGGGGACAGGTACGGCAGGCCGGCCGCGGTCAGCGCCTCGGCGAGCATCGGGACCCGGGCGTCGGCGGCGATCAGCCCGGTCGAGCCCTCGTGCTCCAGCGCCTCGCGGCAGGCCGCCAGGACGGCGGGCACGGCCTCCCCGTCCGCGAGGCGGCGGATCGCCAGCGAACCGGGGGCGTCGCGGACGGAGGTCGCCGGGGCCAGGCCCGGGGCGATCGCCGGGAGCAGCCGCGAGGCGTACGCGATGACCTCCTCCGGCACCCGGAAGCCCTTGGTCAGCTCCTCGACGTGGGCGTCCGGCTTGCCCAGGTGGCGCAGCGCGTCCGGCCAGCTCGCCGTCGCCCACGGGGTGGTGCCCTGGGCGAGGTCGCCGAGGACGGTCGCCGAGCCGGTGGTGCAGCGGCGGCCGACCGCGCGGTACTGCATCGGGGAGAGGTCCTGCGCCTCGTCCAGCACCACGTGCCCGAGCGAGGGGGTGCGCTGCACCAGGTCCGTCGCCTCGTCGACCAGGACGGCGTCGGCCTGCGTCCAGCGGGCCGTCTTCACCGAGCGGCCCGGCTTGGGCCACAGCACCGCCCGCTGCTCCTCCGGGGTCAGCACGCCCTCCGCGCAGGCGGCCAGGAACTCCGGGTCGGAGAGCAGCCGCAGCACCAGCTTGGCCGGATCGACCGCCGGCCAGCACTCCTTGACCACCGCCTTGACCGCGGCGTTGCGGGCCACCGCGTCCTGCACCCGGTCGTCGGGGGCCTCGCCGCCCTGCTCCATCTTCAGCAGCACCGCGTGCGCGATCCGCTGCGGCAGGGCGTCCCTGGCGGCGCCGTAGCGCACCTCGCGGCTCTTCAGCTCCTCGATGATCTCGACGAGTTCGTACACCGGGACGCGCCAGCGGCGGGAGCCCCGGACCACCATGCAGGGCTCGGTGGGCAGCGCGATGCCCGCCCGCACCGCCCGGCGCAGCACCTCGGCCATCCGCGCGTCGCCCTTGAGCCGGGCCGCCTCCGGGTCGTCCTCGCCGCGCACCTCGACGTGCCCGACCAGCTGCTGCACGGTCGCCTGGGCGACGTCCAGCTCGCCCAGGGCCGGGAGCACCTGCTCGATGTAGGAGAGGAAGGAGCTGTTCGGCCCGATCACCAGCGTGCCGGTCCGGGCCAGCCGCTCGCGGTGCGCGTACAGCAGATACGCGACGCGGTGCAGGCCCACGGCCGTCTTCCCGGTGCCGGGGGCGCCCTGGACGCAGATGGTGCCCGTCACGTCGGAGCGGACGATCTCGTCCTGCTCGGGCTGGATGGTGGCGACGATGTCGCGCATCGGGCCGACGCGGGGCTTCTCGATCTCGGCGGCGAGCAGGGCGGAGGCGGTGTCGGCCTCGGCCGGGTCGCTCAGGTGCTCGTCCTCGTAGGCGGTGAGCTCGCCGCCGGTGTAGCCGAAGCGGCGGCGGCGCTCGACGTCCAGCGGCTCGGTGCGGCTGGCCCGGTAGAACGGCTGGGAGACCGGCGCGCGCCAGTCGATCACCATCGGGTCGCCGTCGGCGTCGTGGACGTGCCGGCGGCCGATGTAGAAGCTCTCACCGCCCCCGCCCTCGCTCAGCTCCTCGCTGATCACGTGCAGGTAGTCCAGGCGGCCGAAGAACAGCGGGGTGTGCGAGAGGTCGGCGAGGGCGGCGATCCGGGCCTCGATCTGGTTCTGGAGGACGGCGGCGGACACCCAGGTGCCGGTCACGTCGCGCAGGTCCAGCGACTGGACGTCCTCGCGCATCGCTCGCAGCGCGGACCGGGACGCGGCCAGGTGGTCGCGTTCGCGCTGGAGGGGGTCGGTGGTGGGGGTGGCGGGCACGGCGAACCTTCCCGGCTGCGCCGGAACCGGGCGCAGCGGATAGATGGAGCTCACGGTGGGTACGGCCGACCGGTTGCCGTGCGGTCGGCGCCTCCCCCGGCTGCCTGCGCGACTTCAGCAGGTACCACGGTGCGGGAGGGGGCAGACGGACGATCTTAGACCCGCGCGCCCCAGGGTTCCAGCCCCGCAGGTCTCAGGGGTTCCCTACACCTGGAGGACGACCTCCGGCCCGGCGGGTACGGCCTTTGGGGTGATGTGCCCGGCCTGTCCGGAACCTACCGTTGAAGCATGAGCACCGTACACGCGGCGCCTGGAGTGCCGACTCAGAAGTCCGTCCCGTCCGCCCCCGCGGGGGCCTCCGCCGTCACCGTGCCCGGCGGCCGCCGCCGGGGCCCCCTGGTCACCGCCGTGCGCAACGTCGGCATCGCCCTGGACACCGCCGCGCGCGTGGTCTTCCTCGGGCGCGACGGTGTCCGGTACTGAGCCCTCCCGCTACAGCACGCCTTGCGGCGCGCCTTGGAGCGCGCCTTTCAGCACGCCTTAGAGCACGTCGTCCGCGTCGATGATCCGGTACGCGTAGCCCTGCTCGGCCAGGAAGCGCTGGCGGTGGGCGGCGAAGTCCTGGTCCACGGTGTCCCGGGCGACCACCGAGTAGAAGTGCGCCGCGTGGCCGTCCGCCTTGGGGCGCAGGACGCGGCCCAGGCGCTGGGCCTCCTCCTGGCGGGAGCCGAACGTCCCGGAGACCTGGATGGCCACGGTGGCCTCGGGCAGGTCGATCGAGAAGTTCGCGACCTTGGAGACCACCAGGACGCCGATCTCCTTGTTGCGGAACGCCTCGAACAGCTTCTCCCGCTGGGCGTTGCTGGTCTCGCCCTTGATCACGGGCGCGTCCAGCACCTCGCCGAGCTCGTCCAGCTGGTCGATGTACTGGCCGATGATCAGCGTCTGGTCCTTCTCGTGCTTCTTGACCAGCGCCTCCACCACCCGCCGCTTGGTCGCCGTGGTGGCGCAGAAGCGGTAGCGCTCCTCGGGCTCGGCGGTGGCGTAGGACAGGCGCTCCGAGTCGGTCAGGGTGACCCGCACCTCGCAGCAGTCGGCGGGCGCGATGTAGCCCTGCGCCTCGATCTCCTTCCACGGCGCGTCGAAGCGCTTGGGCCCGATCAGGCTGAACACGTCGCCCTCGCGGCCGTCCTCGCGCACCAGCGTCGCGGTCAGGCCCAGGCGGCGGCGGGCCTGCAGGTCGGCGGTGAACTTGAACACCGGCGCCGGCAGCAGGTGCACCTCGTCGTAGACCACCAGGCCCCAGTTGCGGGCGTCGAACAGCTCCAGGTGCGCGTAGACGCCCTTCCGCTTGGTGGTCATCACCTGGTAGGTGGCGATGGTGACGGGGCGGATCTCCTTGCGCGTCCCGCTGTACTCGCCGATCTCCTCCTCGGTGAGCGAGGTGCGCTTGACCAGCTCGTGCTTCCACTGGCGGGCCGAGACGGTGTTGGTGACCAGGATCAGCGTCGTCGACTTGGCGTGCGCCATCGCGGCCGCGCCGACCAGCGTCTTGCCGGCGCCGCAGGGCAGCACCACGACGCCCGAGCCGCCGTGCCAGAAGCCCTCGACGGCCTGCGACTGGTACGGGCGCAGCTGCCAGCCGTCCTCGTCCAGCTCGATCGGGTGCGCCTCGCCGTCCACGTACCCGGCGAAGTCCTCGGCCGGCCAGCCGAGCTTGAGCAGCACCTGCTTGATCTGGCCGCGCTCGGAGGGGTGCACCACCACCGTGTCCGGGTCGACCCGGGCGCCGACCAGCGGGGCGATCTTCTTGGAGCGCAGCACCTCCTCCAGCACCGGCCGGTCGGTGGTGGCGAGCACCAGCCCGTGCGTCGGGTGCTTGAGCAACTGGAGCCGCCCGTAGCGGCCCATGGTGTCCGCCACGTCCACCAGCAGCGCGTGCGGCACCGGATAGCGCGAGTACGTCACCAGGGCGTCCACCACCTGCTCGGCGTCGTGCCCCGCCGCCCGGGCGTTCCACAGCCCGAGCGGCGTCACCCGGTACGTGTGCACGTGCTCGGGGGCGCGCTCCAACTCGGCGAACGGCGCGATGGCGCGCCGGCACTCGGCGGCCTTGGGGTGATCGATCTCCAGGAGAAGAGTTTTGTCGCTCTGGACGATGAGCGGTCCGTCGTTCACGCGGGGAAGCCCTCCACTGGCTGACAGGCTGGATTGACGCAGACCCTCCAGTGTCGCGCATTCCGCGGCGAACGTGAGCGGGCTACTTCCATTCGTACAGGGCGACCGTGCCCGCGCCCCGGGAGTCGCTGTCGAACTCGAAGACGCCGATCAGGTCGTTCAGGTGCAGGAAGGCGTCGGCGGCGCTCTCGAAGTAGATCGTGCCGCGCCAGCTGACCGTGCCGCCGCCGGTGAAGTGGCCGATGCCGCTGCCGTGCCAGCTGTAGGCCTCGCCCGTCGCCGACATGCCGACGCCCTGGCCCTCGCCGAACAGCGAGCCGTCCGGGCGGAGCTCGGACCCGTAGGTGATGAACTCCCGTACGTGGGTGCCCAGCAGGTGGCCGGTGCCGGTCATCGACACCTCCAGCGCGGGGTGCAGGCCGCCGACCGTGGCCAGGACCCGTCGGCCGGTCTCCGTGGTGGTCAACTCCGCTATCCGATCGCCCAGCATGGTGCCTCCTCTCGGAATCCCCCGTTCCAGACTGCGCCGGGTGCAGGCGGCGGGCAACGGCTCCGGGTGACCACGATGCGCATCGCTCGTTGAGCCGGTCATGAAGAAGTCGAAGCGCGTTCTCACCGCTCTCGCCCTCATGGGCACGGCCTTCGCGGCCACCGCCTCGTCCGCCGGCTCCGCGCACGCCCTCGCGGGGATCGGGGAGGGGCCCGGCGGGCTGCTCGCAGCACCCGGATTCCTGATCGCCGACCAGGTCGGCGGCGGCTCGCTGCCGGTCGGACAGGGGGAGATCGGCAGCCTGGCGGACAAGGCGGTCAAGGAGAAGATGAAGGAGTCGCAGGGGCACTGAGCAGGCCCTGCCACCGGGGTTACTCGTCGAGCTCCGCGACGCCGGTGATGCGGTGCAGGGCGAAGGTGCGGAGCTCGTCGGCGTGGTGGTCGAAGGCGGTGACGAAGCCGCCTTCGACCTTGACCGGGTCGATGATGCGCTGGCTGGCGATGCCCTCGGCGTTGAGGTAGCCGATCCACATCCGTTCGCCGAGCAGGACGGCGGTCTGCAGGGCCGCGAGGGTCTCGGCGGCGGCGGTGCGGGGCAGTTGGCGCGGGTCGGGGGTGGGGTCGCGGCGGTTGGCGGTGGCGGCGCGGTCGCCGGCCCGGATGGCCTTGATGGCGGCGGCGAGCAGGGTGTCGTCGGGGGTCGGCGGGCCGTCCGGGACGGGCGTGGGGGCGGTGCGGGGCGGGGTGCGGTGGCTGTCCGGGCGGGTGATCAGGACGTCGCCCTCGGCGGACTCGGCGGCGGGGGCGTAGCCCATGGTGCGCAGGGCGGCGAGCAGGACGTCCGGGGCGGCCTGGGAGGCGAGGACGGTGGGGGCTAGCAGCCGCAGCCGCAGGTCGGCGGAGCGGCGGTCGGCGAGGACCTCGTTCAGCAGGGACGGGTCGTCGCAGCGCAGGTAGGAGGAGGCGGCGCCGACCCGCAGGATGCCGTGCCGACGGGCGACGTCGTCGATCAGGTAGCCGAGCGGCTGCGGGAGGGGCGTCCGGGAGTGCTGCTCCAGGAAGGCCCGCAGATCGGCGGCGGTGCGTCCGGCGTCGAGGGCGCGGCGGACGGACACCGGGGTGAAGCGGTAGACGGTGGCGCCGCCCTTGGACTCGATGTCGGCGCACAGCGCGAGGGCCTGGGCGAGCGGGGTGAGCAGCGGGCCGGGGGCGATCGCGGTGAGGTCCGGTTGCAGGATCACGTGGTCGAGCGGCTGCGGCAGCAGCGGGGCGAGCACCTCGGCCGGGTCGGATTCGGCGGTGAGCAGGGCGCGGGCGGGGGCGGCGAGGGCGCCGCGGCCGGTGACGCCGAGGAGTTCGGCCTCGGCGAGGGTCCAGGCGGTGAGGTCGTCGCGCAGCTCGTGGCCGTCCGGGCCGGTCGGACCGCCGCGCAGCGGGCGCTGCCAGCGCAGGGTGGGCAGGAGTTCGGCGGCGGTGGCCGGGGTGCCGGGCGGGAGTTCGGCGAGCAGCGCGAGGGTGGCGCGGCGGACGGACGGGGCGAGGGTGCGGTCGAGTTCGGGGCCGAGGGCGGTGCGCGGCTTGCCCTTGCCGTCCGGGGTGCCGGTGAGGGCGGGGACGCGGGTGGCGGCGAGCCAGGCCTTGGCGAGGGCGGACCAGCGTTCGGCGGTGTCCTGCTGGAGCCAGGCGTCGTAGGCCGGGGTCGGGGCCCAGCGTTCGTCGGCCTCGCCGTCGGGGGCCAGCAGCCCTGCGGTGTGGGCGAGTTCGAGCCAGAAGGCGGCCTGCTGCTCGGTGGTCTCCAGGGCCTGTGCGGTGCGCTTGAGGTCGCGGACGCCGAGGCCGCCGGCGCGCAGCGTGGGTGGCGGGGTGAGGCCCCAGGTGTCGAGGAGTTCCTCGACGGTCTTGACCGCGGCGTGGGCCTGGCCGGCCGCCGCGCCGTCCACAGCCTGTGGATCGCGCGGGGCGGCGGCCGGGGCGGGCTCGGGCTGGACCGGTTCGACGGTGCGGTGGGTGCGGCCGCCGCGCAGGTGCAGGGCCAGTTCGCGCGGCAGGACGACGCTGCCCGGCCCGCTGGGCAGGAGCAGCCCGCGGGCGAGCAGCCACTCGACCGGGCTCTGCGCGTCCTCGGCGGTGACCGGGCGGGTGGCGTCCGGGACGGTGCCGGTCGGCGGGCCCCAGACCAGGCGCTCCAGCAGCCGCAGCGCGGGCTCGGGGGCGGTGTCGAGCAGCGCCGCGCAGCGGGCGCGGTCGTTCAGCAGGGCGGTGAGCGCGGCGACGGCGGTGACCGGGTCCGGGGTGGCGGGCTGCCCGGCGGAGGTGAGCAGTTGTTGGAGCCGGGCCGGGGACATGCCGACGGTCGCGTCGGAGAGGGTCGGGCCGAGGCCGGTGCGGCCGGGGTTGGCGGCCGTCGGGGCGAGCGCCTCGCGGACGGCGAGCACCAGCCGCAGGCCGTTGTCCGGGCCCCAGAGCAGTGCCCGGTCGCGCAGGGTGGCGACCGCCCGGGGGAGGGCGGCGGCGACGGCGGACCGGTCGGCCGGTGTCAGTGGCGTCGCGCCCGGGTGCGGCTTGACCTTGGCCGGGCCGGTCAGCAGGGTGCGGACGGTGGTCAGGCCGGTGCCGTCCGGGGCGGTGGCCAGGACCTCGGCGACCTGAAGGGTGAAGCGGTCCAGGCGCTCCAGGGCGCGCAGCGCCGAGGCGCGGGAGGAGAGCCGGGCGGACAGCTGGGTGAGGTCGCCGGGGACGGGGTTGAGCAGGTCGGGGCGGGAGCGGAGCAGGGCGGCGAGCGCGTCGTCGGGGCGGGCGCGCAGCTCCTCCGCGAGGGTGCGGGGGCCGGCGGCGGACCTGCCCTGGCGTTGAGGGCCCTGCTGTGTGGTCATTCGACCTAGGTTAGTCGGGCGGGCGGACGGCGGGGTGTCCGTCCGGCGGCCCGTGGCGCACGGACCCGGGGACTCGCGCGGGCGGGGGCGGGGTGGGTAGCGTCACGGCCGAGGGTGGTTCGGTGGGCCGGGGTTCGGGCGCGAGGCGGGGTGTCGGTGATGACGGACGGCGAGTGGTGGCGCAGGAGCGGGCCGTGGAGCGGCCGTTCGGGGGGCGGGGCGGGGGCCTCCGGCGGGTCCGCCGGGTCGGGTGCTGCCGGCGACGGCAGCGGCGGCGGTTCGGGTGCCTCCGGTGCCTCCGACGGGGACAGCGTGTACGACGCGCCGTCGCCCGGTGGTGGGACCCCCTCGGTGCCGCTGGACCCGCCCCGGCCACCGCGCACCCCGGCGTCCGGGGCGCCGCCCGTACCGCTGGACAAGCCGCGTTTCGACGGGCCCGAGGACGATCCGGGCTCCATCCCGCCGCCCCAGGTGTACAGCTCCGGCGCGAACGGCTGGGACTTGGTGCTGCTCAACTTCTCGGACGCGCCGCAGGCTCCGCCGAGACCGATCCCCGAGCAGCGCGCCGGGGGCGAGGCGGGATCGGGGGCGGAGGGTGCGCAGACCGCCGATCCGGCGGGGGCGGGGGCGGGGTCGGCGGCTTCGGCGAAGGGAAGGAAGCAGCGGAAGGCCAGGGCGAGGGCGGCCACCGCGGGGAAGGCGAAGGCGCAGCCGGCCGCCCCCGCCGGGGCCGGTGCGGGCGCAAGTGCGGGTGCGGGCGCGGGTGCGGGTGCCGGGGCCCGGCGGCCGTCCCTGCTGGTCCTGCTCTCCTGCGGGCTGCTGGTCGGCGGCGCCGCCATGAGCTTCTTCCCGGCCATGCTGGTGGGCTGGGGCCTCGGCTACCTGTCCCGCCAACTCTCCGATCTGATGCGCAAGTTCGCCATCCTCGGGGTCCCGCTGATCACGATGAGCGCGGCCACCCTGCACGCCATGCAGGCCAAGGCGGGCGCCCAGGGCGGCGCCGGCGTGCAGGCCGGTTCGCAGTTCAGCCAGATCAGCTGGTCGGCGGCCCCGGGCGTGCTGCGCCTGTCGGCGGTGCTGTCGGCGGTGGTCCTGCTGCTGCTGAGCCTGCGCCGTCGGCCGCCGCAGCAGGGCTGACGCCCGGGGTGAGGGCGGCGAAGCCGGTGCAGAGCAGTCGGATGCTCCGGGTGAACTTCTCGTCCTGACTGAGCCGGGGGATCAACTCGCCCATGATCAGCGGGAACTGCGCGCACAGGTCGGCGTAGAGCTCGGCGCTGACGGGTGGCGGGGCCGGCGGCTGGTTCTGTTCCTGGAGGACGAAACCGGTGACGTGGCTGAGCAGGATGTCGGCGGCGATGCCGCAGTGGGCGGTGGGCAGGCCGGCGTCGAGGAGGGTGCGCAGCAGGCGTTCCATCAGGGAGAGGCCGCCGGGGCTGAGGACGCCGGGGCTCTCGGCGAGGAGCAGGGCGCCGCCGGGGTGCTGCTGGATGCTGCGGCGCAGGGTGGCGGCCTGGGCCTCGACCCGGTCCCGCCAGGTGGCGTCGGGTGGGAGGGCGGCGAGGGCTTCGGTGCCGGTGTCGTGGGCCTGCCGGCAGATGCGGTCGGCCATCAGGGCGAGCAACTCGTCCTTGCCGCGCACGTGGTAGTAGAGGCTGCCGGCGTGGGCGTCGAGTCGGTCGGCGACCTGGCGCATGGACAGGTTGTGGTAGCCGACCTCCGCGAAGACGGCCATGCCCGCATCGACGATGCGCTCCTTGGTGAGCTTCATGGCTCCACCGTACAACGCTTTCCAACACTGTTCGAAAACTGTGCTAGCTTTGCCCTACCCGGTTTTCGAACGGCGTTGGAATGTGATGGGGGAGGGGCAGTCATGGGGGCGATCCTGTTCAACGTGACCACGGCCGCGCTGATGGTCATGATGGTCAACTGCGGGCTCGGCGTGGTCGGCCGGGACACGCTGCGGGGGCGGCCGATCCCGTGGGCGGCGGTCGCCCTGACCGCGCTCGCCGTAGGCGGCGTGCTGCTCCAACTGCTCTGGTCCGGCGCCATGGACGCGCTCGACGCCGACCCCGCCAAGTCCGGCTGGTGGCGCGAGTTCACCTCGGTCTTCATGCAGAACGGCGGCCTCGGCGGCGGCCTGTGGAACCTCGCCACCCTCGCCGCCGTCGCCGCGCTCGCCCAGTGGTACTGGGGCGGCCCGCTCACCCTCGCGTTCTTCCTCGCGGGCATCCTGCTGCCCGGCCGGATCGACGACCTGCTCGGCTTCGGCGACGGCCCCAGCACCGACCCCCGCAACTTCGCCGGCAGCTCCGGCGCCACCTACTTCCTCGGCGCCACCCTGGCCCTCGCCTTCCTCACCCGCACCCGCCTCCCCAAGGAGCGCGCCCTGGCGGTCGGCGTCCCGGTGCTGGGCCTCGCCATGTGGCTCGCCCAGGACAACGGACACGGCCTGGTGGCGGTCTACGGCTTCGCCCTCGGTGCGGTGGCCTGGGCGGTTCGCGGTCGCCTGGCGCGACGGTAGCTGCGACCGCCTGGCGCGACGGTAGCTTGGGCCCGACCCGCTGAGCCCCGCCCGACCCGCTGAGTCCCGCCCGACCCGCTGAGTCCCGCCCGACCCGCCACGACCCGGAGGTGCCCGATGGCCCGCCTGTACGTACGGCCCGGCCTGAATCCCGACGAACCGGACGCGCCCGCCGCGGTCCTGGTCGTCGACCCCGACGGCACCCCCGGTGAGCGCGCCCTGGACCGGCTCGGCTCGTACTGCTACGAGGGCGACGGGGTGTTCTACCTGGTGCAGACGGACGGTTGGTTCGAGCCCTCCCTGGAGGGGGACCGGCTGGCGATCTCGGTGGCCGTCTACCCGGTGGCGCTGGAGCAGGTGGGCGTCGACCCCGCCGACTTCCCCGACCGCTCGACCGTCGACCCGCGCGCCCACCTGGTCCTGCGCGCCGGGACGACCGTCGATCCGGTGCTGCCCGCCTGGTTCGACGAGGGGCTGGCCGTCTTCACCGCCGGCCCCGGCACCCCGCTCGAAGACCTCCTCGCCTCCGAGGACGACTGGCCGATCATCCTCGCGCCGCCGCCCGAGGAGATCCAGGACGGCGACGACGAGTAGGGCATCGCCCCGCCGGGCCCGGATCGCCCGCCCCGCCGGGCCCGGATCGCCCGCCCCGCCGGGCCCGGATCGCCCGCCCTGTCGGGCCCGGATCGCTCAGCCCGGCGGCCGGTGCGACCTCCGCTCAGCGCGCGAAGCCCGCCAGCAGCCCCCGCGGGTCGAAGGTCACCCGGATCCGGGTGATCCTCCCGTTCTCCACGTGGCCCCAGGCCGCGACGGCGCGGGCCAGCCGGGCCGCGTAGGCGGCGGGCCAGCCGGGGTCGGCGGTGAAGTCGCGGTCGACCAGTTCCTCGGGCAGTTCGGTGCGGCGGGCCCGGTGCTCCAGGCCGTGCGAGGTGTAGAGCACCCAGTGGTTGACGAGCGCACGGGCGTCGAAGTCCGTGCAGGGTGTCGGGCCGTCCAGCGGGTGGTCCGCCGGGACGCCGTCGGCCACCCGGGCGGCGGCCGCGGCGGCGCGCGCCAGCAGGGGGTGCAGCGGGTTGGTGTCCGGGGTCGGGTGATCGTTCATGCCCCGATCCTGCGCCGGTCGGGCCGCCGGGTCTTGAAGAAACGCGACGGCCGGTGCCCTGACCAGGAGCGACGCCGCGGGCCCCGGCCGGGAGCGCCGGCCCGGGGCCCGCGGTGGCCGCCCCGGCTGCGGCAACCGGTTCAGAGTAGGCAGGCAGGCTGCTAATATTAAGCAGGCAGCCTGCCTATCTCTGCCGGGACCTCCCCAGCAGGCCCGCTCCGTCGCAGAGGTTCCGGAGGAAGGGGGCCGACATGCCTCTCCCCGGTGACACCCACACCCCGCAGCAGACGGCCACGACCGCGACGCCCACCGGCAACCCCTTCGGCCCGCGCTTCGTGGCCCCGCTGTACCTGGGGGCCTCGCTCAACCCGGTCAACAGCTCGATCATCGCGACCGCACTGGTGGCCATCGCGGCGGCCCTGCACCTCCCCGTCGGGGACACCGCGATCCTGATCTCCTGCCTGTACCTCACCAGCGCGCTGGCCCAGCCCGCCGCCGGTCGGCTCGCCGAGGAGTTCGGGCCCCGGCGGATCTTCATCGCCGGCATCGTGCTGGTGTTCGCGGCCGGGATCGTCGGCTCGCTGGCCCACTCGATGGCCGCCCTGATCGCGGCCCGGGTGCTGATCGGTGCGGGCACCTCGGCCGGCTACCCGGCCGCGATGCTGCTGATCCGCCGCCGCGCCGAACAGGTCGGGTACCAGGCCCCGCCGCGCGGGGTGCTCGGCGGCCTGGCGATCACCGGAGCCGCCACCGTCGCCGTCGGTCCCGCCCTCGGCGGGTTGCTGGTGGGCTGGTTCGGCTGGCGGACCGCCTTCTGGATCAACATCCCGCTCGCCGCCGTCGCCCTGGTCCTGGCGGTGGTCGGGATCGCGCCGGACCCCGACCCGGTGCGCCTCGGTTCACCACGCGCCCTCGCCTCCCGCCTCGACCTGCCCGGCATGGTGGGCTTCGGCGGCTCGCTGACCGCCCTGATGGTCTTCCTCTCCGCCCTGCCGCGCCCGAACTGGCCCGCGCTCGTCGCCGCCCTCGTCCTCGCCGCCGTGCTGGTCGGCTGGGAACTGCGCGCCGCCCACCCGTTCCTCGACGTCCGGTTGCTCGCCTCCAACGGGGCCCTGACCCGCACCTACGTGCGCAACGGCCTGACGCTGATGGGCACGTACGTGATCCTCTACGGGCTCACCCAGTGGCTGGAGGCGGCCCGCGGGCTGTCCGCCTACCAGGCCGGCCTGGCGCTGATGCCGATGGGCGTCCTGAGCGCCGTGACCGCCCGGGTGGTGGCACAACGGACGGGCGTGCGGCTGCCGTTGATCGCCTGCGCGGTGCTGCTGCTGTTCGGCGCGGTGGCCGTGCTGTTCGTGGGCGGCGGCACCCCGATGGCGGCGGTCGTCGCCGTCGGTGCGGTGTTCGGCCTGACCTCCGGCGCCGGGACGGTCGCCAACCAGACCGTCCTCTACCAGGAGGCCCCCGCCGCGACGGTCGGCACCGCCTCCGGGCTGCTGCGCACCTTCGGCTACCTCGGTTCCATCGCCTCGGCGGCGATCACCGGCACCGCCTTCCACGACCGGGTGGGTGACGGCGGCCTGCACTCCATAGCCTGGGTGCTGGTGGCGATCTCCGCCCTCCTCCTCGTCCTGACCGTCTGCGACCGCGGACTCGCCAAGTCCTAGCCGCCGCAAGCGAACCGACCCGGGCCCGCCCGATCCAAGCCCGCCCGACCCGGGCCTGCCTCAACCCACAGAGAGCCGATCCACGACATGACCACCGTGACCGAGACCGCGCCCGCGATCGACCCCGCCCGCACCGCCCTGCTGCTGATGGACTTCCAGCCCGCCGTCCTCGGCGCCGTCCCCGACCCGGAGGGCCTGCTGGCCCGCGCGGGCGAGGCACTGGCCTGGGCCCGCGCCCACGGCGCGCACGTCGTCCTCGTCCGCGTCGCGTTCGCCGAGGCGGACCTCGCCGCCGTCCCCGCCCGCAACAAGGCCTTCGCCCGGGTCGCCGAGGCCGGCTACCTCGCCGACGGCCACCCCGCGACGGCCGTGCACGAGTCCCTGGAGACGCGCGAGGACGACGTGACCGTGCGCAAGACGCGCTTCGGCGCCTTCGCCAGCGACACCGATCTGCGCGCCGAACTGCGCGCGCGGGGCGTGGACACCCTCGTCCTCGCCGGGCTCTCCACCAGCGGGGTGGTGCTGACCACCCTCCGGCAGGCGGCCGACGAGGACTACCGCCTGTTCGTCCTGGCCGACGCCACCGCCGACCCCGACCCGGAGGTGCACCGGGTGCTCATGGAGAAGGTCTTCCCGCGCCAGGCCTGGATCGCCGCCACCGCGGACCTGGCCACGCTGAGCGCGCCCGGGAGCCGGTGACGCGCGGCGCCTCGGCCGGACCCGCCGCAGGGCTTTCGGATCACGCCGCGCGCTGATCCGGCGTGATCCGGCGTGATCCGAAAGATCCGAAAGATCCGAAAGAGAGACCCTAGACATCCGCCAGGCGGTTCATGATCTCCGCGGCCCGGTCGAGCGTCTTGCGCTCGCCGGCCCGGAGCGTGGACCCGATCACCGCGGCCAGCCAGGCCTCCCGCGCCGCCGGGATCCGCTCGCACAGCTCGGCTCCGGCCGGGGTCGCGCTGAAGAGGGACTTGCGCCCGTCGTTCGGGTCCTTGGCGGCGCTGACCAGGCCGCCGGCCCGCAACGCGGCCACGGTCTCCGCCATGGACTGGCGGCGCACGTGCTCGGCCTGGGCGAGTTCGGTCACGGTCGCCGGGCCCTCCTGCACGACGCGGTGCAGGGTGGTCAGGTGCGACCAGTTCCACGGCAGGTCGTCGATCGGGGCCTCGGTGCGCAGCCGCGCCCGCAGCCGCGTCATCGCGCGCATCAGCTCGACGGCGGTGTCCTCGGGCGGGGCCGGTTCGCTACTCACCGTGCCAGCTTATGGCAGGGCACGGCCGCCCCGACCAGCGCCGGAACCCCGGTGCACGGGGGCGGGGCCGACCGTCCGGCGGATCCGGAGGACACGCCCTAGCCTGGCCGGTATGGACTCTCCCGACCTCGGACGCGGCGTGCTCCACCCCGCCCGCGCGGCGGCGGCGATCAGGGTGGACCGGCGCGTGCCCGCCCCCGCCGTGGCGCGCTTCGTCGAGTTCTACTGGCTGGTCCGCTGGGACCGCCGTGGCCTGCCCCCGTACGAGCAGAAGGTGCTCGCCCACCCGAACGTGCACCTGGTCTTCGAGGCCCCGCGGGCCCGCGTCTACGGGGTCGACCGGTCGCTCTTCGTCCGCCGCCTGGAGGGTGCCGGGCACGTGCTGGGCGTGAAGTTCAGGCCGGGCGCGTTCCGTTCGTTCGCCGGGCACCCGGTGGCCGGGCTCGCGGACCGGTCGGTGCCCGCGGTCGCCTACTTCGGCCCCGAGGCGGACCGGTTCAACGAGGACGTGCTGCGCTCGCCGCAGGACCCGGCCGTCCTCGCGGACGCCTTCCTGTTGCCCCGGCTGCCCGCGCCCGACCCGGTCGCGCAGGAGGTCGCCGCCATGGTGGACCGGATCACCGGCACCCCCGACCTGTGCCGGGTCGACGACCTGGCCCGGGAGCTGGGCCTCACCGTCCGCCGGCTCCAGCGGCTGTTCGCCGAGTACGTCGGCGCCTCCCCGAAGTGGGTGCTGCGCCGCGCCAGGCTCCACGAGGCCGCCGAACGCGCCGACGCGGGCGGCGCGTTGGACCTGGCGGCGCTCGCGGCCGAACTCGGCTACGCGGACCAGGCCCACCTCACCCGCGACTTCACGGCCGCTGTCGGCACCTCCCCGGCCCGCTACGCCGGCGCCGCGCGGCGGGTCACGCCCCCAGGTAGCGCTGCAACTCGGCCAGCATGAAGTTGGCGCCGGTGTACCCGATCCCCTGGAACCACAGCTGGTCGTCCACCGGGAACGCCCGGCTCGCCTTGACCGCCCCCAACGCCTGCCAACCCGGGCTCTCCAGCGCGGCGTCGGTGCCGGCCCGGCCGGGGTCGCCGTAGGTGGCGTACAGCAGCAGGTCGCCGTCCGCCTTCCCGATCTGGTCCAGCGGGATCTCGACGTCGGACTGGTCGACGTTCTGCGCGTCCGGCCGCCCCACCTGGGCGTCCGACAGCACGATCCCGGGGAAGCTCTGCTTCCCGAACAGCCGGATCCCGCCGCCCTCCACGAACCGCACCAGGCTCACCTTCCGGCCGGACGCCTTCGCCGCCGACAGGGCCTGGGCCACCTGGTTGGCGTGCCGCTGGTACGAGCCGACGAAGGCCGCCGCCGCGGCCTCCCGGCTCAACGCCTGGGCGTGCACCTGGAAGTCGGCCTTCCACGGCGCGCCGGTGGTCTGGGTGAGCACGGTCGGCGCGATCTCCCGCAACTGGTCGAAGCGGTCGCCGTCGCGCGCCTGGTTGGAGAGGATCAGATCCGGCCGCAGCGCCCGGATCGCGGCCAGGTCCGGGGCGCCGACCGGGCCGACCCGGTGGATCCCGGCGACCCGGGAGGCCGGCCAGTAGTCCGGGAACCGGGTTTCGGCGGCCGGCAGCGCGGCGCCGATCGGGGTGATGCCGAGGGTCAGCGCCGAGTCCAGCACGTCCGTGTCGAGGACGACCACCCGCAGCGGCTCGCCCGGCACCAGCACCGGCCCGGTGGCCGCGCCCACCGTGACCGGCGGCACCGGGGTGGGCGAGGCGGACGCACCCAGGCCGTCGGTGGTCGGCGGCGCCGGCCGCCGGGTCGTGCAGGACGCGAGCGCGGCCCCGCCGAGACCGGCGAGGAACGAACGGCGGGCGATCCGGTGCATCGGCGGTCCTCAGACGATGAGGCTTCGGGGGCGCGTCGATTATGTCCGGGTCGGTACCCGAATCGCCGTCAGGCGCCCGCGGTCGCCGCCCACGGGGCCCCCGGAACGACCAACGGCGTGCCCGTCACCGGGTCCGGCACCACCACCGACTCCAGCCCGAACACCTCCCGCACCAGCTCGGCCGTCACCACCTCGGTCGGCGCGCCCTGCGCCACCACCCGACCGTCCCGCATCGCCACCAGGTGGTCCGCGTACCGGGCCGCCTGGTTGAGGTCGTGCAGCACCGCCACCACCGTCCGGCCGCGCTCGACGTTCAGCCGGCGGACCAGGTCCAGCACCTCCACCTGGTGCGCGATGTCCAGGTAGGTGGTCGGCTCGTCCAGCAGCAGGATGTCCGTGCCCTGCGCCAGCGCCATCGCGATCCACGCGCGCTGCCGCTGGCCGCCGGACAGCTCGTCCATGCTGCGCTCGGCCAGCTCCGCCGTGGACGTCCGCTCCAACGCCTCCGTCACCGCCGCCTCGTCCTCCGGCGACCACTGCTGCCACCAGCTCTGGTGCGGCTGGCGGCCCCGCGAGACCAGATCCGCCACCGAGATGCCCTCCGGCGCCGTCGGAGACTGCGGCAGCAGGCCCAGCCGCTGGGCGATCCGCTTCGTCGGGATCCGCGCCAGCTCCTCGCCGTCCAGCAGCACCGCGCCCCGGACCGGCTTCAGCAGGCGCCCCAGGGCCCGCAGCAGCGTCGACTTGCCGCAGGCGTTCGGGCCGACGATCACCGTCACCCGCCCGTCCGGGATGCCGACGTCCAGGCCCTCGACGACCGTGCGCGCCTCGTAGGCCAGGGTGAGGCCCCGGGCCTCCAGACGGTGAGCGGACATCAGGAACCTCCACGACGGGAACGGATCAGCAGCCACATCAAGTACGGCGCGCCGACCATGCCGGTCACCACGCCCACCGGCAGCTCGGTCGGCGCCAGCAGCCGCCGGGCGATCAGGTCGGCCAGCACGACCACCAGCGCGCCCGTCAGCGCCGAGCAGAACAGCGGGACCTGCGCGGACCGGACCAGCCGCAGCGCGATCTGCGGGGCCATCAGCGCCACGAAGTCCACCGGCCCGGCGGCGCCCGCCGCGCACGAGGCCAGCACGATGCCCAGCAGCGCCATGCCGAGCCGGATCCGGTCCAGCCGCAGGCCCAGACCGACGGCCGTCGCGTCGTCGAAGGAGATCGAGCGCTGCGCCCGCGCCGCCCACAGGACGACGGGGACGGCGGCGAGCAGCACCCAGGCCAGCCAGCCGGCCTGGTCGTAGCCGGCGCCGTTCAGGCTGCCCGTCATCCAGACCTTCGCGGCCTGCGCCTGGAAGCCGTCGCCCTTGGTCAGGAACACGGAGGTCAGCGAGGAGAGGGCCACGCTGATCCCGATCCCGATCAGCACGAAGCGCTGCGCGTGCAGGCCGCGCCGCCACGCCAGCGCGTACACCAGCAGCCCGGCCACCAGCCCGCCCGCCACCGCCGCGTACGGGGCCTGACCGGTCGAGCCGACCACGCCGTACGCCATCAGCCCGACGACGGTGGCGGTCGCGCCCCAGGTCACGCCCACCACGTCGGGGCTGGCCAGCGGATTGCGGGCGACGGTCTGGATCAGCGCCCCGGCCAGCCCCAACGCCGTGCCGACCAGCAGGCCCACGACCACCCGGGGCAGCCGGAACTCGCCGACCACCAGCTCGTGCGGGCTCGGCTGCCCGAGCACCACCTTCACCACCTCGACCGGTGACACCGCCGACTCGCCCAGGCAGAGCGAGGCGACGACCGTCCCGGCCAGCGCGACCAGCAGGCCCAGCGCCACCACCGCCGACCGGCGGTGCAGCAGCACGGACGCCCGCCCGGCCCGCAGCACGGCGTACCCGCGTGGGGAGACGGCGCCGCGCCCGACGGTCCGCCCGCCCTGCGCGCTCATGACGCGACCACCTTCCGGCGGCGCACCAGCGCGACCAGGACCGGGACGCCGACGAGCGCCGTCATCACGCCCGCCGGGACCTCCGACGGCGGGAAGAGGACCCGCCCCAGGGTGTCGGCGAGCAGCAGCAGGGCCGGGCCGAGGACGGCGGAGAAGGCGAGCACCCAGCGGTGGTCCGCGCCGGCGACGGCCCGCGCCGCGTGCGGGACGGCGAGGCCGATGAAGGCGATCGGCCCGGCGGCCGCGACGGCCGAGCCGGTCAGCACCGTCGCGCCGAGCGCGCCGACCACCCGGACCAGGCCGGTCTTGGCGCCGAGGCCCTTGGCGGTGTCCTCGCCGAGCGCGAGCGCGTCCAGGCCGCGGGCCACCGCGACCACCAGCACCGTGCCGACCGCGAGGAACGGCAGCAACTGCCAGGCCACGTCCGAGGTCCGCCCGGAGAGCGAGCCGACGTGCCAGAAGCGGAACTGGTCCATGGTGGCCGCGTCGGTCGTCAGCACCAGGGTGTTGAGCGAGGCGATGAACGCGGACATCGCCGAGCCGGCCAGCGCCAGCTTGATCGGCGTGGCCCCGCCCCGGCCGCGCCCGGCCAGGCCGTACACGAGCACGGTGGCGATCACGGCGCCCGCGAAGCCGAACCAGACGTACCCGGTGAGGGTGGAGACGCCGAAGCCGGAGATGGCGAGGACCACGCCGGCCGCCGCGCCCTGGGAGACGCCGAGGATGCCGGGGTCGGCGATCGGGTTGCGGGTGAGGCCCTGCATGACGGCCCCGGCGAGGCCGAGCGCCGCGCCAACGGCCAGCCCGACGACGGTGCGCGGCACCCGCAGCTCGCGGACGACGACGGCGTTGGCCGTGTCGCCGCCGTGCAGCAGGGCGTCGAGGGTGTCGCCGAAGGGGATGGTGCGGCTGCCGACCGCCAGGCTCAGCAGCACAGCGGTGGCCAGGACGGCCAGCGCGGCGGCGAGCCACGGTATTCGGCGGCGCGGTGTCCGTCGCGCGCCGGGTGGCGCGGTGGTGTCGGTCATGAGCCCTCTCCGCAGACAACTCAGGTAAACCTAAGTTCCCGCCGGAAGCCGGGGCAAATTGCCTCGGCGCCCGCACCGCCCGTTGGATAGCCTGACGGCATGCCCGAGACCCGCACCGCCCCGCTCACCGTCGGCTTCGACCTCGACATGACGCTGCTGGACACCCGGCCGGGGATCCGTGCCACCTACCTGGCGCTCGCGGCCGAGACCGGGGCCCACATCGACGCCGACCTGGTGGTCACCCGGCTCGGGCCGCCGCTGCTGGACGAGATCCGCAACTGGTTCCCGGAGGACGAGGTGGAGCGGGCCGTCACCCGTTACCGCGAGCTCTACCGCGAACTCGCCTTCGCCCCGACCGTCGCCCTCCCCGGCGCGCACGCCGCCGTCGAGGCGGTCCGCGACCACGGCGGCCGGGTCGCGGTGATCACCGGCAAGTACGAGCCGAACGCCCGCCTCCACCTGGAGCACGCCGGCCTGCACGCGGACGCGCTGGCCGGCGACCTCTGGGCGGAGACCAAGGGCGAGGCGCTGCGCGAGCACGGCGCGAGCGTCTACGTCGGTGACCACCTCGGCGACATCCGGGGCGCCCGGCACGCGGACGCCGTCGCGGTGTGCGTGGCCACCGGCCCGTACAGCGCGGACGAACTGCGCGCGGCCGGGGCGGACGTGGTGCTGGCGGACCTCACCGGGTTCCCGGCCTGGCTCGACGCCCACCTGGCCCGCTGAGCCGCAGCCCGGGGGCGTCCTAGGAGGCGCCCGAGGCCTCCACCCGGCGGCGCTGGGCCCGCGCGTTCAGGAACAGCCCGGTCAGCGCGGCCAGGAAGCCCGCCGGCATCAGCATGCTCAGCCAGTACGCGGCCGTCGGCAGCGGCGTCAGGTGCAGGAACAGCGGGACGAAGGTGACCAGGGTGGCGAGCGCGCCCAGACCGAAGACGATCGTTCCGGCCTTGACGTACACGTCGCCGGGGTCGGCGCTCTGGCTGCTCACGTCTGCTCGCTCCTCGGGGCTGGTCGGGCGGTCCGTCCAGTCTGGCAGAGCGGCCGCCGGGCCCGGCCACCGGAGCGGTTCGGTCACGTTGCGCAGTTTCTCGGAAGCTGAACGTTTTGATCCCTGCTGGGCGGGGGTATGCAGGGGGTGCCGAGGGGTGCGACAGGTGCGCCCCGTTTCCTCAGACCCGGGGGTGTGAGCCGATGGACCGCGCTGAGCCGCGCCCCGGCCGTGCCAGTGCCGGGTCGCCCGTGACCGCGAGACCGCCGCGCCCGTACCGCCCCCAACGGGCCCTGGAACGCGGATCTTTCGCGGAACGCGGATGAGGCAGTGACGGACCGTTAGTCTGCTCCTGACAGCGTGCTGACCATGAGCGCCCGCGGGCGCCGAGCCGAGGTCGGCGGCCTTCCCCACCACCCAGTGATCCCCGGCCAGGGCCGGGATCCCTCACACCCATTCGAGGACTGTTCGAGATGCCCACCGGCCAGGTCAAGTGGTTCAACGAGACGAAGGGCTTCGGCTTCCTGTCGCGCGACGACGGCGGCGACGTCTTCGTCCACACCAAGGCACTGCCCGCCGGTGTCACCGTGCTGAAGCCGGGCCAGCGGGTCGAGTTCGGCGTGGTCGCCGGCCACCGCGGCGACCAGGCGATGGCCGTGCAGCTGCTGGACGCACTGCCGTCGGTGGCCGCCGCCCAGCGCAAGAGCGCCGACGACATGGCGCCGATCGTCCAGGACCTGATCACCACGCTGGACGCGGTGCTGCCGGGCCTCCAGCACGGCCGCTACCCGGCCAAGGCGACCGGCCAGAAGCTGGCCGGCCTGCTGCGCGCGGTGGCCGACCAGTTCGACGTCTGAGGCGTCCGGCCGGGGATCAGAACGCCAGCGCACCCGGGTCGAGCGGGGGCACCAGCCCTTCCGCGGCGGCCCGGGTGAGCAGCGCGCGGACGGCCGCGTAGCCCTCCTCGCCGAGGTCCGCGGTGAACTCGTTCACGTACAGCGCGATGTGCTGGTCGGCGACGGCCGGGTCCATCTCCTGGGCGTGCGCCAGCACGTACTCCCGGCTGGCGCGAGGGTCCGCCCAGGCCTGCCGGACGGAGGCGCGGACGGCGTCGGTGAGCGCGCGCAGCCGTTCGGCGCCGAGCGAACGCCGGGCGACGATCGCGCCGAGCGGGATCGGCAGGCCGGTCTCCTGCTCCCAGGCCTCGCCCATGTCGGCCAGGCTGTGCAGGCCGTACTGCTGGTACGTGAAGCGGGCCTCGTGGATCACCAGGCCGGCGTCCACCCGGCCGTCCCGGACGGCGGGCATGATCTCGTGGAACGGCAGGACGACGATCTCGCCGAAGCCGCCCGGCACCGCCTTCGCGGCCCAGAGCCGGAACAGCAGGTAGGCGGTGGACCGCTCGGACGGCACCGCCACCGTCTTCCCGGTGAGGTCCGCGGGGGCGTCCGTCCCCGGCCGGGTGAGCACCAGCGGGCCGCAGCCGCGCCCGAGCGCGCCGCCGCAGGGCAGCAGGGTGTACTCGTCCAGGACCCAGGGCAGCGCGCCGTAACTGATCTTCAGGACGTCCAGTTCACCGCGCTCGGCCAGGCCGTTGGTGACGTCGATGTCCGCGAAGGTCACCTCGGGGGCGTCCGCCCCGGGCACCAGGCCGTGCGCCCAGGCGTGGAAGACGAAGGTGTCGTTCGGGCAGGGCGAGTACGCGATGCTCAGCCGTTCAGCCACGGCCGGCCTCCTCGATCAGTTCGTGGACGGGCAGTGCGGCGAAGGCCCGCTCCAGGGCGGCCAGCGCCTCGCCGATCCGCCAGGCGGCCCGGTCGCGCGGGCCGACCGGGTTGGAGACGGTCCGCAGTTCGAGCACCGGCACGCCGTGCCGGGCGGCGGCCTCGGCCACGCCGAAGCCCTCCATCGCCTCGGCCAGCGCGCCCGGGTGGCGAGCGGCCAGCGCGGCGGCCCGCTCGGCGCTGCCGGTGACGGTGGAGACGGTCAGCACCGGGCCGGTGGCGGCGCCCAGGGCCCGGGCGGCCAGTGCGACGGCGGCCGGGGGAGGGGTGTGCCGGACGGTGCCGAAGCCCAGCTCGGTGACGTCGGCGAAGCCCTCGGGGGTCTCGGCGCCGAGGTCGGCGGTGACGATCGCGTCGGCCAGCACGGTGGCGCCGACCGGGGCGTACGGGGCGAACCCGCCGGCGATCCCGGCCGAGACGGCCAGGCCGTAACGGCCCCCCGGGGCCCCCAGCGCGGCGGAGGCGGCGGCCGCGGCGGCCGCCGGGCCGACCCCGCCCGCCAGGACGTCCACCGGGACGCCCGCGGCGCGGTGCAGCGCGCCGCCGGGCAGCGGCAGCACGGTGGCCGGGCCGGGCAGCCCGCGCAGGACGGCCTCGGCCTCGGCGGGCACCGCGACGACGACGAGCAGCCGGGCCCGGTCGGGGCCCGACTGCTCGTTCCGCTCGTCGGCGACGGCGTGCGCGGTCATCGCGGGACCGTCAGTTGTCCTTGGTGTTCAGCTGGAAGTACCAGACGGCGACCGGGTTGTCCGAGTTCTTGTCGCCCTCGACCACGGTGACCAGGGTCTTGCCGGCGGCGTTCAGCACCTTGCTCGCCGACTGGGAGCCGGAGTAGGTCGGGCCCTTGGCGTAGGTGAACAGGCTGTAGCGCCCGCCCTGGGCCTGCGAGCCGCCGTTGCTGAAGGCCCACCAGCCCTTGTCGGCCACGTTCGGGGTGACGCCGACGCCGACCTGGTCGCTCAGCACGACGTCCTTGGTCGGGAGGGTGCCGTCCTGGAGGGCCTGGGTGGCCTTGTTCTGGCACTCCTGCTGCAGGTCCTCGGTGATCGGGCTGCCGCCGTTGAAGCACAGCGGGTCCGCGACGATCGAGGAGTTGCCGACCGTGAGGGTCGCGCGGTGGGAGCTGTGCTCGGTCTGGCCGCTCGCGATCGCGACGGACGTGCCGACCGTGGCGGCACCGACCACGACGACGGCGCCGAGGGCGGCGAAGGCACGGGTATTGAGGCTCATGCGTCAGAATCTACCGGGCTTCGCCGATCACGCTACGCGGGGGTCGGCCGCCGCGTGTTGCCCGTGGCCGGTTCAGGCCACCCGGGGCGCCGCCGGGCGCCGCCGCAGACCCACCCGGAAGAGCGTCCGGACCGTCCACAGCAGCATCAGCCCCACCACCCCGGCGGCCACCGACAGGCCCAGCACGCCGTTCAGCGGCAGCAGGATGCCGACCGCGCCGCCGGCCACCCAGGACAGCTGGAGCAGCGTCTCCGACCGGGCGAACGCCGAGGTCCGCACCGCCTCCGGGACGTCCCGCTGGATCAGCGCGTCCAGCGCCAGCTTGCCCAGCGAGGCCGCCACCCCGGACACGCCCGCGACCAGAACCACCGTCACCACGCCGTACCAGAGCGCGGCCGCCGCCGTCACGCCGGTCGCCAGCAGCAGCATCGCGGTGACCGTCGCCTCCGGGCCCCGGGTGCGCAGCCAGGAGCCCAGCACCGAACCCAGCGCGTTGCCCGTCCCCGCGGCCAGCGCCACCAGGCCCAGCGCCAGCGTCGGCCGCAGGCCCCCGATCGGCTCGTCGCGCAGCAGGAACGCCAGGAACATCACCAGGAAGCCGACCAGCCAGCGCAGCGCCGACATCGCCCGCAGCGCCAGGATCACCGACGGGCCGACCGTGCGCAGCGAGGCCTTCGGGGCCCTGGCGTCCTCCCGCGCCGGCTCGCCGGGCACCTCGGCGTGCAGGACGGCGCGCTGCTCGCCCTTCGCGGAGTCCACCGCGTGCGGCAGGTGGAAGGCCATCAGGGTGCCGATCACGAAGACCAGGAACGCGCCGCGCAGCGGCCAGCCCGGCCCGATCAGGTGCAGCAGGCCGCCCACCCCGGCCGCCACCCCGGTGGCCAGCAGTCCGGCCAGGGTGACCCGGGAGTTCGCCTTCACCAGCGACAGCCGGCTCGGCAGCAATCGCGGCACCACCACGCTGCGCACCACCCCGTACGCCTTGGACGCCACCAGCACGCCCAGCGCCTCCGGGTACAGCGCCAGACCGCCGCCGGTGATCACCCCGGCCATCGTCCAGGCCAGCACCGCCCGGGCCAGCATCGACATCGCCATCGCGGCCCGGCGGCCGTGCGGCAGCCGGTCCAGCAGCGGGCCGATCACCGGGGCGAGCAGGGCGAACGGGGCCATCGTGATCAGCAGGTACAGCGACACCCGGCCGCGGGCCTCGCCGGTGGGCACGGAGAAGAAGATGGTCGAGGCCAGCGCGATGGTGATCAGCATGTCGCCGAAGGAGTTCAGCGCGTGCAGTTCGATCAGCTTCGCCAGGCCGGATTCGCCCGCGCCCTCCGCGGAGGTGGCCTTGCGGATCCGGCGGCCGGTGCCGTGCACCACCCGGCCGGTGCGGGCGCCGGCGGCGGAGGCGGTCCGGACCAGGAGGTTGCGGCTCGGCTCCGGGTCCTCTTCGCCAGGGGCCCCGTCCAGGGCGGTGAGCTGCCGGGCGGGGACGGCCGGGTCGGCGCCGGCGTCGGTCGCGGCGTCGGTCTTGACGAGGCTCACGGGGGCGGTGGGCGACTCGGGATCGCCCCCCGGCTGCGGTTCGCCCGCAGCGGGGGCCGGAGGCTGCTGTCGCGGCACGGCGTCCGCCTCGTCGGGGCTGCCGGCCTGCGAGGCGTGCAGTGCGTGCTGCGACGGGTTCTCGTCCGCCACATGCCCATCCTGCCCCAGAATCGCCGCAGTGACGCGGGATTCCAGCCCGCTCGGCGCGGCCCCGGAACGGTCGCCGCCGCCCCGGACTGTGCCGGGGCGCCGACCGGCGGGTAGCCTGCCCAAGGGCCGCGCGCCGAGCGCCGGGGCGCCGGCAGGCCCGGACGAGCGGCGCGGCCGGTATCCGCGGCGGCCCCTGGTCGCGCAGAATGGACAAGGGACTATCGAGCCGCGACGGAACAGGCAACACGCCGTGGGCGACAGAAGAACTGGGAGAGAATCGACGCCGTGAGTGCTGCGATGCGAAGCCGTACCCCCGATCGGCTCTGTGCCGAGGCCGTCGAACTCGCCCGGAAGGCGGCCGAGGAGGCCGTCGGCCCGGAGACCGTCGGACCACATTTCGGTGCCCAGGCGGACGCCGACCGCGTCGTCACCCACACCTTCGAGTGCCTGGACGCCGCCTACCGGGGCTGGCACTGGGCGGTCACCGTCGCCCGCGCCCCGCGCGCCAAGAACGTCACCCTCGACGAGGTCGTCCTGCTGCCCGGCCCCGACGCCGTCCTCGCCCCCCAGTGGGTGCCGTGGAGCGAGCGGCTGCGCCCCGGCGACATGGGCCCCGGTGACCTGCTGCCCACCGACGCCGACGACGCGCGCCTGGAACCCGGCTGGAGCGGCGAGGACGAGCCCGCCCCGAACTCCGCGGTCGCCCTCGCCGCCGAGGAGGACGTGGTCGTCACCGACCCGGGCATCCAGCCCGCCCCGGCCCGGGCCCAGATCAACGCCGTCGCCGAGGAACTCGGCATGGGCCGCAGCCGGGTGCTCTCCCGGCTCGGCCTGCACCTGGCCGCCGACCGCTGGGAGAAGGCGCACGGCCCGCAGACCCCGATGGCGCAGGCCGCGCCCGCCGCGTGCGGCAGCTGCGGCTTCCTGATCCCGATCGGCGGCTCGCTCGGGCAGGCCTTCGGCGTGTGCGGCAACGAGTTCGGGCCGGCCGACGGGCAGATCGTCTCCTTCGCGTACGGCTGCGGCGGTCACTCCGAGGCGGCGGTCATCCCGGCCCCGCCGGCGCCGTCCGAGCTGATCCTGGACGAGCTGGTGGTCGAGCCGCTGCAACTGCATCCCGACCGCACCTCCGGCTCGGTCGAGCCGGACGGCCCGGCGGAGGAGCTCGGGCACTCCTGATCCAGGTACCGGCCCGCGGCCCGCTCCACCGAACCGGTGGGGCGGGCCGCGGCGTTCGTGCGGGTGGGGGGCCCTGCGGGCGGGTGGCGGCGGGGGCGCGGTCCGGAGCAGCGGCCGGGCCGGGGGAGAATGCCCCCCGTACGAAGTACAGGGCGGCGGAAGGCGGCAGGTCCAGTGGAACCTCGGATCATCGGCAGCGGCACGGACGAGCACCTCGCGGACCCCTTCGGGAGCGCCGCGTTGCGCCGGCGGGTGCTGGACGCCTGGGCCGCCTCGCCGGCCCGGTTCCGGGAGGACGCCAACGCCGAGGAGGAACTCGCGCTCGGCGGCTACCGCGACCGCTTGGTCGTCGAGTTGGCGCAGAACGCGGCCGACGCGGCGGTCCGGGCCGGCCACGGGCCCGGGCGGCTGCGACTCACCCTCGCCGACGGCGTCCTCGCCGCCGCCAACACCGGAGCCCCGCTGGACGCGGCCGCCGTCGAGTCGCTGTCCACCCTGCGCGCCTCCTCCAAGCGCGGTGAGACGCCCGCCGTCGGCCGGTTCGGCGTCGGCTTCGCCGCCGTGCTCGCCGTCACCGACGAGCCCGCCGTGCTCGGCGCCGCCGGCGGGGTGCGCTGGTCGCTCGGCGAGGCCCGCTCGCTGGCCGAGGAGCAGCCCGCACTGGCCGAGGAACTGCGCCGCCGGGACGGCCACGTGCCGCTGCTGCGGCTGCCGTTCGCCGCCGAGGGCCAGGCCCCCGAGGGCTACGACACGGTGGTCGTGCTGCCCCTGCGGGACGCCGCCGCCGAGGACCTGACCCGCCGTCTGCTGGCCGGCATCGACGACGCGCTGCTGCTCACCCTGCCCGGCCTCGCCGAGGTCGTGGTGGAGACCCCGGAGGGCACCCGGACGCTCACCCGCACCGCCGCCGAGCCCCGCCCGGACGGCGTCACCGAGGTCACCGTCACCGACGACGCGGACGGCCGGCCGCGGCGGACCCTCTGGCAGACCGTCGGCGCCACCGGCACCCTGGCCGCCGAACTGCTCGCCGACCGCCCCACCGAGGAGCGCGCCCGCCCGTACTGGACGGTCACCTGGGCCGTCCCGGTCGCCGCCGACGGCACCCCGCAGGCGCCCGGCATCGCGCCGGTGCTGCACGCGCCCACCCCCAGCGACGAGCCGATCGGCCTGCCCGCGCTGCTCATCGCCTCCTACCCGCTGGACTCCACCCGCCGGCACGTCGCCCCCGGCCCGCTCGCCGACTTCCTCACCGAGCGCGCCGCCGACAGCTACGCCGACCTGCTGCGCGCCCGCGGCGCCGACCTCGGCTCGCTCGGCCTCGTCCCCGGGCGGCTCGGCCAGGGCGCGCTCGACAACGCGCTCCGCGCGGCCGTCCTCTCCCGGCTGCCCGGCACGCCGTTCCTGCCGCACCCGGCGCCGGTCGAGGCGGGCACGCCCGCGCTGCGCCCCCGGGACGCCACCCTGCTGGAGGGCGCGGACGGCTCAGTGGTCGAGGCGCTCGCGCCGATCTTCCCCGGGCTGCTGCCGGCCGGACTGGAGCGCCGCTCCGAGCTGCGGGTGCTGGACGTGCGCCGGGTGCCGCTGGCCGAGGTGGTCGACCAGCTCGGCGGCCTGGACCGCGAACCCGCCTGGTGGCGCAACCTGTACGCGGCGCTCGGCGCCGCGGACCCGGAGGCGCTCGGCGCGCTGCCCGTCCCGCTCGCCGACGGCCGGACCGTCACCGGGCCGCGGCGCGTCCTGCTGCCCTCCGAGGACGCCGACTGGGCCGCCTTCCCCGGCTACCCCGAGTCGCTGGCCGACGCGCTCGCCGCCCTCGACCTGCGGCTCGCCCACCCCGAGGCCGCCCACCCGCTGCTCGCCAAGCTCGGCGCCGGCACCGCCACCCCGGCCGGGGTGCTGGACACCCCCGAGGTGCGGGCCGCCGTCGCCCGCTCCTACGAGGTGGCCGAGGACGACGTCGAGGCCGCGCTCGAACTGGCCGACGCCGTCCTGGCGTTGGTCAAGGCCGCCGGTCCGGTCGCCGGCGAGCACCCCTGGCTGGCCCGGCTGGCCCTGCTCGACGACGAGGGCGAGCCCGCCCGCGCCGGTGAACTCGTCCTGCCCGGCAGCCCGTTCGCGGCGCTCGCCCGCGAGGAGGACGCCGGCTGGGTGGACGACGAACTGCTGGAGCGCTGGGGCCCGGAGGTGCTCACCGCCGTCGGCGTGCTCGCCGACTTCGTCCTGGTCCGCGCCGAGGACGTGGTGCTCGACCCGGACGACCTGGAACGGCTCGACCCCACCGCGCCCGCCGACCGCGCGGCCGGCGGCCACCCCACCGGGCTGCTCGACGAGGCGCCCGACGGCCTCGCCGACTGGGCCGAGGACGCCCTCGAAGCCCTGCACGCCGACGACGTCGCGGGCGTCCCGCCGGTGGCCGCCGAACTGCTGGCCGTCCGCGACCTCGACCTGGTCGACGACGACGCCTGGCCCGAGGCGCTCGCCGCGCTGGCCCGCCCGCCGTACCGGGACGCCGTGGTCAACCCCGTCCGCACCCTGCTGCCGGACGGCTCCTACACCGACCTGCCGCCGTACACCGCCTGGTGGCTGCGCGACCACCCGGTGCTGGACGGTCGCGAGCCCGCCGGGCTGCGCGCCGCCGGGGCCGACCCGCTGCTGCGCGGCCTCTACGACGAGGCCCGGACGACCCTGGACGAGCAGTTCCTGCACGCGCTCGGGGTGCGCACCACGCTGGCCGCACTGCTCGCCGAACCGCACGGCCCGGACGAGGTGCTGGACCGCCTCACCGACCCGGCCTCCGACCTCGGCCACCGCCAACTGCACGGCCTGCACAGCGCGTTGGCCCGGATCGAGATCGAGCGGATCGAACCGCTCGACGTGGTGCGGGCGCTGCCGCCGCTCGACCCGGACACCGGCCGTCGGCCGGCCCACACGGTGATCGTCGACTCCGCCCGGGCGGTCGTCGCCGACGCCCCCGACCTGGTCCAGCTCCTGCACCCGTACCCGCTGGTGCCGGTCGCCCCGGCGCTCGCCGCCGACCTCGCCGAGCGGCTGCACGTCTCGCTCGCCAGCGAGGTGGCGGGCGGGCGGGTGCTCTCCGAGGGCGTGCTGCACCGGGTCCCCGCCGTGGTGCGGGAGCTGCTGCCCGGCTGTCCGGTCGCCTACGAGGAGCACGAGGAACTGCTCGTGGTCGGCCCGGACGGCGACGACGCCGCCGTGGACTGGCGTTGGGACGTCGAGGCGGACGCCCCGGAGGCGCCCTACGACCCGGACGCGGCCGAGGCCGCCGACGAGGACGACGAGTTCGAGCTCCCGCCGGTGCCCGGGCTGCTGCACGCCGCCACCCCGGAAGGCCTGGCGGCCGGGCTCGCCTGGTCGGTCGGGCAGTGGCACCGGCGGTTCGAGGTGCTGGCCGCGCTCACCGATCCGGACCGGGCGTACGAGCTGTCCGCGGCGCGGGACTTCGAGGGCTAGGCACTCTCTTTCGGATCACGCCGGGCGCGGCGTGATCCGAAAGAGAGGACCTTGGCCCTCAGCGGGCCCGCCCGCGGCGCTTGAACCGCAGGTAGACGGCGGTGGTGGTGGCCAGCCAGACGGCCGCCACCAGGGCCTTCACGGCCGTCGGCACCCACGGCAGCGCCGGGGCGGTCACCGCGCCGGCGTTCGTTAGCCAGCGGCCGCCCATCAGGGCCAGGACCGTCAGTCCGGCGGCCAGCAGGCCGGCCAGGAAGGCGGCGAACGCCTCCACCTGCCCGGTCTCGCGCTCGGTTTCCCCACCTGTGCGGGCCATGTCGGCACCCCCTTCCGCGATCCATCATCCAGGCTGCGGGCCGGGGGTGCCAGGGCCTCACTCCATCCCGCGGCGCTTCATGAAGCGCCAGGCGATCTCCAGGGCCAGGCCGCAGACCACCGCGATGCCGACGCCGACCAGGGGGTCGCGGGTGCCGACCAGCGAGAGCTGGAAGAAGTTTGACAGCCAGGGCACCAGCAGGACCAGGGCGAAGGCGCCGCCCATGGTGCCGATCAGCAGCAGGCGCCACCAGTTGTAGGGGCGGGCGACGATGGCGAGCACCCAGATGGCGATCAGGAAGAGCGTCAGGGTGGCCACGCTGGTGTCGGCCTTGAGGTCGGTCGCGTGGTCGGCCCGGGCCAGCGCGTAGGCGACGAAGGTGCCGGTGCCGGCGATGGCGCCGCCCGGCACGGCGAGTCGCAGGACGCGTTTGACGAAGCCGGTGCGGGCCCGCTCGTTGTTGGGGGCGAGGGCGAGGAAGAAGGCCGGCACGCCGATGGTGAGGGTGGAGAGCACGGTGGAGTGCCGGGGCAGGAACGGGTACGGCGAGTGGGTGCAGATCACCAGCAGGGCCAGCAGGACCGAGTAGACCGTCTTCACCAGGAACAGGCCCGCGACCCGCTCGATGTTGCCGATCACCCGGCGGCCCTCGGCGACCACCGAGGGCAGGGTGGCGAAGGAGTCGTCGAGCAGCACGATCTGGGCGACCGCCTTGGTGGCGTCGCTGCCGGTGCCCATCGCCACGCCGATGTCGGCGTCCTTGAGCGCGAGCACGTCGTTGACGCCGTCGCCGGTCATCGCCACGGTGTGCCCGCGGGACTGCAGGGCGGCGACCAGCTGGCGCTTCTGCTGCGGGGTGACCCGGCCGAAGACGGTGGTCCGTTCGGCCGTGTCGGCGAGGGCCTCCGGTTCGGCGGGCAGCGTCCGGGCGTCCAGCGGGTGGTCGGCGCCGGGCAGGCCGAGGTGGCCGGCGACCGCGCCGACCGAGACCGCGGCGTCGCCGGAGATGACCTTGGCCTGCACCTGCTGGCCCTCGAAGTAGCGCAGGGTCTCGGCGGCGTCGTGGCGCAGCCGCTGCTGGAGCACCACCAGGGCGAGCGGGGCGAGCCCGGCGGCCGGGTCGGGGGAGTCCAGCGGGGTGGGGGTGCGGCCGAGCAGCAGCACCCGCAGGCCCTTGGCGCCCAGCTCATCGACCTCGGTGAGCGCCGGGTGCCCGGCGGGCAGCAGCACGTCGGGGGCGCCGAGCAGCCAGCTGGCCTCGCCGCCCTGCGGCTCCAGCAACTGCACGCCGCTCCACTTGCGGGCGGAGGAGAACGGCATCGCCTCGATCACCCGCCAGCCGTCGGCGGCGGGGGAGCCGCCGTCGCCCGGGGTGCCGCCGTCGCCGCGCCCGTAGGCGTCGATGACGGCCTGCATGGAGGGGTTGGGGCGGGCGTCGGCGCCGGCCATCACGCCGAGCGCGTGCTTGATGGTGTCCGGGCCGACGGCGCCGGGCTCGCCGTCGGAGAGGACCCGCAGGTCGACGACGTCCATGCCGCCCTCGGTGAGGGTGCCGGTCTTGTCCAGGCAGACGGTGTCGACCCGGGCCAGGCCCTCGATCGCCGGGAGCTCCTGGACCAGGCACTGCTTGCGGCCCAGCCGGATCACGCCGATCGCGAAGGCGACCGAGGTCAGCAGGACCAGCCCCTCGGGGACCATCGGTACGATCCCGGCCACCATCCGGCGCACGGCCTCGCGCCAGTCGCGGCCCTCGACGGCCAGCTGGCTGATGATCAGGCCGATGGCAGTGGGGATCAGCAGGTAGGTGATGAAGCGCAGGATGCTGTTGATGCCGCTGCGCAGTTCCGACTTCACCAGGGTGAACCGGCTGGCCTCCTCGGCGAGCTGCGCCGCGTACGCCTCGCGGCCGACCCGGGTGGCGGTGAACGCGCCCGCGCCGGCCACCACGAAGCTGCCGGACATCACCTGGTCGCCGGGCTGCTTGAGGACGGGGTCGGGCTCGCCGGTGAGCAGCGACTCGTCGATCTCCAGGCCGTCCGCCTCGGTGACCTCGCCGTCGACGATCACCTTGTCGCCGATGCCGAGCAGCACCGTCTCGTCGAGCACGATCTCGGCGACGGCGATCTGCTGGACGGTGCCGTCCCGGCGGACCTGGGGGCGGGCCTCGCCGATCAGGGCCAGGCTGTCCAGGGTCTTCTTGGCGCGCAGCTCCTGGATGATGCCGATCGCCGTGTTGGCGACGATGACCAGGCCGAACAGGCCGTCCTGGAGCGGGCCGACGACCAGGATGATCCCGAACATCACGCCGATGATCGCGTTGAAGCGGGTGAAGACGTTGGCCCGGACGATCTCCTTGGCGGAGCGGCTGGACCGTACGGGAACGTCGTTGACCTGTCCGCGCGCGACCCGTTCGGCCACCTCGGCGGAGGTCAGCCCGCCGCGGCGGCCGGGCAGCAGCCCGAGGGGGTGCGCACCGTCGGGGCGGTCGGCATCGCCGGGCTGCTCTTCCGCGGGGTGGGCAGGCTGCGTCATGGCACCGACTCTACGGGCGCCTTATGTCCGGTGCGTGCTACTAAAGGACTATTCAGTCCGACTGGGTGGCCGGGCCCTGACCGTCGTCTCCGGCCGCCCGGTTCGCGGCCTCGGCGGCGCGGTCGCGGGCGATGGCGTCCCGCCGGGCGCGGCAGTACCAGAGGCCGATCAGGCCGAGCAGGCCGCCGGAGAGGCAGATCCACGGCCAGGTGCCGTGGCCGTGGTCGGAGAGGGTGCCCTGGAAGGGGAGCAGCGCCAGGAAGGCGACGAACCACAGCACCGTGCCGCCGCCGACGATGGCGACGTCGTTGGCCTCCAACGGAGGGGGCGAGGGGTGCAGCGGCTTCTTGGGCATGGGGCCTAGCGTACGGTGCGGCGGCCGGCCCTCAGGGGCCCTCGGGCTTCTACGCGCGAAGATAGCGCGTGTGCGATCGGGAAACCATACTGAAAACTCCCCGCCCGGCCACCGTCGCCCCGGGCGTCCCCCCTCCTCAGCTCCCCCACAGAGGACGCACGCATGCCTGTGGTCCAGCCGACCACCGAGTCGCCCGAACCCGCCTCCAGCGCGCCCCAGCCCCCCTCCGGCGCCCTGGACCGCTACTTCCGGATCAGCGAGCGCGGCTCCACCCTGCCGCGTGAGATCCGCGGCGGCGTCGCCACCTTCTTCACCATGGCGTACATCCTGGTGCTCAACCCGATCATCCTGGCCAGCGCCACGGACATGACCGGGGCCCACCTGGACAGCGCCCAGCTGGTCACCGCCACCGCCCTCACCGCCGGTCTCACCACCCTGCTGATGGGCGTGGTCGGCAACGTCCCGATCGGCCTGGCCGCCGGACTGGGCGTCAACACCATCGTGGCGCTCCAGCTCGCCCCCAAGATGACCTGGCCGGACGCCATGGGCATGGTCGTGCTGGCCGGCTTCGCGATCATGCTGCTGGTCGCCACCGGCCTGCGCGAGCGGGTCATGAACGCCGTGCCGCTCGGCCTGCGCAAGGCCATCGCGATCGGCATCGGCCTGTTCATCTGCCTGGTCGGCCTGGTCGACTCCGGCTTCGTCAGCCGCATGCCGGACGCCGCGCACACCACCGTCCCGCTGCAACTCGGCGGCAGCGGGCACCTGCTCGGCTGGCCGGTGCTGATCTTCGTGTTCGGCCTGCTGCTCACCCTCGTCCTGGTGATCCGCAAGGTGCCCGGCGCCATCCTGATCAGCATCGTGGTCAGCACCGCGCTCGCCGTGGTGATCGACAAGCTGGTCGACATCCCGGCGCTCAAGTGGGGCCTGACCGTCCCGGCCTGGCCGGGCAACCCGGTCGCCGCCCCGGACTTCGGCCTGGTCGGCAAGGTCAGCCTGTTCGGCGGCTTCGAGAAGGTCGGCGTGCTGACCGGCGCGCTGTTCGTCTTCACCGTGCTGATGTCCTGCTTCTTCGACGCGATGGGCACCATCCTCGGCGTCGCCGACGAGGCCCACCTGCTCGACGAGAAGGGCGACCTGCCCGGCATCAACAAGATCCTGATGGTCGACGGCATCGCCACCGCGGCCGGCGGCGCCACCTCCGCCTCCGCGAACACCTGCTTCGTGGAGTCCACCGCCGGTGTCGGCGAGGGCGCCCGGACCGGCTTCGCCTCGATCGTCACCGGTCTGCTCTTCGTGGTGGCGCTCTTCCTCACCCCGCTCGCCACCATGGTCCCGGCCCAGGCCGCGACCCCGGCCCTGGTCACCGTCGGCTTCCTGATCCTCGCGAACTCCATCAAGGAGATCGACTGGGCCGACTTCACCATCGCGATCCCGGCCTTCCTGACCATCGTGATGATGCCGTTCACCTACAGCATCACCAACGGCATCGGCTTCGGCTTCATCACCTTCTGCGTCCTGCGCCTCGCCGCCGGGCGCGGGCGCAGCGTGCCGGTCCCGCTCTACCTGGTGGCGGGCGTCTTCGCCTTCTACTACCTGATGCCGGCCCTCGGCCTGCTCTGACCGGCCCGGCCCGGTCCCGCCGATGGCCCCGCGCTCCTGGAGGAGCGCGGGGCCGCCGTCGTTCCCGGGGGCGCCGACCCCGGGGCCGGCGGTCAGTGGACGCAGAACTTGTTGCCCTCCGGGTCTCCGGAGAGGTGATGTTAGGGGTTCTACGGCAGGGCCGAGAGTGCCCCGTCCGGATCGGCTCCGGACGGGGCGAGGGGATACTACTGCGAGCAGTCCAGCGAGCACGCCCACAGGGTGTACCCGGGGCCGCTAGCGGCTTCCTGGTGGCCCACGGGGACCGGCTTCGGGGCGGGCCTCTTGCAGCGGACACAGCGCACGGGAGCGAGGCGGGGCCACGTCTCGCGGAGCCGGTTCGAGTGGTCGCCCCCGTGAAACGGCTTACGGTTGCACGGGGCTCCGTCGTACTTCCCGGGACGGGGGTCGCCGCACGTGGGCTTCTCCATGGCAGCGAAGGTCATCACGCCACCGCCCCGGCGAGGGTGTGCGCACCAGGGAACGTGTATCCGGGGTCCGGTTCCCCCATCACGACTGCCCGAAGTGCGTCGCGCCGCGCGCGCTGCTGCTCCCGCTCCTCGAACTCGCGTTGCATGGCGTCCAGCTCGGCCAACCAGGCGTTGCGGTCGACGTAGGGGCGCACCAGGGCGCTTACAAACGGGGCTTCGTAGTCGGCTCGCCGGGTGATGACTGGGGCAGCCACAGCCGCGGGGATGGGCTTCGGCTCGGCCGAGACGGCACGGTGCTGCCCGCGAGCCGGCAGGACCAGGCGCAGGACGGCGCGCAGGGCGACGGCGATAAGGTGTCGCATGTTCGTTCAGCTCCCAATTAGCTGTCGGACACTCGACCCCCGGAGCCGGTCCTAAGCGGCGCCGGGGGTTCTTTCGGCTTCGAAGGTAAGGCAACTCCTCTACCCTCGTCTACCTACGTGTGCACATAGCTCGGGATGTGGCTCGTTGTCTACCCTTGGCCCATGGCCTCGGAAATCGACTACGACGCACCCACCCCGCCGTACCAGCAGATTGCGGCGGAGATCATCCGCGACATTGAGTCCGGGGTACTCGCGGCGAACCGTCCGATCCCGTCCGAGTCGGCACTGATCCAGCGGTGGGGCGTGGCCCGGGACACGGCCCGTCGAGCGGTCCGGCATCTGCGCGAAGGCGGGTACGTCTACACCGTGCCGCAGCGCGGGACGTACGTGGCCGAGCGGATCCCCGAAAAGTAGAATGCCCCGCCCTGCCGGAGACCAGCGGGACGGGGCCGAGTTGGGCGCGAGAGTCGGCAAGGGTGGTTCTTCCATTGGCGCCCCTGCGTCCCGGCTCCGGGTATCCGGCTCAGATCGGCAGGTTCCAACCTGGACCGGCCTCGCTGCCGATCCACACGCGCTGGCCGAGGGGCGAGACCGTGATGCCGAAACCGTCCTGGTGGGGCTCCCCGGCCGCCTGCCAGGCTTCAACGGCGCTTTCCACTTGGTCCCAGAGTCGGAGCGGTCCGCGCTGAATCACGGTCCACCCTCCGTCAGGGTTGGGCATGGTCCGGGCCTGCGATCCCGTGGCCACGTCCGAGAGGATCTGTTGCCCGCCCGCACCCATCCGCTCGGCCGAGGGTGCCGCGAGCTGAGCCACCCAACCACCGGTCCACGTGCTGATGATCTCGGGATCGATCCGGCTCGGGCGTTCGTCGCCAGGCAGCAGCGCGAGACTCTGACGGGGCGGCCGGTCGTGCGGACGGGCGATCATGAAACTCGTCCACCCAGGCAGGAACCGGCCCGTGGCACTGCCGGGCTCGGTCACGGTGAGCAGCGCGAGGCCGAACCCGTACGACCAGCCGGAGAGGGTGACCAGGATCTTTCCGCCCGGCTTGACCTGGTAGAGCCACGGTTGCGGGATGTACCGAACCGAGCAGGTGGCAATGAGGCGGTCGTACTCGCCCCCGTCCGGGTCACCGAGCAGCCCGTCACCGATGATCAGCCGGGGTGCGTGTCCGGCGGACTTGAGTGCCGCAGCAGCCGCTTCCCCCACGGCCTGGTCGTACTCAATGCTGGTGATGTTGGCGTCCCCGAGACGGTACGCACCAAGAGCGGTCGAGTAGCCGGTGCCGGTACCGATCTCCAACACCTGGTGCCCGGCCTCGGTGTCGAGCTGGTGCCACATGCGCAGCACCAGTGACGGCAGGGTGGACGACGAAGACGGCGAACCGCTCGCCGTACCGTCCTCGGGCCTGATACGGCCGTCGAGTTGGGTGATCAGGGTCTGATTCGTGTAGACGCCCGCCAGCCAACCGGGTTCGCCCTCTTGGACGGGCCGGTACTCGGTGGGGGCGGTCCCCTCCACGGGCAGGAAGTAGGACCCGACGAACAGTTCCCGGGGGACGGACTTGGCGGCGCGGTTCCACGCCGGATCGGTGACCATGTCGTCACCAGTGAACCCGTCCACCAGGGCGGCGCGGAGTTCGGCCGATGTGCTCACGTGTCGGGGCCTTTCTGTAGTTGGTCGGCGAGGGCGTCGGCGATAGCAGCAGTTGTCTCCGTCGGCTGCCATGCCCATTGGCCGTTTGCGTTGCACTCAAAGAAGTACCAGGAACCGTCAGAGGTCACGGCGAAGTCGAACGCGCCGTACACCAAACCGAGTTCGTCAAGGTAAGCCGCAACCGAACGTGCGACCGCCTCGGGGATCTCGATCGGTGCGCACGTCATCAGGTCTTGCCGGTAGCGCCAGTCAAGATCGGGGCTGTCCACGCGGACCCCGAACAGGCGGTCGCCTACGGCAGTCACCCGTACGTCGAACACCTTCGACACCTTGGCTTGGAACAGGTGCGGGCACAGGGACACGGAATCGGTGATCTCAGACGGGTCGACCCCGCGCACCCACACCTGTTGCAGGGCGCCCTCGGCATCCCGGTACCGGCTGTCCCACAAGGGCTTGTAGACCGCGCCGCCAGGTTGGGAGGTGCAGAACTCCCGAGCTTCGTCCGGGTTCGCTGTGATGATCGTGTCTGGCACCAGGAACCCGTTCCGGCTCGCCGCCGAGAGCTGAGCCGGCTTGTACTCCGCATTGCGGATGCGCCACGGGTGGTTCACATAGTGCGCCCCGGGAAGTGACGCGAGGATGCCCCCGGTGCCCCAGAACCCCTGTGCGGCAGCGAACTTGCCCTCTTGCTCCGCCATCCCGGCAGGGGGGTCGTAGGGCGAGGGCCTGCGGACCCACACGGCCCGGACGTTGGACAGGTCGAGCGTCCGGCTTGCAGTGCAGAGGGAGCCCCGCTGTCCACCTGTCCCGTAGCGGGCGGACAGCGAGGCACCCGCGTGCAGATCGGCGCCGGGGTCGACACGGACGACCGGCACCCGGCGGTCAGCCAAGCGGCGTAACACCAGGTCCGCGGTCACGTCGTACGGGTTGGTGAGGACCAGTACGGCCCCGTCCCGATCCGGTGTCATGTCAGCCCGTGCCCTGGTCCTGGTCGTTCGACTGCATGGTGTCCACGTCGGACGGTACGTTCTGCCCGCCGTTCTGTCCGTCGCCGCCACCCGTGGTGGTCGGGCCGGTCTGGTTCGTGCTGGTGCCGTGCGCGCCCATCTCGACCGTCCGGCCGTGCTCGTCCACGATCACGGCAATCTGCGTCTCGGGGTCGATCACGGGCGTGTACTGCGGAACCGCGAGGGTGGGTGCGTACGGCGCCATGCGCTGTACACCCCAAGGGGCGGGTGTGGTCGTCATATGTGCTGTTCCTCCTTGTCGTGGTGGTGCCAAGTAGGTTCAACCACCCTGCGGGAGCGCAGGGTGCGGGGCAAGCCCACCCCGACCGACATAGCCACGTGACACCGGGGCGGGAGTGGTGCCCCGTCCTGGCGGGTGATTCCCTTTCCGTCCGCCAGGACGGGTGATCGTGGGGCGCTAGCTTCCGCGCCCGAGGGGGTACGCCCTGCGGATCGGGGCCGGCTCGCCGGGCTGCGTCCACCCGAGGGGGAACAACTCCGGCTCGCCCGGGAACAGTTCGGCCCACTCGTCGGTGAGGAAGGCACCCCACCGGCCGCACGTCGTGCACCGCCAGACCGGCCCACCCGGACCGCTCTGCACGGCGCCCGACTCTTCGGCCCGCTCGACCTTGTGTCCGGCGCCCTCGGGGCACTTGTACATCCGCTGTTCTCCGCCGCTAGTTCTCGGTCTGGGCCCCCGCCCTGGTCGTCCGTGCCGTCCACTCGTCACGTCACCAGGGCGGGGGTTGTGCTTCCCGACGGCAGACAGGCACCCGCCGGGGCCCTAAGGGTGGTCCTGGTCCGCGCCGGGGGCTGAACCAGGACCACCGACGCGCGCCGCCGCACGCGCCCTTCCGCCGGGTGGGACCGACGGGCGACCCGGAGCGCGGGGGACTCGCTCCGGGAGACTTGGACGGCTCGGGGCGGACAAGCGGACGGCGCAGCAGCCCATACCAGGGCCGGAGTTGAACCGTCCGGACGAACCGAGCCGAGTACTGGCCGTGGTGCCAGCGACAGACCGTCATGACCGTGCGAAGCCCTATCGCCGGTATGGGCACCACGTCCCGTGTCACTCCGCAGGGGAAGCACCAGCCCGAGGCCCAGCGGAGCCCGTCCGGCACCAGCGGGAGAATCCCGGTCTCTGGGTTCATGAGCCGGTACGCCCGCGCCGTGCCTCGCGGCACAGTGCCGAGCCGTGGTGCAGCGCCCTGCGAACGCGCGCCCTCGCCTGTCTTCGGCGACGGAACCAGGTCTCCCAGTCTCCGCCGTACACGATGCCGAGCATGGCCACCGCCAGGGCGAGGAAGGCCCACACCCAACGGCGCCCGGTCTGCGGGTCGAGCCTGCCGAGGGCGAACACCAGGACGGCGGGTCCGAGTCCGACCACGGCTGCCAGGGCAGCGCTGATCACAGTTGCTTTGTGCCGCATCACAATCCCTCCGATCACTGCCGGACGTTGGGCGAGGCACCAGTTCAGGGTCAAAGGCCCCGCGTGAACAGAGCATGGATGACGCACTCTTGTGGCATCCCTGTCTCATAGTTACTGCATCGAGTGCCCTGACCTGCTAGAACAGTTACTCAGAGACAGGGAGGCGACATGGCAGCTCGGCGCAGGGCCTTTATCGAAAGGCGCAAGGCCCTTGGTTTCACTCAGGATTCCTTGGCTCAGAGCGTGGGTGTTGACCGCTCGACGGTGGCGAGATGGGAAAGCGGAAAAGTCGATCCGCAGGATTGGCAGCGCCCCACTCTTGTCAAGGTGCTGAGGGTGACGCTGGCCGAGCTTGACGCCATTCTGTACGGTGGCGTGGATCAGGGGCGCTCGCAGGTTATGCGGGCTTCCGCAACCGTACCGCCGTCCTATGACGACGAAATCGACGCCTTGGAGCTGGCGCGCAGGGTTTCAGCCAGCGATGTTGGAAAAGAAACTATTGAACGGCTAGAACTGACCTTTCACGACCTGGCCGTAAAGTATCCGACCGTGGCTCCGCATGAGCTATTGGGCCAGGTGCGAAAGTATTCGTCGTATGTGACTAGCTTGATGGATGCAAGAAAGACTCTGGAGGAACACCGGCAACTGCTGGTCATAGGTGGATGGTTTTCACTGCTCGGCGCCACGCTGTACATTGATTTGAACCAGCAAGATGCTGCAACAGCCAGGCTGCGGACGGCAATGACCTTGGCGCAGCATGCCGGGCATTCGGAAATTCAAGCTTGGTGCTTTGAAACCGACGCCTGGCGGGTACTAGCCGATGGCCACTATTCGCGGGCGGCGGAACTTAGCGCCACAGCCCAGCAGTTGGCTCCGGCCGGAAGCTCAGTTGAAATTCAAGCCATCGCTCAGCGGGGGCGGGCGTTCGCGCGGCTTGGATATTCGAATGAAACATATTCGGCAATAGATCGAGTGCAATCTCTTTCCTCTTCCATCGGCACGTCGGATCAGCCAGAGCATCATTTTCAGTACGACCCTGCAAAAGCTGTTGCGTACGCCGCAACCACTCTGGCATGGCTCGGAGATCCGGCGGCAGAAACCTATGCAAGAGAGGTTATTTCGCGGCTTTCGCCGCCGGACGACCTGACCAAGTGGCCTCGCCGAGTGGCCTCGGCAAATATTGATCTCGCACTCTCTTTGGTAACCACCAATCGCCTTGATGAAGCATGCTATGCGGCGCAGCGCGCAATGCTCTCAGGTCGGGTGGCACCGTCAAATCACTGGCGTGCCCTAGAAGTGGTAAATGCCGTTGAGACCGGCAAGATTTCCGATGCGCGCGACCTCAGGGAAGCATATGAAGAAATGCGACTCCAGATAGAGTCTGTGGATTGATCGGCGGAACACAAAATGGCCCCAATTCGAATCCGATTAGGGAATCGAAGTGGGGCCGTAATGGTCCGCAAGAATGGTCTAATGAGCCATGCGAGTTTTTTACCTCCCTGCCGCGCTTCTGGCCAGGAGAGGGGAGGCCCCCGGGTGGGGTAGGCCCGGGGCTGCGACCCTGTGTCGGTCGGTCATACGTCGGACGTGTGCCTCATGCCGGAGCCTGCGGAGGAATCACCGGCGGGTCAATCGGTCGACCGTCCGGCTTCCTCGGTGTCACGTCGACGGGCAGCAGCCGGCCGGGGTCGTGGGGGTCGCTCATCGGTTGGACACCGCGCGGCATTGGCGCCCCACCGTTGGTTACTGGCAGGCCAGTTGGAGCGTCCGACCATACGGGCCGTCCCTGCGCGTCCCGGGGAAAATGCGGATAGGTGCCGTCCGGGCCGGGGTCGAGTGCGTCAACGGCCATGTCAGTCCGTCGCTTCTATGTAGGCGGTCCGCTTGGCGTCCAGTTCCTCGGCGTAGTCCTCGGCAATCGCGGTGGCCATGCGCTCGGTGGTTTCGATCAGGTCTTCCATCAGGCGCAGGTCATATATGCGTGGCTCCGGCACGGTGCCCGGCTGGCCGGTGGCGGACTGGGCGCGCTGGGCAGCGTGCATGATCTTCTCTCGCTTGTATCGCTCGGCCCGGGACGCCATGTATGCCATGAACCACGGTTCCTTGGCCAGCAGTTCGGCGAACCGTTCCCGGTGGGCCTTGTCAGCGTCGCTGGCCTGCTGTGCGCGCTCACGCCACGAAGCGGCGAACGCGCGGTCGTACTCGGCGGCTCGCTCGGCACGGCGGGCCTGTTCGGCCTCCTCGGCGACTGCCAGGGCGGCTGCGGCCTCGGCGAGCGGAGCCGTGAACTTGTCGGCCTGGGCGCGCAGCTTGGCGAGCTTGTCGGCAGCCTTGGAAACATCGGGGTTCATGGTCAGACCTCACGATCGGTGGGAGCGGAAACGTTGCGGCCGAGCTGCACAGCGGCAGCCTTTGCGATCTCGTAGTGGCCGAGCGAAATTCGGGATAGCGGGTTCATCTGGTCGTACTGCTCGGGACGGTCGCGCTTCAGCTCGGCAAGGTGCTCCATGGCAGCGCTGTACTGAAACGAATCAGCGCGCAGACGGAGCTTCGCGGTCGCCCGGTCCTCGTAGGTGTAGGTGGAACGGCCAGGGTTGTTCACGGCGCTACCTCCGGTGGGCCGCCTGTCAGCGGCATAAAGAGGCCCCTACCTGCGGATTCGGGAAGGGGCAGTGAAACTGGTCTATGCAGGGAGCGAACGGGCAGACCAGAGGGGTACAGAGCGCCGCCTCTGAGGTGGAGGCTCGGCCTGTCGTTCCGTCGGCGGGGTGCGCGGTACGGCCCGCCCCTACTGTTGTGGAGAGGGGGACGATCTCCCGCCGTACGGTCGACCGTCCGTCCCTCTACTGCTACGGAGAGTGGGGCGATCTCCCGGGGTGATGAGGTGACGCAGGTGAGGCAATTTCTGGTTTTACTTAGACACCCGCTGTCTAAAGAAAACTGATTTCTCCGTCATCTGCGTCACCCGTCACCACCCCGGGCGCTGGTGCCCTACGCTGCTGCCCCGACGGGCTCGGCAAGGCGCATCCGGCTACCGGCCGCAGGAGCGGTCTCGGGGGTCATGGTCAGTTCGTCCCGCAACCCGGCCCACGACTCCACCGCGGGGTCAAGGTCCCCGGTCACTGCGAACGCCACCCGGCGCGGGTCGAGCGTCCGCCACCCGCCGCGTACGCCCTTACGGATCTCCAGCCGTGCCCCGGCGTCGAGCAGCAGCAGCCGGCGGGCGTCATCATCGGACTTGGCCCACAGATCGGCGAACGTCTCATCCGTGTCAACCTTCTCGCGCGTCTCGGGACGGGCGGGGGTCGCCTCCAGCTTGGCCATACGGCTATCGAGTGCCGCTGCTCGCCTCTTCCACGCTTCCTTCGCTGCGGTGGACTTCTGCTCCCCCTTCTCCTCCTGGTGGGCTTCGTACTCGGCGAGGACGTGCGCGAGTTCCTGCGCCGGGTCGTACCCGGGCGTGATGATGGTTCGCTGAATGCGGATGCGGCCGGTCAGGGCCAGGAACTCGCGCTCTACGTAGTCCTCGACCCAGTCAGCCCGGATCGTCATTGGGGCGGCGCACTTGACCCGCGTGAGGTGCCCACCGCAGGTGTACGCGCGCTGCTGCTTCTTGTTGGTCTGGTGGTACATGCGAGATCCGCACGTGCCACAGTGGATCACCCGGAGCAACTTGGAAGCGTCCAAGGGTATGGCCCGGGGCTCGGTCCGCTTCCGGTCGTCGAACAGCTTCCCGATCACGTCGAACTCTTCGCGCGTCAGGATCGGGTCTTCGGTCGACAGGATCGGGGCGCCCTCGGCATCCCGGATCGGGTCGCCGTTGTGCATCTTCCAGCCCAGTAGCGCAGGGTTCGTGAGGATCTTCTTAAGGACCGTGGGCACCCACTTGAACACGTCCCGGGTGTTGCTCTCGCCCTTCGCGCCGCCGGTCTTGCCGCCGGTCTTCCGGCCCTGGCTGACCGACCAGTGGTCCCGCGGGGTCGGAACCTTGTCGTGCTCCAGTTCCTGGCAAATCCGCGTGATGGTCTTGCCGTTCAGCATGTCCCGGATGATGCGAATGATGATCTTGACGGCGCTCTCGTCCTGCGCGAGCGTCTTGCCGACCCCGCCGTGTTCCGCGGGCATGGAAACGATCTTGTACCCGTAGGACGGGCGACCGCCCTTGAACCGGAACGGCATCTTGCGCATGGCAGCCTGCGCACCCATGGCGCGCTCTTTGATGGACCACGCTTCCATCTCGGCAGCGAACGCAAACTGATTGAGCATCATGCGCGTGATCGGGTCGAGCGGGTTGCGGAAGTCGAATTGCTGCATCCCGCCGCCGACGCCCTCGGCGAAGATGATCATCTTTCGGTGCTTGCTCGCCCACTCGGCAAGGTTGTGCATGTCCTGCTGCGATCGGACGGCGCGGTCAAAGCGCCACCACACGATCACGTCGAAGCTGCCGGGGTCCGCGAGCCACTTGCCAAGCTCCGGACGTTCCCGCGGAGCGGTCTTGCTCGCCGACACGTCAAGGTCGACAGCTTCCCGGCGCTGGTCATCCTCGCCGAAGTCAATGTTGTTCATCTCGGCGGCGCGGTCGTTGGCCTCGCGCTGCCGTTCGGGGCTGGTGGTCTCGTCCGTCAGGACGGACAGTCGGATAGCCGAGACGCCCCGCAGGCGCCCGGAAAACACAGTGCCCTCGGTGCCGGGCAGGATCGCACTCGTCATACTCCCTTGGGAGTGGGGCGATACCTGCTGGTCGCGGGTCAGGGTGGCGGTCGACACCGGGGCTCACTCCAGAACCATGAATCCGGAGTGTTCGGATCCTGCATGACGGTCCACTCGCCGCCGGGCTCCTTGACGTGCTGCTGCGTGGTGGCGCCGAGGGCTTCGAGGCGGGCGACGGTGGACTCGCGCTCGCCCGGGCCCGGGTGCAGGTCGAGGTGGAGGCGGTTCTTGCCGTGCTTGGGCTCGGGGACGGCCTGGAAGAGTAGTCGGCGGCCCAGGCCGGTGCCGGTGGCGGGGTCGTACGGGTCCTCGGGGTGGCGGACGGCGGCGAGGGTGCGCCAGGCGGGGCGGCCGTCGACCTCGGTGACGGCGTCCGGGGGGACGGCACCGGCGGCGAGCAGGCGGGTGATCAGGGCGCCGTGCTCCTCCAGGGTGTGGTCGAGGGCGGCGGCCCAGAAGGCGGCCAGGCGGTTCGGGTCGGCGCAGTCGATGACGACTTTCCAGTGCAGCGGCATGTAACCGGTTATACCGGTTGCGGGAGGAGCGGGACAATGGCCGCCCGGGAAAATGTCAAAAATGGGACCGTGTAGGGAAGTTGGCGGAGGGAATACTGCCTGGACGGACACGGGGAGGGGGCTCGACCGATGGTGCAACAGGATCCGCCCGGAGGGGACGAGGCGAAGCTGCTGCCGGAGCTGTTCTGGACGGCGGACAAGGCCTCGCTGGACGGCCAGCGCGAGACGCTGCGCTGGTACCGCGGACTGATCGCCATGCTGGTGATCGCCGCCGCGATCGGCTCGTTCCCCGGGCCCAAGGACCGGGGCTCCTTCGACAGCGTGCCGCTGTACTCGGTGGGGGCCTTCCTGATCGCCGGCTACTTCTGGTCCCGGCTGCGCCGCAGCAACCCGCAGGGCCGCTGGTACGAGGCCCGGGCGGCGGCCGAGTCGGTCAAGACGCTGGCCTGGAAGTACACCGTCCGGGCCCGGCCGTTCGACGGCGAGGCGGAGTCCGCGGACGTGGACCGCGGCTACCTGCTCCAGGTCGAGGACGTGCTGCGGGCCTTCGAGGACCCGGAGATCGTACCGCCCGGCACCGTCCCGGAGATCACCCCGGAGATGCGGCGGATGCGGGCCGGCAGCCTGACCGCCCGGCGCACGCTCTACCTGCGCACCCGGGTCGAGGGCCAGCGCACCTGGTACCGCGCCCGGGCCGAGGCGTGCGAGACGCAGGCGGTGTCCTGGGGGCTCGGCATCGCGGCGCTGATCATCATCGGCGCCGCGGCGGCCGTCGCCCAGGCCACCGGCGCCCTCCAGGTGCACGTCTTCGGTGCCAGCTCGGCCGCGGCCGCCGCCGTCATCGCCTGGACCCAGCTCAAGCAGCTGCGCCCGCTGGCCGCCGCCTACCAGCTGGCCGCGCGCGAGCTGGAGAACGTCGGCAACCAGCTGTCCGACCTCGACCTCAAGACGCCGGACGCCGAGGCGCGCTGGGCCCGGATGGCCGCCGAGGCGGAGGACGCGGTGTCCCGCGAGCACACCACCTGGCGGGCCCGCCGGGCGTTTCCGAGGTAGCGGCCGAGGCCGTCAACTCAGGGGAGGGGCTGGGGAGATCCGGCGAAGCGGACGCCACGCCGGGGGCACAGGTGTGCGGAGTGCGTGAGGGTCGGGCGGAAAGGCGTAGAACGTAATCATTACGTGTCCATGCCCTGGTTTCATCGCCTGCGCGCGACCCCCAGTCCCTGTCCGGAGGCCCTCTTGCGCATTCTCCTGATCGCCAGCGCGTTCAACAGCCTGACCCAGCGCGTCCACACCGAGCTGCGCGAGCGCGGCCACCGGGTCGCCGTCCAGCTCGCCCTCGGCGACGAGGCGATGAGGGCGGCGGTGGCCCGTACCGACCCCGAGCTGATCCTCTGTCCGATGCTCACCAAGGCCGTCCCGGAGGACATCTGGTCCACCCGGACCGTCCTGATCGTGCACCCCGGGCCCAAGGGCGACCGCGGCCCCTCCTCGCTCGACTGGGCGATCACCGAGGGGTCGGACCGCTGGGGCGTGACCGTCCTCCAGGCCGTCGAGGAGATGGACGCCGGCGACATCTGGGCGTCCGTCGAGTTCCCCGTCACCGACTGCGGCAAGAGCGAGCTGTACCGGGGCGAGGTCGCCGACGCCGCCGTCGAGGCCGTCCTGCTCGCCGTCCAGCGCTTCGAGGGCGGGCTGTACACCCCCGAACCGCTCGACTACGACCGGCCGGACGTCCACGGCAGGCTGCGCCCCCTCCTGCGGCAGGACGCGCGCCGGATCGACTGGGCCGCCGACGGCACCGCCACCGTGCTCCGCAAGCTCCGCGCCGCCGACTCCCAACCCGGCGTGCTCGACGAGCTGTTCGGACGCGAGTACTTCCTGCACGGCGGCCACCCCGAGGACGAGCTGCGCGGCCCGGTGCCCGGCGCCGTGCTCGCCACCCGCGACGGCGCGATCTGCCGCGCCACCGTGGACGGCGCGGTCTGGATCCCCCAACTGCGCCCGCGCCGCACCCCGGGCGGGCCCGCCACCTTCAAGCAGCCGGCCGCGACGGTGCTCGCGGGCCGGCTGCACCGGGTCCGGGAGATCCCGGTGACACCGGCCTCGGCGGCCCGCCGGGACACCTGGTCGGAGCTGCGCTACCGCGAGGAGGGCGACGTCGGCTACCTCGAATTCGCCTACGCCGGCGGGGCGATGAGCACCGGGCAGTGCCGCCGGCTGCTCGCCGCCTACCGCGAGGCCGCCGACCGGCCCACCTCGGTGCTGGTGCTCGGGGCGGCCCGGGACTTCTACTCCAACGGGATCCACCTCAACGTCATCGAGGGCGCGGCCTTCCCGGCGCTGGAGTCCTGGGAGAACATCAACGCGATGGACGACCTGGTCCACGCGATCCTCACCACGACCGACAAGCTCACCGTCGCCGCCCTGGCCGGGAACGCGGCGGCCGGCGGCCTGATGGCGGCCCTCGCCGCCGACGAGGTGTGGTGCCGGGAGTCGGCGGTGCTCAACCCGCACTACCGGCTGATGGGCCTCTACGGCTCCGAGTACTGGACGTACACCCTGCCGCGCCGGGTCGGCGCCGAGCAGGCCGCGCGGCTGACCACCGAGGCGCTGCCGGTCGGCGCCGAACACGCCCGCCGGATCGGCCTGGTGGACCGCACCTGCGGCGGGGACGCGGCGGCCTTCCGCCGCTGGGTGGCCCGGGAGGCCGCCGCGCTCGGCGCCTCGCCCGAACTCACCGGGCGGCTGGTCGACAAGAAGCGCCGCCGGTCCGTCGACGAGGAGGCGAAGCCGCTGGCCGAGTACCGGGCGGAGGAACTGCGGTGGATGCACGCCAACTTCTACCGGGCGGGCGAGCCGTACCACGCGCTGCGGCGGGACTTCGTGCACAAGGTCTGCCCGGTGGCCACGCCCGCGCACCTGACCGGGCTGCTCGGGCGGCCGGAGTGAGTCGGCGGCGTTCGCCGTCGTGGGCCGGCGGTTCGCCGGAGTGAGTCGGCGGCGGTGGCCGACGTGACTCGGCGGCGACTGCCGGAATGAGCCGAGGGCGCCCGGCCGGGGTGGGGGACCCAGCCGGACGCCCTCGGAGCCTTGGGGCCCGTCCGGTTCAGCGCCGGGTGCGGGCCTCGTCCAGCGGCCGCCGCTGGCGCGGGACCAGCGGGGCCGCCGGGCCGAGCAGGAGCGGCTGCGTGGTGCTGCGGCTCGGCGAGACCGCGAAGGCCAGCGAGCCGAAGAAGACGTAGCAGCCGAGCCCGACCCCGAGCGGGAAGATGAACTGCAGCGCCATCACGCCGCCCTGGGTGGAGTGCGAGAAGTCGAGCCGCACCGAGAGCGCCGCCATGCCGGTGTAGTGCATCGCGCAGACCGCCACGCCCATGACCGGCGCGGCCGCCAGGACGGCGAGCGTGCCGCGGATGTTCAGGGTCGCCCAGAGCGCGGCCGTGGCCGCGAACACCGCGATGGCGACGGACAGCCAGACCGTGAGCCGGTCGTAGCCGAGGTGGCCGGGCAGGACCATCGCGGCCATCCCGAGGTAGTGCATCGCCGCGACCCCGAGGCCGGTGGTCAGTCCGCCGGCCAGCAGCGACAGGACGGGGCGGCGGCTGTACCCGACGGTGAACAGGCCGATGCCGACGACGGCGATGGCGACCAGCAGGCTGAGCACGGTCAGCCCGGGCTGGTAGCTGATGTCGACCCCGGTGACGGAGAAGCCGAGCATCGCGATGAAGTGCATGGACCAGATCCCGGCGCCGAGCGAGGTCGAGGCGAAGAGCAGCCAGATCGCCCGGGTCCTGCCCTGCGAGATGAGTGCCCAGCGGGCGCTGCGCAGGGCGACGAAGGCGCCGAGGCAGGCGACGAAGTACGAGACCGCCGGTGTCACCCAGCCGTGGTCGGCATGATGGATCTCACCCAAGAGAGCTCCCTGGACGGATGCGGGGAGGAGGGCGCCAGGACTCGGGCGGACACGGGTGGTCGGGAGGGGGAGCGCGGCAACGGGCGCGGGAACGGCGCCGCCGGAGGGAGACCTGGCGTGTGGTGCCCCTGACAACGGGGGACAGTAACCACTGCCGGACGGTCGCACAAGGTTCGCGCTTTTCGTGAAGTCCCAGGTCAGGATGGACCTTTACGTGTCCTGCATGATCTTGGCACCAACCCCTGACACCGCCTGCGCACGGCCCCCGGGCGGTTCGTCCGTTACTCCGGGTTCGTCACTCCAGCGGGGCTAGTCCGAACGGGTGCCCGACCGGGTCGATCAGCACCTTGAGCGTCCGGCCGTGCTGGTACGTCGGCTCGGTCGCGCCGAGTGCGAGCGCCTTCGCGATGGCCTCGTCCAGGTCGTCCACGTAGAAGTCCAGGTGGAAGTGCTTGCCGCCGTCCGGCTCCGTCCACGGCTCCGGCCGGTAGCCCGAGACCCGGCCGAAGCCCAGCGGGCTGCCGCCCTCCGGGTTGTCCAGGATCGCGAACTGCTCGTCCAGGTGGCGGCTCTCCCAGCCCAGCAGCTCGCCGTAGAACCCGGCCAGCGCGATCGGGTCGGGGCAGTCGATGGTGACCATGGCGAGACGGGCGAAGCCGGTGCCGTTCTGCTCGGCGGCGAGGTCGGACATGTCTGGTCGGCCCTTCTGGGAGTGGTGTCGGCCCTTGTGGAAGGGGGAGCGGGCGCCCGGCGGCGCGTCGGATCGAGACCAATCGAGACCATTCGAGACCCAGGACCAGCATCGCACCGGGCCGATCTTCCGGCGCGCGGTGAACGGACGGGGTCGGCGGGGTGGAAAGGGAACGCATTTTCCTTAGCGAGAGTAATGACGTAGGCTAAAGAACATGCCCGAGATGTCCGAGCGGGACCTCGCAGCGATCAATCAGCTGCGGTCGTCCACGATGCGCCTCTCCCGTCGACTCAAACACCAGCGGGTCGAGGAGTCGCTGAGCCCCACCGAGATGGGGGTGCTCGGCACCCTCGCCAGATGCGGAAAGGCGACACCGGGTGAGCTCGCCCGGAAGGAGCACGTGCAGCCGCCCTCCATGACCAGGATCGTCGCGATGCTGGAGGAGAAGGGGCTGGTGCGGCGCGAACCGCACCCCGAGGACCGCCGCCAGGTGGTCGTCAGCAGCACCGAGCAGGCCGAGGCGATCCTCGCCGAGAGCCGCCGGCGCCGCAACGTCTGGCTCGCCGAGCTCGCCGAGGGGCTCGACGAGGAGGAGTGGGCCGTCCTCAGGGAGGCCGCGCCCGTGCTCTACAAGCTCGCACACCTCTAGGCACGCCGACCCCGGCAGGCACGCCGACCCCGGCCGGCCGGGAGAAGAAGGAGTACCGCATCACCGCAGGACCGACCACCGAAACCAGGAGCGCGACGGCCGCAGTACGGGCCGCCGCGCCGCGAGGGGAGACCACCGTGACACCGCCGGCCGCAGCCAGCGCCGCCGCCATCCGTACCGACGACCAGACCGCCGACCCCACCGCGGCCGGCGCCGCGGCCGCCGACCTCCAGGCACCCGCCCCCACGGGGCTGCCCGGCAGCGGCGACGACGACCCCGACGAACGCACCGCGGCGGACGACCCCGCCGCTCCCGGACGCACCCACGCGTCCACGTCTCCCGCAGGTGCCCGCTTCACGAGGCCCGGGGGGATGTTCTCCTCCCTGCGCGTTCGCAACTACCGCTACTACTTCGCCGGCCAGGTGGTGTCCAACACCGGCACCTGGATGCAGCGGATCGCCCAGGACTGGCTGGTCCTCAGCCTCACCGGCAGCCCCCTCGCGGTCGGCATCACCACCGCCATGCAGTTCCTGCCGATGCTGCTGCTCGGCCTGTTCGGCGGCGTGCTCGCCGACCGGATGCCCAAGCGCCGCCTGCTGATCTACACCCAGGGCGCCATGGGCCTGCTGGCCGCCGGCCTGGCCGTCCTGACCGTCGGCGGCGTCGTGACGCCGTACTACGTGTACGCCTTCGCGCTGCTGCTCGGCCTGGTCACCGTGGTCGACAACCCGACCCGGCAGGCCTTCGTGTCCGAGATGGTCGGGCCCAAGGACCTCGCCAACGCGGTCAGCCTGAACGCCGCCAACTTCCAGACCGCCCGGCTGGTCGGCCCCGCCGTCGCGGGCCTGCTGATCGCCGCGGTCGGCAGCGGCTGGGCGTTCGCCGTCAACGCGCTGTCCTTCGCCGCCGTGATCGGCGGGCTGCTCGCCATGCGGGAGAGCGAACTGCGCCCGACCGAGCCGATCGCCCGCGAGAAGGGCCAGCTGCGGGAGGGCCTGCGGTACGTCAAGGAGCGGCCCGAACTGCTCTGGCCGATGGTCCTGGCCGGGTTCATCGGCACCTTCGGCTTCAACTTCCCGACGCTGCTCTCCGGCTTCGCCTACGACACGTTCAAGGTCGGCGCCGGGCAGTACGGCCTGCTGAACACCGCGATGGCGGTCGGCTCGCTGGCCGGTGCGCTGCTCGCGGCCCGCCGGGGCGTGCCCAGGCTGCGCAGACTGGTGGCGGCGGCACTGGCCTTCGGCTCGCTGGAGGTGGTGGCCGCGTTCGCGCCCGACTACTGGACCTTCGCGGTGCTGCTGACGCTGGTCGGGGTGTTCGGACTCAGCTTCAACACCTCCGTCAACTCCACGCTGCAACTGGCCACCGACCCCGCGATGCGCGGTCGTGTGATGGGCCTGCTGGTGCTGGTCTTCACCGGCGGCACGCCGATCGGCGCCCCGATCGTCGGCTGGGTGACCGCCTCGTACGGGCCCCGGCTCGGCCTGCTGGCCTGCGGGCTGGTGTCCGCGCTGGCGGCCGGTGTGGTGGGCCTGGTGCTGGCCCGCAGCGCGGACCTGCGGGTGCGGTTCGACCTGCACCCCGGCCGGGGCGGCCGGGTGGTGGCCTTCGTGCCGCGGACCGTCACCGCCAACAAGTCGGAGCTGGCGCCCGCCTGCTGATGTAGCGTCACGCCCCGGGGCGGTGGTCCGCCCCGGGGCTTCGGTGCAGGGTCGAGGGTCAGAGCCGGATCGCGAGGACCTGACCGGGCCAGACGCCGTCCGGCTGCTCGACCTCGAAGGACTCGGTCTCGGTGAACCCGAGTGCCCGGTACTGGCCGACCAGCCTGCGGTCGGCGCCCGCGTAGCAGTCCACCCGCAGCAGGCCGAGGCCGCGCCGGCGGGTCTCCTCGACCGCGTCGGCGATCAGCGCGGCGCCGATCCCCGAGCCCTTGCGGCTGCGGTCGGTGACCAGGATGCGGACGAACAGCTCGGGCTCGTCCACCGGGGGGATGTACTTCCCCCGCTCCTCGGACAGCACGCAGCAGCCGATGGCGCGGCCCTCGGCATCCTCGGCGAGGCGGATCAGGAACGGTTCGGCGGCGTACCCGGCGACCTGCTCGACCCGGGCCGGGACGGTGCTGAAGGGCTGGTCGCCCCACTGGCCGGTGCGGCCCTGGCCGGCCAGCCAGCCCACGGCGCCGTCGAGCAGGGCGAGGATGTCGGGAACGTCGTCTGGTCCCCCGGTGCGGATCTTCATACGAAAGGTTCTAGCCCAAACGGCCTCGCGCGGGAAGATGTCCCCATGAGGCTCTTCGTGGCGGTCCTGCCGCCGGTCAACGCGCTCCAGGGGCTGTCGGACGCGGTGGCGCCGGTGCGCGGGCTGCCCGGGGCGGACCGGCTGCGCTGGACCACCGTCGAGGGCTGGCACCTGACGCTGGCCTTCCTCGGCGAGGTGCCGGCCGAGGGACTGCCGGAGCTGGAGGCGGGTCTGGCCGCCGTCGCCGAGGTGCACCCGGTGCACCGGCTGCGGCTGTCCGGCGCCGGGCGGTTCGGCGACCGGGTGCTCTGGGCCGGGGTGGAGGGGCAGGCCTGGGCGCTGCGCAGGCTCGCCGAGGCCGTGTCCGAGGCCGCCGCCGGGGTGACCGGGGAGGTCGACGCCTTCACCTTCCATCCGCACCTCACCCTCGCCCGGGCCGGCTCCTCGCGCGGCCACCGGCGGGCCGTCCAGCGGCTCGCGGCGGCCGAGCTGGACACCCTGGCGGCCGCGCTGGCCGACTACCGTGGGCCCGAGTGGGAGGCCGCCGAGCTGCACCTGATGCAGAGCGACCTGGACGGCGGCTTCGCCCACTACTCCTCGCTGCGCGCCTGGCCGCTCGCCGACTGGAGCTGAGCCGGGGCGCGGTCGGGCCCGGGGCGGCGGTTCGGGCCCGGGTGGCCGTTGGGGCCCGGGGTGGCCGTTGGGCCCGGGGCTCCGATCAGTCGGCGGGTGGGCCGGAGGTACGCTCGTTGACCGTGGATCCCAAGACTCGTATGCGTATCGTGACCGGCACCCTGGTGCTGCTGCTGGTCGTCGTGCTGATCAGCTCGATGGTCGGCGGGTAGGCCCGGCGGCGCGCAGGCCGCAACGGCTGAGGGCCACCGCCCGGAGGCGGTGGCCCTCAGCCGTGCACGGGATCGCTCAGAGCTGCTCGACCACGTAGTCGATGCAGTGGGTGAGCGCCTCGACGTCCGCCGGGTCGATCGCCGGGAACATCGCGACGCGCAGCTGGTTGCGGCCCAGCTTGCGGTACGGCTCGGTGTCCACGATGCCGTTGGCACGCAGTGCCTTGGCGACGGCGGCGGCGTCCACCGACTCGTCGAAGTCGATGGTGCCGACGACCTGGGAGCGCTCGGCCGGGTTCGCCACGAACGGGCTGGCGTAGGAGGACTTCTCGGCCCACGCGTACAGCCGGGACGAGGAATCAGCCGTACGGGCGACGGCCCAGTCGAGCCCGCCGTTGCCGTTCAGCCATTCCAGCTGGTCGGCCAGCAGGAACAGGGTGGAGATCGCCGGGGTGTTGTACGTCTGGTCCTTCGACGAGTTGTCGATGGCCGTCGGCAGGTCGAAGAACGGCGGGATGTACCGGCCGGAGCCGGCGATCTCGGTGGCGCGCTCCAGGGCGGCCGGGGAGAACGCGGCCAGCCACAGGCCGCCCTCGGAGGCGAAGGACTTCTGCGGGGCGAAGTAGTAGACGTCGGTCTCGGTGATGTCCACCGGCAGGCCGCCGGCGCCCGAGGTGGCGTCCACCAGGACCAGCGAGCCCTCGTCCGCGCCCGCCGGGCGCTTGATCGGCATCGCGACGCCGGTCGAGGTCTCGTTGTGGGTGAGCCCGTAGACATCGACGCCGGCCTCGGCGACCGGCAGCGGGTGGGTGCCCGGGGCGGTCTTGATGACGCTCGGCTCGGCGAGCCACGGGGCGGCCTTGACCGAGGAGGCGAACTTGGAGGAGAACTCGCCGAAGTCCAGGTGCTGGGACTTCTCCCGCACCAGGCCGAACGCGGCGATGTCCCAGAAGGCGGTGGAGCCGCCGTTGCCGAGGACGACCTGGTAGCCCTCGGGGAGCGAGAAGAGGCTGCTCACGCCCTCGCGCACGCGCTTGACCAGGTTCTTGACCGGGGCCTGGCGGTGCGAGGTGCCGAGCAGGGAGGTCTGGGTGGCGGCGAGGGCACTCAGGGCCTCGGGGCGCACCTTGGAAGGTCCGCAGCCGAAACGGCCGTCTGCGGGCTTGATGTCAGCGGGGATCTGGATCTGAGCCACCCGCGCAGCCTACCGGCCGGGGCCCCGCCCGGGGTACGGTCGTCCGCCCGCTGAGACTGTGATCTTCGCAGCTCACGGCCGTGCGAACAGCGGGCCCGGCGAAGGCCGGACCCGCTGCTCAGGGGTGGTGCGAGACGGGGTGCGTCAGTGGCCGATGGCGTCCCAGCCCTCGATCTCCTCGGGGCGGCGCGGGCCGGGGCCGATGTAGCGCGCGGCGGGGCGCACGAGCCGGCCGGTGCGCTTCTGCTCCAGGATGTGCGCCGACCAGCCCGCGGTGCGCGCGCAGGTGAACATCGAGGTGAACATGTGTGCCGGCACCTCGGCGAAGTCCAGCATGATCGCGGCCCAGAACTCGACGTTGGTGGCCAGCACGCGGTCGGGGCGGCGGTTGTGCAGCTCCTCCAGCGCGGCCTTCTCCAGCGCCTCGGCGACCTCGAAGCGCGGCGCGCCGAGCTCCTTGGCGGTGCGGCGCAGCACCCGGGCGCGCGGGTCCTCGGCGCGGTAGACGCGGTGGCCGAAGCCCATCAGGCGCTCGCCGCGGTCCATCGCGTTCTTGACCCAGGCGGTGGCGTCGCCGGTGCGCTCGATCTCCTCGATCATGCCGAGCACGCGGGACGGCGCACCGCCGTGCAGCGGGCCGGACATCGCGCCGACCGCGCCGGAGAGCGCGGCCGCCACGTCGGCGCCGGTGGAGGCGATGACGCGGGCGGTGAAGGTGGAGGCGTTCATGCCGTGCTCGGCGGCGGAGGTCCAGTAGGCGTCGATGGCCTTGACGTGCTTCGGGTCCGGCTCGCCGCGCCAGCGGATCATGAACCGCTCGACGACCGTCTCGGCCTTGTCGATCTCGCTCTGCGGGACCATCGGCAGGCCCTGGCCGCGGGCCGACTGGGCCACGTAGGACAGCGCCATCACGGCGGCGCGGGCGAGGTCGTCGCGGGCCTGCTCGGCGGAGATGTCGAGCAGCGGCTTGAGGCCCCAGACCGGGGCGAGCATGGCGAGCGCGGACTGCACGTCGACCCGGATGTCACCGGAGTGCACCGGGATCGGGAACGGCTCGGCGGCCGGCAGGCCGGGGTTGAACTTGCCGTCCACCAGCAGGCCCCAGACGTGGCCGAAGGAGACGTTGCCCACCAGGTCGTCGATGTCGACACCGCGGTACCGCAGCGCGCCGCCTTCACGGTCGGGTTCGGCGATCTCGCTCTCGAACGCGACGACTCCCTCAAGCCCGGGTACGAAGTCGGACATACGACGGCTCCTTCAGTTCTGCGATCGGCGCTGCGCCGTGGTGGGGCGGCGCGCCAGTGACCGATTGGTGGTTGGCACTCGGTGCCAGAGTGACAGGCACGGGGTGCATTGCGCCATACACCACCATGGTGATGTTGCGCTTGGGACCGCTTGACTTTCTCGCCGAGGGTCGGTCGTGCCCCGGAATTCCCGGAACCAAACGCCAGGTTCCGGACAATTCACCGTACGGCGGGCGGTCGAGCGGTGGCGGGACACCTTATCTCCCACCGGGGTTTGTCCGGAGGTAGCGGTGCCGGTTGCTTGTCGTACGGGATGATGTTGACGTGCAGACCCCGGAACGCGCCCAGTCGACGCCCCTGAGCCCCGCCACCCGGATCCTGGCCGACGATGCCCGGCCCGGACCGGACCTCACCGTGATGCGCAAGCACTACACCCACGAGGGCCTGGTCGAGGAACAGCTCGCGCCCGAGCCGATCGCCCAGTTCACCCGCTGGTTCCACGAGGCGGACGACGCCGGGGTGGTCGAGCCCAACGCGATGGTGCTCTCCACCGCCGACGCCCAGGGGCGGCCCAGCTCGCGCACCGTCCTGCTCAAGAACTACGACGCGCGCGGCTTCGTCTTCTTCACCAACTACGGCTCCCGCAAGGGCGCCGAGCTCGCCGCCAACCCGCATGCCGCGCTGCTGTTCCCGTGGATCGCGCTGGCCCGTCAGGTGATCGTCCAGGGGCGGGTGGAGAAGGTCGGCCGGGACGAGACCGCCGCCTACTTCCGCACCCGGCCGCACGGCTCGCAGCTCGGCGCCTGGGCCAGCGAACAGTCCAGCCCGGTCGGCGGGCGCGACGTCCTCGAACAGCGCTACGCCGAACTGGAGCGCCGCTACCCGGAGGGCGAGGGCGTGCCCGTGCCGCCGTTCTGGGGCGGGTACCGGGTGATCCCGGAGAGCGTCGAGTTCTGGCAGGGGCGGGCGAACCGGCTGCACGACCGGCTGCGCTACTTCGCCGAGCCGGCCGGAGCCGGCGGGTGGCGGGTGGAGCGGCTCTGCCCGTAGTCGGTCGCCCTCTGCGGTGTTCGAATATTGCCGGGCCGCTGGGCCCGCCGTGGTGCGGAGGCCGACGGCGGCGGGCGGGCTGACCGGGGACGGGCGGGCTGACCGGGGGCGGGTGGCGCTGCTGAATCGCGCCAACTAGCCTTCGCCGACCGGTGGTTCGGATGGTGCGTGAGCGCCGGGGATGGGGACCCCGGCGGCGCTGGTGGAGTAGATCGGGGCGGGGTGGCGGCCGGATGCCACCGCGGAGGCGCCGCCGGGGTGCGCTCGGCGGCCGCCGTCGGGTGGTCTGTGCGCCGGTCAGGTGCCGTCACGCGACCGCCGAGTGGGTGAACTTTTGGCGAGACTTCGCTGCGTGAAGGGGGTAGTGGCTGTTAGGAGCGCGCAAGAGAACGGCGCAGCCCACACGCTGGCAGTACCCTGGTCGACTAGGCCGACGTATATACCCGGCCCTGCTTCTCTCTAACCCCCATCGTGGAAGAGAATCGAACATGACACCCGGACTGGACACCCTGCCCCGCATTGAACTGACGGAGCCTCAGGGCGAAACCCGGCCTTCGCTGGCCGACCTCGCCCAGCTCGGCGCCGAGGAACTCTCCGCCAGGATCCGACGAGCCCTGCCCGACACCGGTGCGGGTGCGGTGCCGGTCGCGGCCTTCAACTCCTCCATCTGATCGGCCGACTGACCATCGGCTCCGGCTGAATCCGATCGACCATGACGCCAACTCCGCTGCCTTTCACTCAATTCGTCGTGAAAGTGCACAGCCGGTGTGATCTCGCCTGCGATCACTGCTACGTGTACGAGCACGCCGACACCAGTTGGCGTCGACGCCCCAAGGTCATCGGTGACGAAGTCCTGAACCGGATCGCCGAGCGGATCGGCGACCACGCGGCCGCGCACCGGCTGCCCGCCGTCCGGGTCGTCCTGCACGGGGGAGAACCCCTGCTCGCCGGCCCGGACCGGTTGCGTCACGCGGCCAAGGCGCTCCGAGCGGCCCTGCCGACCGGCTGTGCACTCGACCTGCGCATCCACACCAACGGTGTGCAACTGGACGACGCCTACTGCGAACTCTTCGCCGAGATCGGCATGAGGGTCGGCATCTCGCTCGACGGCGACCGCGCCGCCAACGACCGCCACCGTCGCTTCGCCGACGGCCGCAGCAGCCACCCGCACGTCCTGCGGGCGGTCGAGCGGCTGCGCCGGCCCGCCTACCGGCACCTCTACGCCGGGCTGCTCTGCACCGTCGACATCGAGAACGACCCGGACGCCGTCTACCGCGCCCTGGCCGAACTCGACCCCCCCGCCGTCGACTTCCTGCTGCCGCACGCCACTTGGGAGGACCGGCCGAAACCGGCCGTCGATGGTGCGCGAACGCCGTACGCGGACTGGCTGTTGGCCGTGTACCGGAGGTGGGACGCCGACGGCCGGCCGTTCGCCGTCCGCACCTTCGAATCCGTCCACCGGACGTTGCACGGGCTCTCCAGCCTCACCGAATCGCTCGGCCTGGAACCCTCCGACCTCGTCGTCCTGGAGACGGACGGCACCTTCGAACAGGCCGACAGCCTCAAGACCGCCTACGACGGCGCGCCGGAGACGGGATACGACGTCTTCTCGCACAGCCTCGACCAGGTCGCGCTGCACCCCGGCATGACCGCCCGTCAGTCGGGGCTCGCGGGGCTGAGCGCCGCCTGCCGGGCCTGCCCGGTCGTCCGCAGCTGCGGCGGCGGCCTGTACGCCCACCGGTACCGGGCCGACACGGGCTTCGACAATCCCTCCGTCTACTGCGGTGACCTCATGAAGCTCATCAACGAACTCGCCGGCGACGCCGCCGGTTCTGCCTCTGGTTCCGCTGCCGGTTCCGTTGCCGCGGCGGGTCCTTCCGTACCCGCCCAGGCCGGGGAGCCGGTGGTGCCGGCCACCCTCACCGAGCGGCAACTCGACCAACTCGCCCGTGGATACGGGGACCAGGACACCGTACGGGCCCTGTCCCGCGCCCAACTCGCCGTCACCCGGGCGATGCTGGCCGCCGCCTGGGACGCCTCCGGGCAGCCCGGATCGGTGGCCTGGGCCCTGCTGTCCGAACTCGACGCGAGCGCACCCACCGCCGTCGACGCCGTCCTCGCCCACCCGTACGCCCGCGCCTGGGCCGCCCGCCGGCTCGCCGGGGACCTCACCGTCGGGCTCGGCCCGCTGGCCGCCCTGGCCGCCGCCGCCGCGGTCCGCGCCGGGCGGGGGGACGCGGTCGCGGTGCCGGTGCGCGGTGGGTGGCTGCACCTGCCGACCCTCGGGCGGACCGCCGCCCCGGACGGGGAGGCCGTCGTCACCGGCCTGGCCGACGGGTTCAGCGTGCGGGCGTCCGACGGATCGCTGGCCACCGCCCTGGACCAGCCGCTGCGGCAGGTCCGGCTGGCCGGCGGGTGGACGGTCGCCCTGGAGGACGTCGACCCGTTGCGCGACAGCCACGACCACGCCGTGGCGGGCCGGCTCTCCGACGGCGAACTGCTCGACTGGACCGGCGCGTTGCGCGAAGCCTGGGAACTGCTCGGGCACGACCTGCCCGCGTACGCGGAAGGCCTCCGGGCCGGCCTCACCACCATCACCCCGCTCCGGCCCGGCCCGACCGGACGGGACGTCAGCTCGGCCGCCCGGCAGGCCCACGGCGCGGTCGGCATCGCCCGGCCCGCGACCGCGCCGACGCTCGCGCTGCTGCTCGCGCACGAGTTCCAGCACGTCAAACTCGGCGCCGTACTGGACCTGTTCGACCTCCACGACCCGGCCGACGACCAGCTGTACCTCGCGCCCTGGCGGCCCGACCCGCGCCCGCTCGAAGGCCTGTTGCAGGGCACCTACGCGCACCTCGCCGTCACCGAGTACTGGGGCACCCGCGCGCTCGCCTACGACGGGCTGCCGGGCGAGGCCGCCGACCGGGCGCGCGCCCAGTTCGCGCTCTGGCGCCGGTACACCGCCGAAGCCGTCGACCGGCTGGCCGGATCCGGCGCACTCACCGCGCTCGGTTTGCGCTTCGCCGACGGCATGCGTGAGAGCGTCACCCCGTGGCTCGCCGTACCGCTGCCCGCCGCAGCCGAACGGGCCGCCGACCGGGCCCGCCACGAGCGCGGACACGAGCGCGGACACCAGCGCGGACACGCCCGCCTCGCCGAAGCCTGACCCAGAGGAGCGGCCATGCGCACCGTCACCGCCCTCACCGGCACCGCCCTCACCATGGGGCAGCTGGCTGCTGGCTTCGCCGAACTCGGCGTCCGCCCGGGCATGGTGCTGCACGTCCAGGCCTCGCTGCGCGCCCTCGGTCCGGTGGACGGCGGCGCCGCCACCGTCGCCGACGCGCTGCTCCACCTCCTCGGCCCCGACGGCACCCTGGTCGCCTACACCGCCACCCCCGAGAACTCCGCCACCTCGCGCATCCACCAGACCGCCACCGCCGGCCTCACCCCGGCCGAGACCGCCGCCTACCGGGCCCGGATGCCGCGGTTCGACCCGGCGAACACCCCCTGCTCGCCGACCATGGGCGCCCTCTCCGAGGAGATCCGCACCCGCCCCGGCGCCCTGCGCAGCCGCCACCCCCAGACCTCCTGGACGGCCCTCGGCCGGCACGCCCACGAGATCACCGCCCACCACCCCCTCACCTCCCACCTGGGCCCCGACTCCCCGCTCGGACGCCTCTACGACCTCGACGCCCGGGTGCTGATGCTCGGCGTCCCGATGGCCCGCCTCACCGCCTTCCACCTCGCCGACCAGCGCATGCCCGACGTCCCCCTGCGCGAATACCGCTGTGTCGGCCCCGCCGGCTGGCTCACTTTCCAGGCCCCCGACCTCGACGACCTCCACTTCGCCGACCTCGGCACCCGCGTCCTCGCCGCCGCCACCGGCATCACCACCACCCACCTCGGCACCACCGACTGCCGCCTCGCCCCCGTCCGCGAAGCCGTCGACCTCGCCGAACACCTCCTCCGCCCCTGACGGTCCTGTTCAGCGCCCTGGTGCGTAGGAAGTCGGCCCCACCGACTTCCTACGCGATCGAAGCGCGGTCGGCAGTGGGGGGGGGAGGGGATGCCGGACCTGGGCCGGTTCGGCGTGACCATCGGTGTAGACGGTGCACAGTCCGTCTGACTGGATGATCCTGGTAACACCGTCCCGGCCCGTTGACGACCGCTCCGCGCCGCTCTAGAACGGAGCGCAGGCCCCGGACACGGCAGGACGTGTCGCGGCACGGACTGCCGGGGCACCCCCGAGAGATCCTGAGGAGCAATGCCATGGCTCCAGACGACAACGGCTGCCCGGTGCTGGACATGACCGCCCGGGCCCTGCACCAGCAGAACGCGGAGCTTCGCGCCGCCGGGCCCGCCGTGCGGGTCGAACTCCCCGGCGGCATCATCGCCTGGTCCGTGACCCGCAGCTCGGTGATCCGCGCCCTGACCGGCGATCCGCGGGTCTCCCGCGACCCGCGCAAGCACTGGCCCGGCCTGGCCTCGGTGCCCGAGGGATGGCCGATGGGCCCGATCGCGTTCCAGCAGAACTTCTTCAACCGCTACGGCGACGAACACCGCTCGGGGCGACGACGGATGGCGCCCTCGTTCTCGCCCCGCCGGGTGTCCGCGCTGCGGCCCGGGATCGAGGCGGCGACCGCCGCCCTGGTCGGCGCGTTCCGTGACCTCGGCCCCGGCGAGGCCGTGGACCTCCGCCGGGCCCTCTCGCTCCCGCTCACCATGACGGTGATCTGCGACCTCTTCGGCGTACCCGCCGGCATGCGGCCGCAGATCGGCCGGTCGATGGACACCCTGCTGACGACGACGGCGACGACCGAGCAGATGACGGCCTCCCGGGCGGAGATCAACGTGGTGCTGACCGAACTGCTGGAGCTCAAACGGCGCGACCCCGGGCCCGACCTCGCCAGCGACGTGGCCGCCGTCAGCACCGGCGGCGACACGGGCCGCGCCGAGGAGGAGTCCCGCGACGAGCTCTTCCTGATGCTCGGCGCCGGGTACGAGACCGCCGTCAACCTCATCACCAGCGCCGTCCAGGCGCTCCTCACCCACCCCCGCTACCTGGCCCAGGTCCGCGAGGGCGCCCTCGCGTGGGAGGACGTCATCGAGGAGACCCTGCGCCACGAGAGCCCGGTGATGCACATCCCGCTCCGCTACCCGCTGGAGGACATCGACCTCGGCGAGGGCGTGGTCATCCGGCAGGGCGAGCCGATCCTGCTCGGATTCGGCGCGGCCGGCCGGGACCCGGAGGTCCACCCGGACCGGCCGGACGACTTCGACCCGACCCGCCCCGACAAGGAGCACCTGTCCTTCGGCTACGGCCCGCACTTCTGCCTCGGCGCACCCCTGGCCCGGCTGGAGGCCGAAGTGGCCCTGGGCGGCCTCTTCGGCGCCTACCCCGGCAGCGTCCTGGACCCGGCCAGCCCGACGCCGGCCCGCCTGGAGTCCGTCATCATCAGCGGCCCGGCCGAGCTCTGGATCGTCCCGAGGCCCACCGCAGAGTGACGGCGGCACCTGGGGGAAGGGCGGCTCCCGCGAACTCGCGGGAGCCGCCCTTCCGTCGAAGGCGGCGACGTTCCTGTCGAGCCTCCCTGTGCGTAGGAAGTCGGTGGGCCCGACTTCCTATGCAGGGCCGGATGCTTCTACACAGTGGCCTCACAAGCTGTCATCGCGGCGGCCAGCACGCGTTTCCGAGTGATCCATTCCGTATTGCCGGCTTCGACTGAGCGCCGTAGGGCCTCGATCATCTCTTCGTCGGCTGCAGCCGGTCTGGCCAGGTGCGCCCGCATGTAGTGCCTGAAGATTGCCGGCAACTGCTCGGGCCGGGTTGCGGCCTTGGCCTGCAGGGAGAAGAGGGGGAGGAACCAGGCTTCGAAGCTCTCCTTGATCGCCGGGGTGGCTCGGTATGCGTCGTGGAGCGGTTGAAGATCTGCCGTGTGGTTGTAGGGCAGGTGTCCGTGGAGGGCATAGCGGAGGCGGATGCCGTCGTGTTCGCGGAAGTGCAGGCCGTGGGCGGCGATGTGGTTGGCGGCATTCTGGGTGGTGGCCATGACGGCCACCTCCGCCCGGTGCCTTCGGGCTGCGGCGAGGACGGTGGCATGGATGCCGGCGCGCGGGTCGAGCACGAGGCGGTCGAGACCGACTGGCGACAGGTCGATGCCGTGGTCGCGGGTACGGGAGAGGATCAGGTGCCCTGGAACCTTGCCGACGGTGCCCTGAAGGTGTCTGGGCTGCTGTCGGTGACTGGCGTGGATGTCCGAGCGGTCGAGGATGGGGCGGTCCTTGGCGAGTTCGGCGACAAGGTGAAGGCTTGTGCGGTCCCGGGTGTCGGTGCTGCCGCAGGCGTTGCAGGGGCGGCCACCGGTACCGGTCATGTGGCCGCAGGCCCGGCAGGTGGGAACGGTCTCACGGCTGATGGTCAGGGTGCCGGCGCGGAGGTTGTTCTCGATCATCTCCAGGGCGAGGCTTGCGACCTCAGTGTCGGTGTCGGTCATGATGCCGCCTGCCGGAGACTGCCCCGGCGCGTACTTGCTCGCGATGAGGTCGGCCTCAAAGCGCTGACGGGGGATCTTCGGCCCCTCAGCCTCGCGGTGGCGGAGGTCTCCGGCGAGGGTGGCGGTGTTCCACAGGTGGGGTGCGGGCGGTGAGCCGAGGATGGCGTTGAGGGCGGCGGCGAGGCGGATGCCGACGGCCTTGCCGGGGCGGGTGCCGAAGATGAAGGTCCCGTTCTGGACAGGGCCGTTGAGGAACAGGTGTCGCACGGACTCCTCCTAGATCGGCGGGGTCGTGGTTCGCGTCCGGGTGAACCGGCCGTCTCGCAGTTCGTAGTGGAGGATCGCGGCGTTGGGCATCTTGCCCTTCCGCTCCTCGGCGAGGATCTCGGGCAGGGTGCAGGCTTCGAGTAGGGAGCGGAGTGCCACTGCGGCGGTCTGGTGGGTGAAGGCGACGATGGTGCTCGATTCCTGGAGTTCGGCCTGGGCGAGGGCGGCGAACTCGGTGGCCCGGTTGAGTACGCCTTCGGCGAGCGACTCGCCGCCACCCGGTGCGGTCCAGAGGTGCTTGCGCAGGCGGCGGTCCTCGGCGAGTTCGGGGTAGCTGTCGTTCAGCTCACGCTTGGTCATGTAGGTGGCGTCGCCGTAGTGCTGCTCGTCGAGGAGCGTGGTCTGCTGGGGCCAGCCGTCGGGGATGTCGGGCAGGGCGATCGCGGCGGTGTCGATCGTCCTGCGGTAGGTCGACGTGTAGACGCGTGGCGTGGGGCCGGCGAGCTTCGGCAGGATGCCGGCGAGCCACTGGGCCTGCCGGAAACCGTGCGGGGTGAGGCCGACGATCGTGCGGGAGATGGTGTGGGCGACGGCTCCGGTGCAGGGGCGCGGGTCCTGGTAGAAGCCGTGGTACTTGTCGGCGTTCTCGACGGACTCGGCGTGCCGGATGACGAGCAGGGCCACCGCGCGGCGCCTACGCGGCGAGGTTGGCGACGTAGGAGCCGCTGACGGTCCAGGGGGTGAGCTCGATGCCGAAGCTGCTGCGGTCGCCGTCCTGGGAGTGGACGAGTTTGCCGGACAGGTGCACGGTGTCTCCGGATCGGAACGCGCCGGTGTAGGCGCCGAGGTAGGAACGCATGTGGGTGATCCGGCGGGCGAAGGAGTCGGGCTCGTCGATGGTCGAGCTCAGGATGGTCCTGACCTTGATCCCGTAGAGCGCCGGGGTGGTGAGGCCTTCGGCGTGGTCGGTGATTCTCGCGAGGAGGGAGATCTCTCCGATCTCCTTGGAGGAGATGCGGGAGAAGGGTCTGTCGCGGTCGGAGCGGATGGGTTCGCAGTTGATGTGCGCGCCGGAGCTGGAGGTGAGCCCCTGGAGCTTTCGGCGTTCCTGCTTGATGAGGGCCTCGAAGGAGCTGCCCTCCATGTACTTGGCCCGGCGGATGTACAGCCGGGTCAGGTCGTCTCCGTCGTAGGGCTTGATCAGAGTGGTCTGCTGGAACAGGTCCTGGGCGGCCTCGTAGCCCTCCGGCCCGTAGCAGACGAGGTCGATGTCCGAGCGTTCGTTGAAACAGCCGACGAGAAAGGACCCGGTGACACCCAGGAGATCCCGGGCGCCGTTCGCGGTGATCCACTCGGTGATCGCCAGGAGGTCCTTGCCTGCCGGATTGTCGGCGACCGCTCCGGGTTCCTCATGGATGGCAGAGAGGGCCTGGCGGCACGAGTAGTGGACGGCGACGTCTTCGCGCGGAATGCCCGTGATGACGCAGCCGAGGGCGTCGGAGTAGACGTAGCACTCCGGTCGGTCGGCAAGGATGCCGAAGGATTTCGACACGACACTGTTCTGCCGGTAGGTCCGGCCGAACACCCGCCGGTCCCCCTTCTCGTCCGGGTGGTACTTGACGTAGCCCAGGTAGTGGCTGCCGGGGTGGCTGTCCCCGATGACCTTGAAGACGACGCCGTGGTGATCCATCAGGTAGTCACGGTCGCGGACGATGGGGACCGGCCTACCGGTGTTCAGCGGCGAACTGCTCCAGAGCGGGGAAGGCTCCGGTGTCGATCGTGGTGGACGACTCATACTGCTCAAGTCCCATCGAGAAGAGGGCGCGGCGGTACTGCCACTTGATGTGCTTGTCATGCCCTGCGGGGTGAGTGGGCCGCATGAGGGCGAGGAAGAAGAAGCACTTGACGAGCAGGAAATCGCCCAGGTGATCGCTCACCCGCCGGCCGATCAGGGACGTGCTGGTCCGGTCGAGTGCGACGGTGTACGTGGCGCGCTGCTCCGAGGTGATGGTGTAGCCCTTGCCTCCACCTTTGAAGGCCACGATGTCGAGCGCCGGGTACACGTCGTAGCCGAACGGGATCGGTCCGTGGTGCTGCCAGTCGATGATCCCGGCCGTGAGGATGTTGGGCAGACCGTAGTCCAAGTGCCCGTGCACGATGGGGAGTCGGGACAGCCGGTCGAGGGCGTGCTCGACGGCATGGTGGACCCGCGGCGTGTCGAAGTCCGGGTTCTCCTCGAAGACGGCCGCTGCGAAGGCCGCCTTCTCGAACCACGGGGTCGAGGGCAGAGGGTGCCTCGCCTGGGCCTGTAGGAGCTTCGAGGCGACGGCGGCCGCGGTGCTGATCACGTGGTCGCCGACCTGTCCGGCCCGCTGAGTGTCGGCCAGGGCGTCCTCGTGCAGTGAGCTGTTGCCGATGGTGCGTTCGATGGCGAAGTAACTTCCGCCTTCGAATCCGCTGTCGACAATCGCAGGTACGGGGTATCCAAGTCCGGCGGCCAGCTGCTGGAACTCGACTTCCGCCCGCAAGTCCTCTCCGCCGGTCCGCTTGTAGAGCGAGCCGTCAGCCGATCTCCAGACCGCACCCCGGGTGGCGGTCCGGTCCTTCACGAACTCCCAGGTGTTCATCGGCCCGTCCTTCTGCCGTACCGAGTCGCCGTAGCGCAGGCGTCCAGACTAGGAGGGTTCGAGCAGGCCGGACAACGATATTCCCGTCAGTGAATAAATATCACCCACGGTAGATCATCGACCATTCGCTGAGCCGCCCCCTGGCCTCGTCGCCGAAGAGGGCGGATTCTTCGAATATCGAGAAAATTTCACGATAGCGCTGGATGTCCCGGTGATCGCGAAATGCGAGACGGCCGGTGAACGACTCCACAGTGGCGAGGCGGTCGTCGTACACCGTGAACGTGTTCATTGGTCCGCGAGTAATAAGTGTCCCATATGGAATCACGCCGATTCGAACGGACGGCAGATGGGTGAGCGATGCAAGGCGGTCAATCTGGACGGCCATTGCCTGAGGAGGAAGCAGTGCCCACTTCACCGCCTGCTCCGTGAGCAGGAACGTGAATGACTTTGATTCGTCGTAGAGAGCCACCTGGCGTTCCAGCTTGCGGCCCACGATGATCGCCCTGTCGCCGGGGGAGTGGCTCAAGCTGGCCCGAATGTACTCGGGCGTGGCCAGGAGGCCTGTGATCATTGCCGGCAGGAAATATCGCAGCTCTGTCGCGTCCGACTCCAGCGACGCCAGCTCCGCCTGTCGCTTTTCGATGCCCCGGCGCCATGAGGTTCGCTTGTCCTGCCACTCGGTATTGGCCGTACGAGCCAGCGAGGATACTTCCCGGACGAGGGCGGCCGGAGCCCCAAGAGCCCTGAGGATGCGCTCCACATCGACGAGGGTCGGGGTCAGTTTTCCGGTCTCGATCTTACTGATCTTGCTCTGGGAGATGCCACAACGCACCGAAAGCCGGTCTCCTGTGAGACCGGCTTCCAGGCGGAGCCTTCTGAGCGTTTCGGCCAGATCGGACTTCGACCGGCCGAGCTGATCTGGATCGAGCGTCACCCGAGCTCTTTCAGATATTCGGAAAACGGCACGGAGTGAGCCAGGGCGATTCTTTTCCACTCGCGGTGGCGGCGCATGTCGCCGCTGACCAGCTCCCGGTTGATCTGGGTGCCGTCAGGTCGGAAGTTCAGGTGGACCGCCGAGGTGTCATCGAACAGCCACCAGTCCTGGTCGGGGATACCGAAGTTCCGTTCAGTGGCGTCCAGGATTCGAATGTCTTCCCCGGCGGCGATGTTGCCGGGGATGCCCCAGGCGAACTGGTACCGCTGGTAGTCCGTGAGGGGGCGGCGCACCACCCGGACGCGGCCGATCGTCCGCCCCGAGGAGACGAAGCCGTGCACCCTCCGGTGCCACGCCGCGTTGTGATCGACCGGCTTCGGCTCGCCGCGCAGAAAGCGGGCCAGGCTCTCTGCTTCCCTGGGCATGGTGTAGGCGGGCTGCGCCTCGAACCGGAACGCTTCGTGCTGGTAGCTGTCGAAGTGAGCGCGCCACTGGTCACCATCCAAGAGCACGGATGGCCTCCTCCAGGACGTGTCGGGGAATCTCGACGGCGGACTCCCCGGTGGGCACCTTCAGGGCCGTGAAGTGGTCGCCCTGGACCACGAACGTCCCTCGGTCGGTGGCGTACACGTTCGGGCAGTCGTCATCGTCGCAGTTCGGGCCGTTGAACTTGCCGGTAAGACGCAGCAGTTGCGGGTACTCAGCCATGCTGACCCCTTCCAGGTCGAGTGCCTCCCAACCCATCAACGACGCTAAGGCCGGCTGCGGCGCCTGTCCAAGCCGTATCGGGCATATTCCCGATCTGGAATAAGAATCTTGCCGGGGGTCTCCCGCTCTGACGCTCCGGGGAGCTGTTGACCGGCGGCTCCTTGCGAGGGGCAACCGCTGGTCCGGCTGAAGTCCGTCATCATCAGAGGCCCGGCCGAGCCCTGGAGCTGATGTGCTCCAGAAAGCGCTTGGAGAAGATCGTCTCGGCACTGGTGTCGGCGAGAGAAGGTGACCCGCTTCATCGCGCCGATACGATCTTTCCACCCGTCCTGGCCGCGCTGGAGGAGCAGACGTGACACAGCAGACTGCCGAGGAACGCCCGGGAATCGCCGCCGCGATCGTGGCCCACGAAGGCCGCGTCCTGATGGTCCGGCGGCGGGTCAGCGAGGGCCAGCTCTCGTGGCAGTTCCCGGCTGGTGAGATCGAGTCCGGCGAGTCGCCCGAGCTGGCGGCTGTCCGAGAGACGGCGGAGGAGACCGGGCTCGGTGTGGCCGCGATCAAGCTCCTGGGTGAGCGCGTGCACCCGAAGACCGGCCGACTGATGTCGTACACGGCCTGTGAGGTCGTCAGCGGCACCGCCGAGGTGGTCGACACGGAGGAGCTGGACCAGCTCGCGTGGGTGGCTCTCGCCGAGATCCCCGAGTACGTGCCGTACGGGCTGTTCGAGCCGGTGCAGGAGTATCTCGATACCGCGCTCAGCGCCGATCGGTAGGCGGCGGCTCCCGCGAGTTCGCGGGAGCCGCCCTTCTGCGCTGTGTGGGTCAGGCGGTGAAGTGGTCGAACTCGCCGGCCTTGGCGCCGAGGAGCCAGGCGTTGAGCTTGGTGCGGGTGGTGGTGACGATGTGGGCGGGGTCGTCGGACTCGCGGATGTAGACCAGCTCACCGTCGGAAGCGACCTCGATGCAGTTGGTCTGCTCCCCACTGAAGCTCGACTTCTGCCAGTTGAGCTGTTCCATGCTTACCTTCCCTGTACTGCGTACCGAATGTGCTGGAGCAAGCCCCATGAGTCGCGATATGAGGGCGATAGCTCGGATGCGCTGGCCGTCAGAGGCGGGAGTGCCAGGCCTTTGAGTCGTTCGAACTGTCGCCGGAACGAGGCTACTGCTTCGGGCTCGCCAAGGAATGGTGAGCCCTGGGGCTGTTCCATCAAGACGGTGTCGAGCTTGGAGTGTCGGCCGTGAAGCAGCATGAACGGGGTGTCGGCCGAGGCGAACACGGTGCAGTCGAACGGCAGGATCTGGATGGTGACGTGAGGCAGCTTGCCAACCTCGGCCAGGTGGTTCAGCTGGTCACGCATGACGGTAGGTCCGCCGTACATCGTTCGTAGCGCAGCCTCGTGGATCACGGCATGAAATGGCGTCCCGTTCTCGACGCTCAGGATCCGTTGCCGCGACTGTCGGAACTCGACCGTCTTCTGCGCGTATTCGAGGATGACCTCGCTGTAGCCCTTGGTCTGGAGCAGGCCAGGGATCAGTAGCGTCTCGTATGTGTCCAGGCGGGTAGCGCCGTGTTCGAACTCGGCGAGATCGAGGGCTGACGTTGGAACGTAGGGCCGGTAGTCGGTCCACCAGCCCTTGCCGTTGCTCTGGCCCATGGCGAGAAGGCCTGCTCGATACTCGGGATCGTTGGCATGGCAGGCGTCGAGCCAGAGGGCCAATCGCTCAGGATTGATACCAAGCCTGCCCGACTCGGTGTGGCTGACGGCTGGTCCCTTCATGCCGACCAGCTCGCCGAGTTCTGGAAGGGACATGCCTGCGCTGGTGCGGAGACGCCGCAGCTCATCGCCAAGTCGACGCTGTCGTTCGCTGATTGCGGTCCTGAATCCCATGCACGTGCCCTTCTCGTGCAGTAGTTCGGCCAACGAGTGGGCCGCCTACTGAAAGTGTAGATCTAGATGCGGAGAGTGTTGCAGGATTGTGGTGATTGGCCCTACAGTCCACTCACCAATCACTTTGCACCGCTGGGAGATTCCCCATGTGTGACCCCAACCTCAACTCCCCCTCCCTCACCGTCTCTCGCGAGGCGTTGCGCGACACCATGGCGCGCGCCGGGTACCCCAATTCCTCCATCGGGGATGCCGAACTCGCTCTCGTGGAGCTGGTGGTGAACGCCTGGCGGCACGGGTTGACCGCCGCGCCCGTCGTCCTGGTCGCCGTCGTCCACGGGACGCTCCGCGTCACCGTCGCGGACCGCAGCCCCGTGCTGCCCGAGCGGCGGAAGCCCGACCTGCTCGCCCAGTCCGGGCGGGGGTTGATGCTGGTGGAGGGGCTCATGCACCGCTGGGGAGCGGAGCCGCAGAAGCTCGGCAAGCGCGTTTGGTTCGAGCTGGACGGCGCCGCGTGATCGCCCACCACCCCATCCACCCCGCCGACCCGGCCCTGCGGCAGCTCACCGGGCGGCAGGTCGCCGAACTGATCGTCGATCTCCGCACGGAGGGGCGCGAGTTCGGTCTCCTCTGGCCGTCCGCCCAGCCCGGCGAGACCAATCTGAACGGCCGGGCGCTCGTCTCCATCGGCAACATCCCGGCCAGCACCTTGATCAACCTGCTCGCCCTGCTGCGCGAGTTCAAGCGCCAGCGGGGCCGGGCGTGACGGGCATGCTGGTCCTGATCCTGCTGGCCGCCGCCGTCGGCGGTGTCTGCCAGGCCCGGTCCGAGCGGCTGCGGGATCGCCGGGACCAGGTATAGGTGCCATGCATGGCACGCGGGCCCGCCTCTTTCAAGGCGGGCCCGCGCCATACCGGTCCGTGGAGGTCAGGCGATGAAGTGGTCGAACTCGCCGGCCTTGGCGCCGAGGAGCCAGGCGTTGAGCTTGGTGCGGGTGGTGGTGACGATGTGGGTGGGGTTGTCGGACTCGCGGAGGTAGACGAAGTCGCCGTCGGAAGCGATCTCGATGCAGTTGGCTTCCTCCCCGCTGACGCTCGGCTTCTGCCAGTTGAGGTGGTCCATGGCTACCTTCCTTGTACTCCGTGGCGGACGTGCTGGAGCCACGATAAGCGGGCGCACAGCCGCGTCGTTTCGGTCATGTCAATTCGTGCGACCCGTTGTGCTATTCCCTTGGGTCCTCAGTCGTTCCTACACTGAGACCCCGCCGTACGGGGACTGCGGGAACCAGGTTGCCGACGGGCCCGGGGGAGGCGCGTGTGAACGACCGTGGCTGGGACGAGGACGATGCCCGGCCGTACTTCTTCCTCTCCTACGCGCACACCCCGAAGGCCGGCACGCGCGGCGCCGGTGATCCGAACCACTGGGTCCGCCAGCTGTACCGGGACCTGTGCGAGGCGGTGCTGCAACTGACCACGGTCCCGGCCGGGGTGCCGGTCGGCTTCATGGACGAGTCCATGCACCAGGGGGAGTTGTGGGCGGAGCGGCTGTCGGAGGAGCTGGCGACCTGCCGGGTGTTCGTACCGCTGTACTCGCCCCGGTACTTCAACAGCGTCCCGTGCGGGCAGGAGTGGCACGCCTTCACCCGCCGCCCGGTGTACCCGGCGACGATCGACGCCGAGCGCACCAGCGGCATCGTGCCGGTGCTCTGGGCGCCGATGAGCCGCTACCGGCTGCCCAAGGTCGCGAGTGAACTCCAGTTCAACCACGCCAGTTTCGGGCCGGACTACGCCACCGAGGGCCTGTACGCGCTGATGAAGCTCACCTACTTCCGCTCCGCCTACGAGCTGGCCGTGCACCGGCTGGCGGCGCGGATCGTCCAGGTGGCCGAGGAGACGGTGATCCCGGTCGGGCGGCGGCTGGACTTCAACGGGCTGCCCAGCGCCTTCAACGTGAGCGCGCCGACCAAGCAGCTGCGGATCTCGGTGCTCTCGTACCACCAGGGCGAGGTGCCGCCCGACCGCAATCCCGACTTCTACGGCACCCGGCGCACCGACTGGCACCCGTACCGCCCGGCCGGTTCGCCGATCGCCCAGCACGCGGTGCGGCTGGCCCGGCAGTTGGGGTTCCAGCCGACCGTGCACGAGTTCGACGACGAGGTCGAGTCGATCATCGAGGGGGAGGCCGCCGCCCCCGGCCTGCTCCTGCTCGACCGGTGGGCGCTGCGCGACCCGGACCGCCGGGAGCTCGTCCGCCGCTTCGACCGCTCGGACGCCACCTGGGTGAGCGTCCTGGAGCCGTGGAACACCGAGGACCCCGAGTGCGAGGAACGCGGCGGCGAACTCGGCGAGTTGAGCGACCAGGCGCTGCGCATCACCCGGCGGGCGAGCCGCCCCAGCTTCCTCGGCGTGACCGGCCCGACCGGGCTGAACACCCTGGAGGACTTCGACGACGCGTTGCCCCGGGCCGCCATGAAGGCCAAGTACGCCTTCGAGGGCCGCACCAGGGCCGAGCCGGAGGACCCGCCGACGCCCCGCCCGAACCTGCGGGACGCGTTCCGGCGCGGCCCGGGCGCGGCCCCCTTCGGAGGGGAGGCCCCCTTCGGGCCGGACGGCTTCGGGAACGACGACCACCCAGACCGTGACGACGGCGATGACCCCGATGACGGGATGGCGCCCTTGGGAGGACGACCCAGATGAGCGAGAACCCCACCAGGAACTTCCGCGTCGGGGGCCTCACCGTGGCCGAACTGGCCGCCCAGCGGGAGGCCGAGCGACGGTCCGCGGAGCAGGACCGCAACGGCCGGGTCATCACCTTCTACTCCTACAAGGGCGGCACCGGGCGCACCATGGCGCTCGCCAACACCGCCTGGATCCTCGCCGCCAACGGCTACCGGGTGCTCACCGTGGACTGGGACCTGGAGGCGCCGGGCCTGGCCAAGTTCTTCCACCCCTTCCTCGACCCGGCCTCGCTGGCCGGCACGACCGGGATGATGGACCTGATCGCCGAGTACCGCGAGGAGGCCCTGCGCCCGGTCGAGCACGCCGAGGGCTGGCACCTGGACTTCGCCAGGGTGCACCCGCACGCGCTGTCGCTGTCCTGGCCGCTGTTCCCGACCGGGGGCAGCCTGGACTTCCTGTCCGCCGGCCAGTTCAACCGGGACTACTCCGAGGCCGTCACCCACCTGGACTGGGACATCTTCTACGACCGCTTCGACGGCGGGCAGTTCTTCGACGCCCTCAAGGCGGACATGAGCAAGCGGTACGACTACGTGCTGATCGACTCGCGCACCGGCCTGTCCGACATCGCCGAGATCTGCACCGTCCAGATGCCCGACGACCTGGTGGTCTGCTTCACCCTGAGCGACCAGTCCATCGACGGCGCCTCCCGGATCGCCCAGCACATCCACGACCGCTACCGCGAGCGCGGCATCCGCATCCTGCCCGTCCCGATGCGCATCGACGAGGGCGAGAAGGAGAAGGCCGACGCCGGGCGCGCGCTCGCCAGGGTCCGCTTCGACGGGCTGCCGTCCGGCCTGAACGGCGAGGAACTCTCCGCGTACTGGGGCTCGGTGGAGATCCCGTACCGGCCGTTCTACGCCTACGAGGAGATCCTCGCCACCTTCGGCGACCAGAGCGGCACCCAGACCTCGATGCTGGCCGCCTGCGAGCGCCTCACCGCGATGATCACCCAGCGCAAGGTCACCTCCCTGCCGGCGATGGACGAGGAACTGCGGCTGCGCTACGTGGACGCGTTCACCCGCCGCCGCCCGTCCGTCCCCGCCGACCTCTACCTGTCCTACGTGCCCGAGGACCGGATGTGGGCGGACTGGATCGAGTCCGTGCTCACCCGGGCCGGCTTCCGGGTGCTGCCCCGCGACCTCAGCGCCGGCACCGACCCGCGCGAGGAGACCGAACGCGGCATCGACGCCGCCTACCGGACCGTCGCCGTCCTCTCGCCCGCCTACCAGCGCTCCCCGCAGGCCCGGGCGCTGTGGGAATCGGTGGTCAACTCCGACCCCGCCGGCACCCGGCGCCAGCTCGTCCCCGTCCGCGTCGGCGACGTCAGGCTCACCGCGCCGTTCAGCAACCGCAACCCCGTCGACCTCGTCGGCCGCGACGAGCAGCAGTCCGTCCAGACCCTGCTGCGCGCCCTCGGCCGCGGCGACGTCGCCCTGACCGAGACCAACGGCGGCGGACCGCGCTTCCCCGGCAGCAAGCCGACGGTCTGGGACGTGCCGCCCCGCAACCCCTCCTTCACCGGCCGCGCCGCCGTCCTCGAACAACTGCGCAACCAGCTGCGCGGCGGCATGGCCGCCGTCCTGCCCACCCCGCAGACCCTCTACGGGCTCGGCGGCGTCGGCAAGACCCAGGTCGCGCTGGAATACGCGCACCGCTTCATGTCCGACTACGACCTGGTCTGGTGGATCGACGCCGAACAGACCGAACTCGTCGCCCCGGCCCTCGCCGACCTCGCCCGCCGGCTCGGCCTGCGCGTCGGCGACTCCGTCACCGAAGCCGCCGAGGCCGCCCGGGAGGCGCTGCGCCGCGGCGTGCCCACCTCGCGCTGGCTGCTGATCTTCGACAACGCCGACGAACCGGCCGAGATCCGCCGCTTCTTCCCCGGCGGCTCCGGCCACATCCTGGTCACCTCCCGGAACCAGGCCTGGACCGGGCACGCCGAGGCGCTGGAGGTGGACGTCTTCACCCGCGGCGAGAGCGTCGAGCACCTGTGCCGGCGCGCCCGCGGCCTGTCCCGCCCGGACGCCGACCGGGTCGCCGAGGCGGTCGGCGACCTGCCGCTCGCCGTCGAGGTCGCGGCCGCCTGGCTGGACACCACCGGCACCCCGGTGGAGACCTACGTCGCCCAACTGCACGCCGAGGCGGCCCGCGCGCTGGCCGTCTCCCGCCCCACCGACTACCCGACCCCGGTCGGCGCCACCTGGAACGTCTCCATCGGTCGGCTGCGCCAGCAATCCCCGGCCGCCGTCCGGCTGTTGCAGCTCTGCGCGTTCTTCGCGCCCGAGCCGATCTCGATGAACCTCTTCTACAGCGACCAGATGATCCGGGCGCTGGTGAGGTACGACGCCGACCTCAGCGACAAGTTCATGCTGGGCAAGGTGATCCAGGCGATCGGCCGGTACGCGCTGGCCAAGGTGGACGCCGGCAGCAACAGCTTCCAGGTGCACCGGCTCGTCCAGGCGGTGATCCGGGCCGAGATGACCGACGACGAACAGGAGATCGCCGTCCACGAGGTTCATCGCATCCTCACCGGCGCCCGGCCCGTCCTCGGCGACACCGACGACCCCGCCAACTGGCCCGCCTTCGACGAGATCTGGCCGCACCTGTCGCCCTCCAAGGCACACAACTGCGACGAGGCGGACACCCGCCAACTGCTCATCGACCGCGTCCGCTACCTCTGGAAGCGCGGCGAACTCGACCGCGCCCGCGACCTCGGCCACGCCCTGGACGCGGAGTGGACCAGCAAACTCGGCGAGAACGACCGGCAGACCCTGCTGCTGCGCTTCCAGCTCGCCAACGTGCTGCGCTCCCAGGGCAACTACGCCGAAGCCCTGGCCCTGGACGAGGACACCCTGGAACGCCAGCGGGCACTGCTCGGCGAGCACCACCCGTACACCCTGATGACGGCCGGCTCCCTCGGCGCCGACCGCCGGGCACTCGGCCGGTTCCAGGCCGCACTCGACCTCGACCGCGAAATCCTCGACCAGTTCCGCGAGTTGTTCGGCGACGACAACCCGCGCACGCTCTCCATGGCCAACAACCTGGCCATCGACTACCGGCTCGTCGGCAACAGCGAGGCCGCCCGCGAACTCGACCAGGAGACCCTCGACCGCCGCACCGCCGTCCTCGGCCCCCGGCACCCCTACACCCTCTCCACCAAATCCAACCTCGCCCGCGACCTGCGCGAACTCGGCGACTACCGCGGCTCGGTCGACCTGCTCCAGGAAGTCACCTCCGACCTCGGCGACGTCCTCGACCCCGACCTGCCCGAGAACCTGCGCAACGCCAAGTCCCTGGCCGTCTCGCTGCGCCGCATCGGCGCGCTCGCCGAAGCCCGCCGGATCACCAAGGAGACCTACGAGCGCTACCTGGAGCGCTACGGCGCCGACGCCCCCGACGCGCTCGCCTGCGCGCTCAACCTGGCCGCCGACCACAGCGCCTCCGGCGACAAGGAGGCCGCCCGCGACCTCTGCTCCACCGTCTTCGAGGGCCACCGCCGCCTGTTCGGCGACGAACACCCCTTCACCCTGGCCTGCGCCAACAACCTCGGCATCTACCTGCGCGGCAGCGGCGACATCCAGGGCGCCATCGAACGCGGCCGGCTCACCGTCGACGGACTCACCGACTCCGTCGGAGCCGACCACCCGTACACCCTCAACGCGGTGATCAACCTGGCCAACGCCTACGGCGACGACGGCCAGATCGGCCTCTCCGAGGAACTCGGCCGGGCCGCCTACCAGGGCCTGTGCGAGCGCTACACGCCCCGGCACCCGGACGCCGTCGCCTGCGAGGCCAACCTGTCGATCACCCTGCGCTCGGCCGGCCGGCACACCCAGGCCGCCGAACTGCGGGCCCGCGCGATCGGCGAGCTGATCCGGCAGTTCGGCGAGGAGCACCCCAACACGGTGGCGGCGCGCGGCTGGAAGCGGATCAACCGGGACCTGGAGCCGCAGCCGGTGTAAGCGCCGGTGTGAGGGCCGGTGTGAGCACGGCCTCCGGTCAGGGGCGGGGACGTTGCGGCACCGCCCGGCCGGGGGCCGGGTACGCTGCGGCACCATGAGCGAGCAGACCCCGCCCCCGGTCCTGGTCACCCGACGCCTCGCGCCCGGGGTGATCGAACGGCTCACCGCCCAGCACGCCGTCACCTGCCACGACTCCGACCGGGCGATGGCCCGGCCCGAACTGCTGGCCGCCGTCCGCGGCCGCCGCGCCGTGCTCACCACCCTGGACGACCGGGTCGACGGCGAGTTCCTGGCCGCCGCCGGGCCGTCCCTGGAGATCGTCGCCAACCACGCCGTGGGGCACCACAACATCGACCTGGCCGCCTGCGCCGAACGCGGCGTGCTGGTCTCCAACACCCCCGGCGTGCTCACCACCGCCACCGCCGACATGGCCTGGGCGCTGCTGCTGGCCGCCACCCGCCGGCTCGGCGAGGGCGAGCGCCTGCTGCGCTCCGGCAGCCCCTGGACCTGGGCGCCGAACTTCCTGCTCGGCATGGAGCTGGCCGGCACCCCGCTGGGCGTGCTCGGCATGGGCCGGATCGGGCAGGCGGTGGCCCGCCGGGCCCGCGCCTTCGACATGCCGGTCAGCTACCACAACCGCCGCGAACTGCCGCCCGAGCAGGCCGACGGCGCCACCTGGCGGCCGCTGGAGGACCTGCTCGCCGGCTCCACGGTGCTGGTCGTCACCGCCCCGCTCAGCGCCGCCACCCGGCACCTGCTGGACGCCCGCCGCCTCGCCCTGCTGCCGCGCGGGGCGGTGGTGGTCAGCATGACCGCCGGGGTGGTGGACGAGGAGGCGCTGGCCGCCGCGCTGGAGTCCGGCGCGCTGTTCGCCGCCGCCGTGGACAACTTCGAGCACGAGCCGGCCGTCCCGTCCGCGCTGCTCGCCCAGGAGCGCGCCGTCCTGGCCCCGCACCTGGGCAGTGCCACCGTCCGCACCCGGCAGGCGATGGGCGGCCTGGCGGTGGACAACGTCCTGGCCGTGCTGGGCGGGGGAGCGCCGGTCACCCCGGTGACGGCCTAGACGAACGTACGGGCCTCAGCCCGCCGCCCAGGCCAGGGCGGTGGTCAGCACCCGGAACGCGCCGAAGTGCGCGGCGCCGGGCTCCAGGAAGAGCTCGGCGCCGGGGATGTGGTCGGCCAGCCAGCGGGAGTGCTCGACCGGGGAGAACTGGTCGTCGGCGCCGTGCCACAGCCAGCTCGGCACCGCGATGTCCTCGACCTTGAACCCCCAGTCGGCGGTGAACGCCAGCACGTCGTCGATCCAGCCGTCCGCGCCGTGCCGGAACGCCTCCCGGTAGTTGCTCTGCAGCATCCGCCGCAGCCCGCTGTCGGCCACCACCTCCCGGTCGGCGGGCGACAGTTCGGGTCGCAGTCCGTTCAGCAGCCGGACCGGGTCGTCCTTGATCTGCCGGGAGCGGAACTCCATCGCGTCGGCGATCTGGCCGTGCCCGCGCTCCGCCTCCTGGTAGGCGTGCACGTTCGACGGGGTCATCCCGGCGTACCAGTCCAGGCCGGTCGCGTTGCGCGGTGCCAGGCCGACCAGCACCGCCACCCGGCTGACCCGCTGCGGCAGCAGCGCCGCGCAGGCCAGCGCGTGCGGGCCGCCGCCGGAGCGGCCGAGCACCGCGAAGCCGTCCAGCTTGAGGTCGTCCGCGATGGCCCGCACGTCGGCCGCCGCCGCGCTCACCCGGCGGCCGAACTGCCGGGTCGAGTCGCCGTAGCCGGGCCGGTCGTAGGAGATCAGCCGCACCCCCAGCCGGTACAGCACGGTGCTGCGCGGGTGCGGGCCCACCCGGCTGCCGGGCATGCCGTGCAGCAGGAACACCGGCCGGCCGCGCGGGTCGCCCAGGGACTCGACGGCGAGGGCGCGGCCGTCCGGGGCCTTGACCATCCGTAACGACACCTGCGGCCTCCTCAGTGGTCCCGGTCGGTGGTGGTGCGGATCTCCCGGCGGGCCTGCCAGGTGGTGTGCTCGCGGGAGACCGCGTCCTCGGCGTCCCGGGCCAGCCGGGCCCAGAGCTCCTCGGCGTCCGCCGACTCCACGTCCAGCCGGGCCAGTTGGCGCCGGATGAGCTCCAGTTCGTCGGCGGCCAGCCCGTACGCGGCGGCCAGCGGGCGGTACTGGCGCAGCTGCGCCCACGCGGTGACCGAGGCGGCCACCGCCGAGACGGTGCCCAGCGCGTCGTAGGTGAACGCGCCGAGCGCCCGCAGCACCGCGAGCACCAGCCCGAGCGCCGGGAGCACCACGCCCAGCACCCCGGCCAGGGCCCCGGCCCGGGCGCAGTACCGGGACTTGGCGCGGTACCAGTCGTGCTGCACCTGGATCCGCTCCCGCAGGTACACCTCGCGCCGCACCGCGAGCGGCTGCTCGCGCAGGTCGCGCATCGCCGCCGTGATCCCGGCGAGCTCCGCCCCCGCGCCCGGCGCGACCACCCGGCCGTCCCGGAAGGCTCCCAGCACCCCGCCGAGCTGGACGCGGTACAGGCCCTCGGCGTCCGGCAGGGTGCGCGGCGGCGGTTGGTAGGCGTCCGCCCGGACGGCGAACTTCCAGGCCAGCGTCTTGACCGACTCGGCGGCGGCCCGGCCCTCGTACCAGAGGCCCTGCGGGTTCTGCCGGCTGATCACGACCGCGAGGACGATCGCGCCGAGGTAGGCGGCGGCCGCCGGCCAGGCCCACGCCTCGCCGTCGGCCGAGCCGGTCGCGGCGGCGACCACCAGCAGGAGCAGCTCCCAGGCGGAGAGCAGGACCGAACGCCGCTGGCCGCGCAGCGAGGCCGCGTCGGCGGCCCAGAAGAACCCGGGCAGCAGTTCCCGCTCGCGCACCCACCCCGTCCGTCCCGCACCAGACGCCATGTTCGGCCCCCACCCGTCGCTCCGGTCGCACCGCTCTCCTGCCCCGGGCGGCTTCCCGGTACGCCTGGCCCGCCCCGGGGCCGCCCGCAATGGCCGGGATGCCCCGGTGGATTGTCCGGCCCGGGTACGTTCGGTGGGCGGGCGGACACCGTGCGTGGACCGGCGGGCGTCAGTAGGTGTAGAGGATCCGGTCGGCGTTGTCGGCCATCTGCTTGGCGTTCCACTCGGTGCCGCCGGGGACGTTGCCGGAGCGGAACAGCGGCGGGGCCGCGGTGGTGCCGGCGGCCGCCGCGTCGGCCAGCCGGCCGACCGCCGAGGCGACCACGGCCTGCATGAGCGCGCTGGTCACGATGGTGGAGACCGGGCCGAAGGTGGTCTCGGCGGCCGGGTGGGTCAGCTCGCCGTCCCCGACCGCGATCTTGCTGTCCAGCACCACGTCGCAGTTGTCCTTCAGGTACGTGCCGGACGGGTGCGCCGGGGGCACCTCGCCCGGGTACGCCAGCGAGGTCACGCCGATCACCTTCAGGCCGCGGTCCCGGGCGTACCGGGCCAGCTCGACCGGCATGACCTGGCGGCCGGACAGCGAGATCACGAACAGCAGGTCGCCGGAGGTGGCCGGGGTCAGGTCCAGGGTGGTGGTGGCCAGGCCGGACACCCGCTCCAGCGCGCTGGCCAGCGGCGCGGGCATCACCGTCACCCCGGCCATCCCGGGGACGTTCAGCAGGTTCATCGGGACCAGTCCGCCGGCCCGGTAGACCACGTCCTGGGCCGGCAGCGCGGAATGCCCTGCGCCGAAGGTGAACACCCGGCGGCCCTCGGTGATCGCCTCGGCGAGCAGCGCCGCGGCGGCCTCGATGGCCTCGGCCTCCTCCTCCCGGACCCGCTGGAGGTGGGCGATCGCGGCGTCGAAGTACCGGCCGACCAGGTCGTTCATCTGTTGCCTTCGCTCTCTGCCGGTGGGGGAGCCGGCCGGGTGGGGCGGGCCGGGTGGGTCCGGCCGCCAGTGGAGAAAGCTACGGCGAGCACGGTGGCGCCCCGGCGGCACCGCTGTCAACAGGAACGAAAACCGGGACCCGGGGCCCTTGCGCGGGCCCGGTTGTCGGTGCAGTACGTCAGAATTGGCGGTGAGGACACCGAAGAACGGAGCCAGCGGCGATGTCTGGGCTGATCGACACCACTGAGATGTACCTTCGCACCATCCTGGAGCTGGAGGAGGAAGGCATCGTCCCGATGCGCGCCCGGATCGCCGAGCGACTGGAGCAGAGCGGCCCCACGGTCAGCCAGACGGTCGGCCGGATGGAGCGCGACGGGCTGTTGCAGGTAGCGGGCGACCGCCACCTCGAACTCACCGACGACGGGCGCCGGCTCGCCGTGCGCGTCATGCGCAAGCACCGGATCGCCGAGTGCCTGCTCGTCGACGTGATCGGGCTGGAGTGGGAGCAGGTCCACGAGGAGGCCTGCCGCTGGGAGCACGTGATGAGCGAGACGGTCGAGCGCAAGGTGCTCGCCATGCTCGGCCACCCGAGCCAGTCCCCGTACGGCAACCCGATTCCGGGCCTGGACGAGCTGGGCGACGCCAAGGCGGAGGGCGAGGGCTTCGACGCCGCGCTCGTCCCGCTGGACACCGTCAAGCCGGGCGACGGCGGCGCCAGCGTCGTGGTCCGCCGGATCGGCGAGCCGATCCAGACCGACGGCGAGCTGATGCGCACGTTGCGCCGGGCCGGGATCCGGCCGGGCTCCACCGTGCAGGTGAGCGCCGGCGTCGCCGGCGTGCTGGTCGGCACCGGGGAGAACGCGGCGGAGCTGGGCAAGGACATCGCCCAGCACGTCTTCGTCGCCCAGGCCTGAGGAGGGCGCTTCCCGGGGCATGGAGCGCCCTCCCGGGGCCTGGAACGCTTCCAGGAACGGGGAACGCGCTTCCCGGAACGACGAGAAGGGCCCGCTGCTCCCCGTGCAGCGGGCCCTTTCGCCTCCCCGTTCCCTCCCTGTCCCCTCCGTCCCTCCCGTCCCCTCCACCGCCTCGCCCGGCTTCCCCGTCCGAGCGCTCCCTCCGGCGTCCCCTCGCACCGCAATTCCTCCCCTCGGCCGATCATGGCAATCCTTGAGCGTTGTCACTCGTCCGAGGGGCTTTCGCCCATGATCAGCGGGTACACGGAGGCCTTATCCGCACATGCGTGTGACGGGCCCCGCCTCCGGTGGGAGACAAGGCCCGTCAGCCGTGCGCGGGGTGTCGCGCGCTGCGCGCCCTCACCCGATAGGCGTAGGGCGGCCGTTCACGGGGGCGGTGAATCGGGGCGGTGAATCGGGCGGTGAACCGCTGCTGCGCCCGTTCAGCGCACCGCCGCCGCCGCCGGCTGGGCGGGCTGGGGGCGGGCGGCCGCGGGCGCCTCGCGTCCGCAGGCGTACGCGAGCGGGCTGATCAGCTCGGCGGCGTCGGGCAGCCAGCGGTTGAGCGCCGAGGGGGAGCGGGCCCACTGGGCGTAGCCGGTGCCGCCGATCCGGGACGGCGGGGCGACCGTCCAGTCCCCTTCGCCGCGGGCCACCAGGTCCAGCCGACCGGGCGGCCAGCCGAGCTTGCGGAGCATCTCCGGCAGCTTGGCCGCGACCCCGGGCAGCACCAGGAAGTGCAGCCGCCGGCCGATCCGGCCGGGCGAGGCGGGCAGCACCGCGACCGGGCCCAGCTGGAGGTCCATCCGCTCCATCCGCGCCAGCGCCAGGCAGCCGGCCGTCTCCGGGACGTCCAGGACGTCGAAGGACCGGCCGGTGGGCAGCAGGATCGAGGCCTGCGGCCGCTCGGTCCACCAGCGTCGCACCGCCCCCGGCCCGGCGCTCGCCTTGCGGGCCCAGTCCGCGTCGAGCGGGTGGGCCCCCGGCAGCAGGCAGCGCCGGTCGCCGCAGGAGCAGCGGGCGGGCCCGTCGCCGTCGATCAGCCAGGCGCCGGGAGCGACCTCCCAGTGGCGGTTCTCGGCGTAGCCGACGGCTTCGATGAGCAGCGGGGGCAGTGCGGCGGTCTTGCCCTGGTCGGGGGAGTCGGGGATGTCTTCCACACGCTGCTCAACTACCGTGTGTGAGGCTGGTTACGGCCCGGCGCAAGCCGGTTGGGCGTATACCGGCAATGTCACCCGAACCGGTTACTCGACCGAGTTGAGGCGGGCGGAGGCAGGCGCAGTGGGGGCGCACAGGAGCATTTCCCAGGGCGCGTGGGGGGTGCGGATCGTCACCGTGGGTATCCCGCTGGCGTTGCTGATCGCTAACCTGGTGTCAGATTCCTTGGACGGTCGGACAGTCGGCAACAGATCAGCAGAATCGTCGCCCGCCGGCCGGGACCGGAGGGTGTGGGGAGGCGAAACCCAATGGCCGCAAGACCACTCGTCGCACGACAGCCCAACGAGCGTCTGCAGCAACTGATCCAGGAGGCCAGCTGCTCCAACGCCGGCCTGGCCCGGAGGGTCAACCTCTGCGGCGCCGAGCACGGTCTGGACCTGCGGTACGACAAGACCTCCGTCGCCCGCTGGCTGCGCGGGCAGCAGCCGCGCGGGCAGGCGCCGGCGGTGATCGCCGAGGCCCTCGGCCGCAAGCTCGGCCGCAGCGTGTCGGTCGAGGAGATCGGCATGGCCGACGGCAAGAACCTCAGCTCCGGTATCGGGCTCCAGTTCGCGCCGACCCTGAACGCCGCCCTGGAGCAGGTCTGCGAGCTCTGGCGCAGCGACGTCGGCCGGCGGGACTTCCTGACCGGGGCCACGGTCGCGGCCTCCGCGCTGGTGGAGCCCAGCCGGGACTGGCTGATCACCCCGCCCGACCCGGTGGTGGCCCGCGCCGGCGGCCCCCGGGTCGGCCCGACCGACGTGGCCGCGATCAAGGCCACCACCACGATGCTGGTCGACCTGGACCACCGCTTCGGCAGCGGTCACGTGCGTCCGGTGGTCGTGCACTACCTCAACTCGGTGGTCTCCAGCCTGCTCGGCGGGGCGTACCGGGACGAGACCGGGCGCCAACTCTTCGCCGCAGTGGCCCGGTTGACCGAACTGGCCGGCTACATGGCGGTGGACACCGGCCAACCCGGCCTGGCCCAGCGCTACTACATCCAGGCGCTCCGGCTCGCCCAGGCGGCCGACGACCGCGGCTACGGCGGCTACGTGCTGGCGGCGTCGATGAGCCACCTGGCGGCGACGCTCGGCAACCCGCGGGAGATCGCCCAGCTCGCCCGCGCCGCGCAGGAGGGCGCCCGGACGGTCGCCACCCCGACGGCGATGGCGATGTTCTACGCCGCCGAGGCCCGCGGCCACGCCCTGCTGGGGGACGCCCGCTCCTGCGAGGCGGTGGCGGCCAAGGCGCTGGAGATGATGGAGAAGCGCCACCCGGAGGACGACCCGGACTGGATCGTCCACTTCGACGACGCCTACCTGGCGGACGAACTGGCCCACTGTCACCGGGACTTGGAGCAGGCCGGCCAGGCCGAGCACTACGCCCGCCGGGCGCTCGACCTGCACCCGCCGACCCGGGTCCGCCGCCGGGCGGTGGACCTCGTCCTGCTCGCCACCGCCCAGCTGCAACAACGGGACCTCGAACGCGCCTGTGAGACGGGCGCGCAGGCGGTCCGGCTGCTGAGCGGGCTGCGGTCCAACCGCGGCGTGGAGTACCTGGACGAGTTCCGGCGCAGGCTGGAGCCGTACCGGGAGCAGCGGGTGGTCCGCGAGTTCCACGCCAGGGCGGATGCGGAGGCCGCTTAGGGCCGGACAGGTCCTGGCGTTCCGCTCGGGGCACCGGGCCCGGTCCGGCTGGTCCGGCCGGTCCTGGCGGGCCCCGGGCCCCGGCGGGGCGGCGTGAGGGGAGCGTGAGGGATGCCCCGCCCGCGTGGTCACCCGGTTCGGCGAACCGGTAGCGTGGGCGCGACGTCCAAGGAACTGTGATGCCCCCAAGAACCGACGAGATGTGGTCCGCCGTCAGCGCGCGGTCGTGCACAGGTGAGGAATCGCGTTGAGCCAGCGCCGCTCGTACCCCAACTCGGGTGACTTCAACCTGGACGACCTGTTCCGCCCCGAGCCCGGCCAGACCCAGGGCGGCGTGCCGGGCCAGCCGCAGGGTCACCCCCAGGGCCACCCGCAGGGGCAGACGGGCGTGCCGCCGGTGGGGCAGCCGTCCGGGCAGCCGGAGTACCTCGGCGAGGGCGGGCACGCGCGGCCGACCCAGGCCCTGCCGGCCCAGCCCGCCCCGTGGGCCGGCGCTCCGCAGCCCGGTTACGGCGTCCCGCAGAACGAGCCGGCGCCGGAGACGCAGCACCTCCCGCCGTACCCGGGCGCGGACCCGTACGCGGGCGGGTACCCCACGGGCCAGTCCCAGGCCGGCTACCCGCAGCAGCCCGGCCCGGGCGGCTACCAGGGCTACTCGCAGGCCGGGCAGCCGCAGCCGGCGCCGGCCTACCCCGGTCAGGACTACCCCGGGCAGGACTACGGCCAGGGCCACGGGCAGGGCTTCGGCGCCACCCAGGCGGTCGCGCAGGTTCCGCCCGCCCGCGGCGGCCGCCCGTCCAACAAGCTGGTCATCGGCGGGGTGGTGGCCGGCTTCGCGGTGGCCGGCATCCTGGTCGCCGTCCTGGTGAACGGGGACGACACCACCCCCGCCGCCGACGCCAAGAAGACCCTCCCGGTGGCCGCCACCGGCAGCACCACCCCCGGCACGGCGAGCGCGAGCAGTTCGGGCACGGCCGTCGACCCGGCGGTCAAGGCCCAGGCGCAGCCGCTGTCGGACCTGCTCGGCACCGCGAGCGACAGCCGCTCGGCGGTGGTCGGCGCGGTCGCCGCGGTGCAGAAGTGCGACAAGCTGCCCGAGTCGCAGCAGGCGCTCACCGGCGCGGCCGGCAAGCGGCGCGAACTCCAGACCAAGCTCGGCCAGCTGAAGGCCGACAAGCTGCCCGGCGGCCAGCAGTTGGTCGAGCAGCTCAACGCGGCGTGGACCGCCTCCGCGCAGGCCGACGACGAGTACGCGGCCTGGGCCGGGGACTCGCAGGGCGCCTGCGACCCCAAGAAGCTGGACAACCAGCACTACAAGAACGCCGTCCAGGCCAGCGGCACGGCGACCACGGCGAAGAAGCAGGCCTCGACGCTCTGGAACGCGATCGCCACCCAGACCGGCCTGCCCAGCCGCAGCGACGGCGACCTGTAGGGCAGACGGGGGAACGGGCCCGCCGGCCCGCCCCTTCGCCGTCCGTGCCTCCGTGCCTCCGCCCTCCGCCCCTTCGTGGTCCGTGCGTCACGCCGGCGGGCGGCCCCCGGTGAGCACCCAGCGGATGTCCACGAAGCCCGGCTGCTGCAGGGTCATCCGGCCGCCCTTGACCACCTGGTAGGTGACCCAGGTGTTCACCAGCCGGGGTGACTCGGTGCTGGGCAGCATGTTGGTGGTGCCCCAGTTCAGCGGCGGGGTGAGGCCGACGTCGATGCCCTCGCCGCTGTCCAGCAGCCCGGTGACGGTCTTCTCGGTGACCTGCCGCCCGCCCGCCGTGATCTTCTCGGAGACCAGCCGGAACACCTCGTACGCGACCCAGGTGGTCTGCACGCCGGGGTCGGAGACGTCGATGCCGTGGCCACCGGTGGAGTCGGCGCGCACCACCGCGCGCAGCCCGTCCCAGATCTTCGCCGACTCCGGCGGGTACCAGCTGGTGACGTAGGCGCCGGCCAGCGGGCCGGAGTCGCCGCCGGTGGAGTCGACCACCGACTGCTGCACACTGCCGATCACCGAGGCGATCCGGGTGTTCTTCGGGTTCAGCCGGCGGTAGGAGTCCAGCAGGTTGCCGGTCGGCTCGGCGGCGAGGGCGCTGGTGACGCAGTTCGCCGGTTCGTCCTTGCCGATCGCCTTGCGGGCCACCGCCGTGTAGTCGGTGGACTGCTCGGGCGCCTTGACGTCGAGCAGCTTGATGCCGGTCGGCTTGAGCGCGTTGGCCAGGTAGCCGAGCAGGTTGTCGCCGGACGGGGTGTCCGGGCGGACCAGTGCGACGGCCTTGCAGCCGGCCTCGACCAGCTGGCGGCCGCTGCCACCGATCAGCGCGGGCATGCCGCCGTCCACCGGGTACGAGAGCGGGCTGCTGAACTCCGGCTGGGAGAGCCCGTAGCCGCCGATCAGGGGGATGCCGGCGCGCTCCAGGACCGGCATGAAGTCGAAGCCGTACTGGCTGTAGGAGCCGATCACGGCGACCGCCTTGGCGTCCACCGCCTGCTGGGCGCAGGCCCTGGCGCCTTCGGAGGTGTTGTGCTCGTTGCAGGTGAGCACCCGCAGCCGGCGGCCGTTCAGCCCGCCCTTGAGGTTGACGTCCCGGCCGATCGCCTCGGCGAGCGCGGTCATGCCGGGCCGGTCGGCGGAGCCGGTGCCGGACGGGGACCAGGTCATCACGGTGAGGTCGCCGCCGCTGGTGGAGGCATCGGCCGGTCCGCCGCACGCGGAGGCCGAGAAGAGGGTGGGGAGCAGGGCCGCGGCGGTGGCGGCCGCGGCGATCGGGCGGTGGCGGCGCCGCGCGAGCTGGTGCCGGGGCTGGAACGGGTCCCTTCGACTGGTCATCGGTCTTCCCTCTCTGGGGCGCCATCCGGCGCACCGGAGCAAGCCAAGCCCCGGCGCCACACGCCGAGAGGACCGAAGTGCGAACGGTCGGGTAACGGGAGCTGAAAACCGGAGGGGTACGCGTGTAGATGGGGAGTGGAGTACGAACGGACGGGGAACGTACGATCGTTCTCCATGTCCGCCAGCACAGATTCTTCGCACCGGTCTGCCCGAAACACTTCTCGTCCGGGCCACCGCTCCAGCACGATGGGCGGCATGCCGCTCAACGACCTGCCCTGGTGGCGCTGGCGAGCCCGACTGCGCTCGGCGCTGCACATGTTGTCCGACCCCGGTTTCCAGCAGGAGACCTGGCTGATCGGCCGGGAGGGGTACGGCGACGTGACCGACGCCGTCTACCGGCTGGTCGAGGACACCTGGCTGGACCGCTGGTCGGCCGAGAAGTACGTGGGCACGATCTTCCGGGACTCCACCGAGGCCGCCCTGGTCGACGTCGCGGTGCTGCGGGTGGTCCAGCTGCTGCACGAGGTCGGTGCGGACGCCCCCGCCTCCGCGTACTTCGGCCACCCCGGCTGGCCGGAGGCGGTCCGGGCCGCGCGCGAGGCGCACGTCGCGCTGGCGGTGAACGACGGGGACGACCCGGACGCGGCGCCCAAGTCGCTGGACGTGCTGCGCATCCTCACCCAGGTCTGAGCCGGGGCCCACGGCCGGGCCGCCGGTCGGGCTCCCGGTCGTGCGCCTGGTCGTGCGCCTGGTCGTGCGCCTGGCCGGGCCTGCGGCCGGGCCGTTGGGCAGTGCCGTCCCGCAGTACGGGCAGCGGGGCGGCGACTGTCCAGGATGTGACACGCTGGACCACCCAGAAACGCCACGACCTCAGGACGGGATACCCCCAGTGGACCAGCAGCCGGCCAGCGCCCAGTACGTCCTCACGCTGTCCTGCCCCGACAAGCAGGGCATCGTCCACGCCGTCTCCAGCTACCTCTTCATGACCGGCTGCAACATCATCGACAGCCAGCAGTTCGGCGACGGGGACAGCGGGCTGTTCTTCATGCGGGTGCACTTCTCCGCCGCCGAGCCCGTCACCGCCGACAAGCTGCGGGCCAGCTTCGCCGCGATCGGCGCCTCGTTCGAGATGGACTGGCAGATCCACCCGACCGAGCAGCGGATGCGGATCGTCCTCATGGTCAGCAAGTTCGGGCACTGCCTGAACGACCTGCTCTACCGCACCCGGATCGGCGCCCTGCCGGTGGAGATCGCCGCGGTGGTGTCCAACCACACCGACCTGCGCGACCTGACCGAGAGCTACGGCGTCCCGTTCCACCACATCCCGGTGACCCGGGAGACCAAGGCCGACGCCGAGCAGCAACTGCTGGACCTGGTCGCCAAGGAGGACGTCGAACTGGTCGTCCTGGCCCGCTACATGCAGGTGCTCTCGGACCAGCTGTGCACCGCGCTGTCCGGCCGGGTGATCAACATCCACCACTCCTTCCTGCCGAGCTTCAAGGGCGCCAAGCCCTACCACCAGGCGCACGCCCGGGGCGTGAAGCTGATCGGCGCCACCGCGCACTACGTCACCGCCGACCTCGACGAGGGCCCGATCATCGAGCAGGAGGTGGCCCGGGTGACCCACGACATCACCCCGGACCAGCTGGTCGCGCTCGGCCGGGACGTCGAGTGCCAGGCGCTGGCCCGCGCGGTGAAGTGGCACAGCGAGCACCGGGTGCTGCTGAACGGCACCCGCACGGTGGTCTTCGCGTAACGCGGTTGCGGCCGTTGTGGCCGTTACGGCGGTTGTGCGGCCGCTACGGCCGCGACAGCAGCGGGAGGGCGTGCAGCACCTCGCGGATCGCGGCCCGGTCGCCGTGCTCGCCGACCGGCAGTCGGTCCGGATCGCGGTGCGCGGCGGCCAACTGGCAGAGCTCCAGGCCGTCCAGCACCATCGAGGCCACCGGCTCGCCGCCGGGCGGCCCCCACTCCGGCCCGTCCAGCGGTATCAGCCACTCGCCGGCCGCCGGGCCGTCGATCACCAGCCGCAGCCGTCGGCCCCGGCCCTGCTCCCGGTCCTGCTCCCGGTCCTGCTCCTGGCCCTGGTTCCGGCCCGCCGCGGGCGGGAGGGCCGGTGCCCCGGCGGGCTCGGGGCGGGTGGCGCGGGCGGCACGCAGGTCGGCCAGCGCCCGCGGGACCATCCGGACCGCCAGGTCCACCATCTGCCGCAGGTGCTGGGGCACCGGCGGGTCGTACGGGTAGGCGACCGCGCGGGCCACGTCCTCGCCGTGCACGTAGCACTCGAAGGCGCGGTCCACGAAGGCGTCGCGCAGCGGCAGCACGGCGAAGCCGTAGTCGACGGGGGTGTTGCCCTGCGGGGCGAGCGCGGCGGTGCGCACCAGGTCGTGGGTCTGCCGCCGCCACCGGGCGCGCACCGACTGCGGCGGGAGGTCGGCCTGGTCGGCGATCAGCCGGGCGGTGCGTTCGGCGATCCCGGTGTACGGCCCGCCCTGCGGCGGGACCCGGGGCGGGACCCTGGGCGCCGGCGGTCGCGCGGCCGGTTCCTGCGGGGGCACCCGCCGCGCGGCCGGGGCCGGGGCGGCGCCCGGGCCGGCCGGTACCGGGTCGGGCAGGCCGAGGGCGAGCGCCAGATAGCCGTCCACGGCGGCGAGATGGCACAGCACCTCGGCCGGGCGCAGCCGCCCGGTGCCGCCGTGCCACGGCAGGTCGGCCACCTCCTGCCACTCCTCCGGGCCGAGGTCGCGCAGCAGCGCGTCGAGCTTGGCCGTCTCCGCGGTGTACGGCACGCCCCAGGCGGGGACGGGCAGTTCGGCCGGGCGGCGGGCCAGGCATCAGTCGAGCACCTGCTGGCGCAGCGAGCCGGGCTGATCGAGCGGTTCGTCCAGGGCGAGCCAGCCGGCCGCCTCGCGCAGCCGGGCGGCCTCCTCGGCGCACTCCCGGCAGGCGCGCAGGTGCCGCTCCACCTCGGCGGCGTCACGGCTCGGGCAGGCACCGAGGGCCCAGGCGCCGAGCAGCGAGCGCAGGGCGTCGTGCCGCTCCTCGGTGGTGGGCTCGCTCAGCTCGCTCATGCGCCCCTGTCCCCGTCGTCCCTGTCGTCCGGACCGGGTGCGTCGTCCCGGTCGTCCCGGCTGTCCCGGTCGTCCTCGCGGTCGCACTGCTTGTCGTGGCGGGCGCGTTCCTCGGCCAGTTCGGTGGCCAGCAGTTCCAGGCCGAGCCGCATCCGCTGCTTGGCGGCCTGCTCGCTGATGCCGAGCAGCCGGGCCGTCTCCTGGTAGGTGCGACCGTCGTAGTACGTCACCGCGATGGTCTCACGCAGGGGTTGGGGCAGGGAGTCCACCACGTACTGCATGCGCGCGGCGGTGGCCACGACGCGGATCTCCGCCTCGGTCGCGCCCGCGCCGCCGTCAAGTCCGCTGCCCGGGCCGCCCGGTACCCGCTCGGTGGCCCGCCGCGCCCGCAGCCGGTCGACCGCGCGGCGGTGGGTGAGCGCGCCGAGCCAGGAGCGCAGCGAGCCCTGGGCGGGGTCGAAGTCCTCGGGGTGCTCCCAGACGTGGGCGAATATCTCCCGGGTGAGCTGGGCGGCGGCGGCCTGGTCGGCGAGTATCCGCCCGGCCAGCCCGTGCACCATCGGCGCGAGCTGGTCGTAGAGTTCGCCGAGCGCGGTCTCCTCGCCGCGGGCGAGGCGGCGTTGGAGCTGCTCGTCCCAGCGCGGCGCGCGGTCGGGGGTGGCCATCGGGAAACCACCCTCCTGCCCGGGTTTCGCTGGCGTACCCAACGGTATCTTGCGGCCGGTCGGCGGCGGGAGCATTCCCGGAAGAACGGAACCCGGACCTGCGGATCGTCACCCGGCCCGGCGGCCCGTTCGCGGGGCGGCCCGTGGAGGCCGCTGTTCGAAGGCCGTTGGACATATGTCGCACGGGTGGTTCGCGAGTGGCGGGCCGGGTGCGCGGGGCGTCCGGAGGTAGGTTCGCCACTGCGGGACCGGCGGGTCGGCCCGGGCCGGACGAGCGCCGGTACGAGGCTCGCGAGAGTGAACGGGACAGTATGCACCGCGCTGTCCCCCGATCGCTGGAATATGCCCGAAGCGCTTGCCGAGGTCCGTCCGCCCACTCATCCTGAGGCGTATTCGAGTCGCGGCCGGTGCGCGACGGACGAGTCGGCCCGACGCGACAGGTCGGGCGGGCGCCGGGCGGGAGCCCGGCCGAGGGCCCGGGTGGCACCGGGCGAGGTACGAGGGTTCGCCGGCTGGACGATCCGGCCCGATCGGGACGACGGCCGAACTGCGAGTGCGGGTGGTGGAGCGGTGCAGGTTCTTCAGGTACAGCTGGCGGTGCAGGCCGACCCCGCCGAGGTCGGCCGGGCCCGTCGGTGGGTGCGCTCGCGGCTGCTGAACCACGGGGTGGACCCGGATGCGCCGGTCGCCGAGACGGTGGTGCTGGTGGTCTCCGAGCTGGTGACCAACGCCGTGGTGCACACCGGGTGTCCGGCGGTGCTGCGGCTCTGTCTGCCGGTGGAGGAGGACCAGGCGGGCGGCGAACCGGTCGGCCCGCTGCGGGTGGAGGTCGCCGATGCGAGCCGGGCGGCCCCCTGCCCGCGGCACGCCGGGGCCGACGAGGACGCAACCAACGGGCGCGGCCTGGAGCTGGTCGAGCTGCTCTGCGAGCGCTGGGGCTGGTTCCCGGACGGCTCGGGCAAGCGGGTGTGGTGCGAGATCGGCGCGGACGCCCGGCCGGCGGACCCGCTGGCGGGCGTGGACTGGGCGGCGCTGGCGCAGTAGCGGCAGCCCGGGGCCGGTTCGGCCCGCTGCCGGTACCGGCGTCGGTGCCGCGCCGACCACGCCGGTGATCACGCGGTCGATCCCGCCGGTGATCGCCGGCGGAGATCACCGGCCGAAAGCTGACGCAACCATTCCGAATTTCGGACTACCCATTGACGTGACGTATCCGACTGATCACGCTTGGGTGCGGCTCTCCGTTTGTGAGGGGACGCCGAGGGGACGCCCGAACGCCGCCGCGGTGCTGTTGTCCAGGGGGACCACGCCAGCAGGGGGCCGTGGACTGCCGGTCGCGGGCGCTCCTTGGCGAGTGCGGAGGGCGCGGCGCGGGTTCAGGGCTCGCGCGTCGCGATTGGATGGCGGCTGGCCGCGTCGTGCTCGGGGTGCACGCGGTCGGCCGTCGTCCGATCCGCCGTCGTACTACGGCGCTTTCCGGCCACTCGGCCGAGAGCCGTCCGGCCGAGGATCGTCCGGAAACCCGGCGAAGCCGTCCGGGAGCGGTCCGCAAGCCGCCCGCAAGCCGTCCGGAAGCCGCCCGGAAGCGGTCCGGAGCCGTGCGAGGTCACCCGGGGACGGTGCGGAAGGTCCGCCGGTAGGCGCTCGGGGCGACGTCCAGCCGACCGCGCAGTTGCAGCCGGAGCGAGGCGGCGGTGCCGAATCCGGACTCCCGGGCGACTTGGTCGATCGTCAGGTCGGTGCGCTCCAGCAGTTGCCGGGCCCGCTCGGTGCGCTGCACGGTGAGCCACTTCCCGGGGCTGGCGCCGGTCTCCTCGCGGAAGCGCCGGGTGAAGGTCCGCACGCTCATGCCCGCCCGGTCGGCGAGCTGGCGCAGCGCCAGCGGCCGGTCCAGGTGTTCCAGCGCCCAGGCGCGGACGGCGGCGGTGCCGTGGCCGGTGGTGTCCACCGGGCTCGGGGCCTCGACGTACTGCTTCTGGCCGCCCTCGCGCCACGGCGGCACCAGGCAGTTGCGGGCCACCGCGTTGGCCACCGCGCTGCCGTGGTCGCGGCGGACCACGTGCAGGCACAGGTCCACCCCGGCGGCCACCCCGCCGGAGGTGAGGACGTCGCCGTCGTCGGTGTACAGCACGTCCGGGTCCAGCCGCACCTTCGGGTACAGCTCGGCGAAGCGCCGGGTGTAGCGCCAGTGGGTGGTGGCCGGGCGGCCGTCGAGCAGCCCGGCGGCGGCCAGCAGGAAGGAGCCGGTGCAGATCGACATCAGCCGGGTGCCGGGCCGGATCCGGCGCAGCGCCGCGGCCAGTTCGGGGGTGAAGGAGGCGTCGACGGTGGCCGGGCTGGAGTCGGCGGAGGCCGGGATCACCACCGTGTCGGCCCGCTCCAGCAGTTCGGGCCCGTGGTCGACGGCGATCCGGAAGTCCGCGCTGGTGGCGATCGGCCGGCCGTCCAGGGTGCAGGTGGCGACCTCGTAGAGCGGCCGTCCGGCCGGGTCCTTGGCGCCGCCGAAGATGCGGGCGGGGATGCCGAGTTCGAAGGCGATCACGCCGTCGAGGGCGAGTACCGCGACCAGGTGGGTCATGCCGTTCCCCTTCGGTGGTGTGGCGGTCAGAGCCGGTGGGCCGCGCGGGCCTAGTGGGCCGGTTCGGGCCGGTTGGGCGGGTTCGGGCCAGGGTACGCCGGGGCCGTGGCCCGATTCTTGCGAAAGCTGTCATTCAGGCCACTCGTCGCGGCCCCGCCGCTTCGGGACACTCGTCCGCGTGACCGAACGCAACGTCCTCGCCCCCGCCCCCGCCCCCGCCCCCGAAGGACCCGCCCGCCCCGCCCGCCCGGCCCGGTTCCGGGTGCACTACGCCTGGGTGGTGGCCGGTGTCTCGCTGCTGGTCCTGCTCGGCTCGGCCGGCTTCCGGTCCACGCCCAGCCTGATGATGGACGCCCTGCACAACGAGTTCGGCTGGTCGCTCGGGACGATATCCAGCGCCACCTCCGTCAACCTGACCCTCTACGGCCTCACCGCCCCCTTCGCCGCCGCCCTGATGGACCGTTTCGGCGTGCGCCTGGTGGTGGTCTGCGCGCTGCTGACCATCTCGGTCGGCTCGGGGCTCACCATGCTGATGCGCGAACCCTGGCAACTGGTGCTCTGCTGGGGCGTGCTGGTGGGCCTGGGCAGCGGCTCGATGGCCGGCGCCTTCGCCACCACCATCACCGGCCGCTGGTTCCGGGCCCGCCAGGGCCTGGTCACCGGTGTGCTGACCGCCGCCGGGGCGGCGGGGAACCTGGTCTTCCTGCCGGTCGGCGCCTGGCTGGTCGAGCACCACGGCTGGCGCTCGGCGGTGGTCGTGGTCTCGCTCGCGGCCAGCGCGGTCGCCGTCCCCGTCCTGCTGCTGATGCGCGAGCGGCCCGCCGACCTCGGCCTGCTCCCGTACGGCGCGACCGAGGAGCCCCCGGCCCGCGCCGCCGACGGCCGCGCCCTGACCCGCTCGCTGCGGGTGCTGCGGGACGCCGCCCGGAGCCGGGCGTTCTGGCTGCTGGCCGCCTCCTTCGCGATCTGCGGCGCCACCACCGCCGGCCTGGTCGGCACCCACTTCATCCCGGCCGCCCACGACCACGGCATGCCGGTGACCACCGCGGCCGGCCTGCTCGCCCTGATCGGCGTCTTCGACGTGGCCGGCACCATCTTCAGCGGCTGGCTCACCGACCGGGTCGACTCCCGGATCCTGCTGGTCACCTACTACGGGCTGCGCGGGATCTCGCTGCTCCTGCTGCCGCAGCTGCTGGCCGGCTCGCTGCAGCCGCCGATCCTGGCGTTCGTCATCTTCTACGGCCTGGACTGGGTGGCCACCGTGCCGCCGACCGTCGCGCTGTGCCGCCGGCACTTCGGCGAGGACGCCCCGATCGTCTTCGGCTGGGTGCTGGCCAGCCACCAGATCGGCGCGGCCGTCGTCGCCGGGCTGGCGGGCCTGGCCCGCGACGCGCTCGGGAACTACGACCTCACCTGGTACGGCGCCGGCGCCCTGTGCGCGGTCGCGGTCGGGCTCTGCCTGGCGCTGCGCACCGGACGGCCGGACCAGCCCGTCCCGGCACTGTCGTAGGACGGGCCGGGGCTGTCGGACCGGAGGGCTAGGCTCCGCGACCATGGCGCTCACCTTCACCCTGGACCCGAAGCTCGACCCCGACCTGCGCACCGCCGTCGTCCGGCTGTGGGCCGACGTCACCAACGCCGGCGGCGCGGTCGGCTTCGTGGCGCCGGTGACGGAGGACGAGGTCCGGGCCACCGCCGAGCACCAGTTCGCCGGGGTCGAACCGGACGGCCCGGACCGGTTGCTGGTGGCCCACGAGAGCGATACCGGCCGACTGGTCGGGGTCCTCTTCTTCGAGTCGATGCGCTTCGACCTGATGGAGCACTGGCGGATGCTCAGGCGGGTCATGGTGCACCCCGACTGCCAGGGCCGCGGCTACGGCGTCCGGCTGCTCGCCGAGGCCGAGCGGATGGCCCGGGAGTGGGGCCTGGAGAGCCTGCGGCTGACCGCGCGCGGGGGCCAGGGCCTGGAGCGCTTCTACACCCGCTGCGGCTACCGGGAGGTCGGCCGGGTGCCGGCCGCGATCCGGGTCGCCCCCGGGGACGACCGCGACGACATCACCATGTGGCTCGGCCTGCGCTGATCCGCAGGTCGGTCGGGCGGCGGCGGGGCGGGGGGACGGGCGCCCCCTTCCCCGCCCCGCCCGTCAGGCATGCTTCACTGGGAGACCGGCCCCCGCCCAGACCAGTGAAAAGGACGTGTTCCCGTGAGCAGCACCGGCCAGGAGAAGTCGCACGCCACGCTCCGCTACACCTCCCTGCGGGTCAGCATCTTCCTCGGCTGCCTGCTGGTCGCCCTGCTGCTCGGGCACTTCAAGGTCATCCCGGTCAGCGGCCAGGCGGGCGTGATCTTCCTGTTCCTGCTGGCCGCGATCGCGTCCGCGCCGCTCAGCTACGTGTTGCTGAGCCGTCAGCGCGACGACATGTCCGCCCAGATCACCACCAAGGTCTCCGGCCTGCGCAGCCGCACCGCCGAGCGGATCGCCGCGCAGAACGCCGAGGAGGACGCCGTCGACGAGGCCGCCCGGACGTCCGCCGCCAGGCAGAGCTGACCCCGGCCGGACCCGCGACCGCAGCCGCCGTGCCCGACTCCGCAGCCTCGGAGCCCTCCGACTCCGCTTCCTCGGCTTCCGCCCCCGTCGCCCCCGCCCCCGGACCGGCCGGTCCGCCGCCGGGGTCACCCGGGACGCCCGGGTCGCCCGCCGAGGGTGAGGCCGGCACCTGGCCGGCCCCGGTGCGTCGGCCCACCGGCCGGGACGTGGCCGGGCTCGCCGGGGTCTCCCAGGCCACCGTCTCGCTGGTCTTCTCCGGCGCCGAGGCCGGCCGCCGGGTCTCCGACGCCACCCGGGAGCGGGTCAGGGAGGCCGCCCGCAGCCTCGGCTACCGCCCGCAGGCGGCCGGCCGGCAGCTGCGGCTCGGCCGTAGCGGGATGATCCTGCTGGCGGTGCCGAACATCCTCGGCCCGTTCTTCGGCCGGGTGCTGGAGGGCGTCCACGAGGAGGCCGGCCGGCACGGCCTGGCGGTCGTGGTCAGCTCCGGCTGGGGGAGCGCGACCCTCGCCGAGGCCGCCACCACCAGCCGCTTCGACGGCCTGCTGATCTGCTCCCCGGACGACAGCCAGCTCGGCGAGCTGCCCGCCGACACCCCGGCCGTCTTCCTCGACGCCGACCCGGGCACCGACCGGGCCCGGCCGACCGTCGAACTCGACGTGGCGGGCGGGATGCGCGCCGCCGTCGAGCACCTGGCCGGGCTCGGCCACCGCCGGATCGGGCGGCTGCGCTCCACCCACTCCGCGTACACGTTCCGGGTGCGGCAGGCCGCGTTCGAGCGGGCCGCCACCGAACTCGGCCTGGATGTCGTGGAGTTGGGCGTGAGCCTGAACGAGGGTCAGCCGGCCGCGCGGAGCGTCGCGTACCGCCTGCTGGAGCGCCCGGACCGCCCGCACGCGGTGATCTGCGACGACGACGTGGTCGCCTCCGGGGTGTACCAGGCCGCCGCCGAGCTGGGGCTGCGGGTGCCGGCCGACCTGTCGGTGGTCGGCATGGACAACGTCGCGGTGGCCGCGCTGCTGGCCCCGCCGCTGACCACCGTGGACCTGCCCGGCGAGGAGCTGGGCCGGGTCGGCGCGGCGGCGCTGGCGGGCCTGCTGCGCGGGGAGCGGGTGTCGCCCGTCCCGCCGTTGGCCACCTCTCTGGTGCTGCGCTCCTCCACCGCGCCGGCGGTCGGCGCGAAGGGGCGGGACGCGACGCGGTGAGCAGGTACGGGACGCGACGCGGTGAGTGGGTACGGGATGCGACGCAGTGAGTAGGTAGGGGAGAACGAAAGACCGCGCCCGCCGGCCAGACCCCGGCGGGCGCGGTCGTCTGCGGGGGGCCTCAGCCCACCGGCACCGGCCGCACCGACGGCGCCAGCGGCGCCGGGTGGAACCAGCGCCGGGCACCGAACAGCACCAGGCCGCCGAGCGCTATCCCGCCCGCCGCGCACAGCGCCACCGGCCGCAGCGAGTCCTCGGCCAGGTTGCCGGACACCGCGTAGCCGAGCGAGTTGCCCGTCGCGAACAGCGTCACCAGCCAGGCGAACGCCTCGGTCACCGTCCCGGTCGGCGCCAGCTCGGCGACCAGCACGAACGCCGCCGCCAGCAGCGGCGCCAGCCCGATCCCGGAGAGGAAGGCCAGCGCGGCCATCGGGTACGGCCCGGGCAGCAGCACCAGCGGCAGGTAGGACGCGGCCATCGCGAGCGCCATGACCCAGGTGCGGGTGGCGGTGCTGCTGCGCCACTTCACCGCGCCGTAGGCGAGCGCGCCGAGCAGGCCGCCGAGCGCCGCCAGCGCCAGCAGGGTGCCCGCGCCGCCCGGCAGGGCGCCGGTGTGGTGCTCGGCGTAGGCGATGAACAGCACGTTCTGCGCGCCGACCGCCCAGCCGGCCCCGGCCAGTCCGACCAGCAGCAGCACCAGGCCGGGGGAGCGCAGCGGGCCGAGCAGTCCGGCGGAGTGCGCGCGGGCCGGGGCGCGCCAGGCCCGGGCCGGGGCGGTGGTGGCCACGATCAGCGCGCCGGCCAGTCCGAGCCCGGCGGCCACCCAGAGCGCGGCGACCGGGCTGAACAGGCCCGCGATCCCGGCGACGGCCAGCGGGCCGGCCACGTAGAGGATCTGCTGGGAGGCGGAGTCGAAGGCGTAGGCGGTGTCGAGCTGCTCCTCCTCCACCACGTCCGGCCAGAGCGAGCGCAGGCAGGGTTCGAGCGGGGGCATGGCGAGCCCGGCGATCGCGGCGCCGAGCGGGGCGGCGACCGCGGAGCCGGGGGCGAGGGCGAGCAGCGTGTACCCGCCGCCGGCGAGCACGGCGGAGGCGAGCAGGACGCGCGGCTGCCCGGTGCGGTCCACGATCCGCCCGAGCACCGGCCCGCCGACGGCGGCGGAGATCGCGTACGCGGCGGTGGCCAGCCCGATCCGCCCGTACGGCGCGCCGGCCTCGCGCAGGGCGAGGGCGATCACCAGGGCGGTCATGCCGGCGGGCAGGCGGCCGAGCAGGGTGCCGAGGAGCAGGCGGCTGACATGGGGGGCGCGGAGCAGGGCGAGGTAGCCCATCGGGCGTCTTCTCCGGTCTGGGCAGGCGGGGGCGGGGACGCCGCCAAAGTTATACGTATAACCGCTCAGCGGTCAATCGGGCCGGTCGGGGTGATCTGATGGCGCGTCAGCTTCGTTCGTGTCCGGATCTCACCCCAACCTCAAACAACTACTTTGAACATCTCAAACCTTTACTGCTAATGTGTCGGCCATGACCACCTCAGACGCATCGCGGAAGCACGGCCGGGGCTCGCTGCCCGGCGCCGCCCGCCCGTGCGCTCTGACCGGTGCTGTGGACAGCCCGCGCCGTTGTCGCGCCATGAGCTGTATCCCGGCGGCACGCCCCTGACCGGGGGCCGGGACCTCCCCGCCCGGCCCGCGCGCCGTGCCGCCTCCTCCGCCACACCCCACCGTCAGCAACGCCCTCCCCCGGAGCCGCACCGTCATGTCCACAGCGCCCGAGGCGACCCCGTCGCCGTCCGTGCTCGCGAGAATCCGCAAGACCCCGTTCTGGGTCCAGATCGTCGGCGGCCTGCTGCTCGGCGTCGGCCTCGGCTACCTGGCCCGCGCCGCCGACATCTCCTGGCTGGCCACCACCCTGGAGACGATCGGCAAGATCTTCGTCCAGCTGCTCAAGCTGGCCGTCCCGCCGCTGGTGTTCACCGCGATCGTGGTGAGCGTCGCCAACCTGCGCAACGTCACCAACGCGGCCCGCCTGGCCACCCGGACGCTGCTCTGGTTCATGATCACCTCGCTGATCGCGGTGGCCGTCGGCCTGGGCCTGGGCCTGCTGACCAACCCCGGCCAGGGCACCAACCTCAAGACCGACGGCCTCAAGGCGCTCGACTCCAAGGGCACCTGGATCGACTTCCTGACCGGGATCTTCCCGACCAATATCGTCGACGCCTTCGCCAAGGTGAACGTGCTGCAGATCGTCTTCATGGCGGTCGTGGTCGGCGCGGCGATCATCAAGCTCGGCAGCAAGGCCGAGCCGGTCCTCAAGCTCAGCGAGTCCGTCCTGGAGCTGACCCAGACCGCCCTGTGGTGGGTCATCCGGCTCTCCCCGCTCGGCACCCTCGGCCTGATCGGCAAGTCCGTCGCCAAGTACGGCTGGGACCTGCTCAAGCCCTTCGCCACGCTGACCCTCGACATCTACGTCGGCTGCGCGCTGGTGCTGTTCGTCGTCTACTCGCTGCTGCTCAAGTTCGCCGCCGGCCTCAACCCGGTCAACTTCTTCAAGGGCGCCTGGCCCGCCATCCAGCTGGCCTTCGTCTCGCGCTCCTCGGTCGGCACCCTGCCGGTCACCCGCCGCGTCACCGAGCGCCTCGGCGTCCCCAGCGAGTACGCGTCCTTCTCCGTCCCGTTCGGCGCCACCACCAAGATGGACGGCTGCGCCTCGATCTACCCGGCGATCGCCGCGATCTTCGTCGCCCAGGTCTACAACATCGACCTCGGCATCCGGGACTACCTGCTGATCGCCTTCGTCTCGGTCGTCGGCTCGGCCGCCACCGCGGGCCTCACCGGCGCGATCATCATGCTGACGCTGACCCTCTCCACCCTGGGCCTGCCCCTGGAGGGCGTCGGCCTGCTGCTCGCCATCGACCCGATCCTCGACATGATGCGCACCGCGACCAACGTCGCGGGCCAGGTGCTGGTGCCGGTCCTGGTGGCCTCGCGGGAGAAGATCCTCGACGTCGCCGCCTACAACCGGCCCTCCGGTGACCTGTACGAGGAGGACGCCCCGTCGGCCGTCGTCCCGGCGCAGGCCTCCGCGAAGGCCGCTGCCGCCGCCTGATCCCCGCCGGCTCGACGACAAGGCTCCGCCCCCGCACCGAACGGTGCGGGGGCGGAGCCTTGGGTGTGCCGCGTGCGGGGCCCGGGCGCTGCTCTCCGGGTGCTGCTCTCCCCGGCGGGGCGGCGCACTCTCCGGGCGGCGGCCGGGAAAAGGCAGGGGGCCCGCCGGGCGGGCGGGCCCCCTTGGGTGTTGCTCTTGTGCTCATGGTGACGGCTGTCGGGAGCCGCCGACGGACCCGGTGGGGTCCCGAGCGATCAGAACATCAGAGGATGGTCAGATAGGGGTGACGTTCTCCGCCTGCGGGCCCTTCGGGCCCTGGGTGACGTCAAAGTTCACCGCCTGGTTCTCCTCCAGCGAGCGGAAGCCGCTCGCGTTGATGGCGGAGTAGTGGACGAAGACGTCGGGGCCGCCGCCCTCCTGGGCGATGAAGCCGAAGCCCTTCTCAGCGTTGAACCACTTGACGGTTCCCGTGGCCATGCCGTTCTCCTTGCGAGGGACGTGTCGGGGCCACACCGTGTGGCACCCGGTCCGCTGCGCTGATCGCCCTGCCTCCGGACGAGTCCGAAGTTTTTCGATATTGCTGAAAAACTACAAAAAGCCCGCGGTTACATGCTCCGCAGGCTTCAAGTACTGCAAGGGGAATCAAACTGCAACTGAGGGCAACGCTAGCATGCGGTCGCTGTGACGACCAGGGGTGAACTGCGGCCCCCACGGCGCGTGTCGTGGGGCCCCGGGGACGGGTGCGCAGGGCCCCGCGAGCGCGTGTCGGGTGCCCGGTGCAGGCCTTTCCGAACAGCGGGCATACGCTGCGGGAAAGCGCACGAACAGCACAAGGGAGCGGCGCAGTGGCAGCACCGGACGGACAGGCGCGGGAGTCCCGGGAACACACCCCGGTGAGGCCGCGCGTCGGCCACATTCAGTTCCTGAACTGCGTCCCCCTCTACTGGGGCCTCGCCAGGACCGGCAACCTGCTGGACCTCGACCTCACCAAGGACACCCCGGAGAAGCTGAGCGACCAGCTCGTCGACGGCTCGCTGGACATCGGTCCGATCACCTGCGTGGAGTACCTGCGCAACGCCGACGACCTGCTGCTCCTGCCCGACATCGCGGTCGGCAGCGACGGCCCGGTGATGTCCTGCCTCATCGTCAGCAAGGTGCCGCTCGCCGACCTGGACGGCCGCCGCGTTGCCCTCGGCTCCACCAGCCGCACCTCCGTCCGGCTCGCCCGGCTGCTGCTGGAGGAACGCGAGGGCGTCCGCCCCGACTACTTCAGCTGCCCGCCCGACCTCAGCTCGATGCTCGCCGAGGCCGACGCCGCCGTCCTGATCGGCGACCCGGCGCTGCGCGCCTACCTCGGCCAGGCCGCCGACCTCGGACTGACCGTCCACGACCTCGGCGCGATGTGGAAGGAGTGGACCGGCCTGCCGTTCGTCTTCGCCGTCTGGGCCGTGCGCCGCGAGTTCGCCGAGCGCCGCCCGGAACTGACCGTGGCCGTGCACCGGGCCTTCCTGGAGTCCCGCGACCTCTCGCTGGTCGAGGCCGCCAAGGTCGCCGAACAGGCCGCCCGCTGGGAGGCCTTCGGCGCGGACGTGCTGGAGCGGTACTTCAGCCAGGCGCTCGACTTCTCGCTCGGCGAGCGGCAGCTGGCCGGCGTCGCCGAGTTCGCCCGCCGGGTCGCGCACGACAGCGGCTTCGCGCCCGACGTCGCGGTGCGGCTGCTGGAACCGGCGGAGCTGCCGGTCGGCTGAGCGCGGCGGCGCGAACGCGGAGACGCTCACCCCGCAGGGCGACGGCACGATCCGCTGCACCTCCGCCGACCCGGCGGCCGGGAACCCGGCCGCCACGCTGCGCGGGGCCGACGGGGCAGCGGGCTGACGCGGACGCTCGAAAGGCCTGGCGTAGGCTGGTTCGGCCGTACCCGGACGCCCGTCGTCCAGGGGTCGGCAGCGCCGAGAACAGCAGTATCCGAGAGAGAGAAGGCCGCCAGGTGACCGAGCTCGCAGCGACCACCCTCGATGCGCCCAGCACCGACCTGCAGGCCGTGCTCGACCGGGCCGCCGGCGGTGGCCGGATCACCCCGGAGGAGGCGCTGGAGCTGTACCGCTCGGCGCCGCTGCACGCGCTCGGCTCCGCCGCCGACGCGGTGCGCCGCCGCCGCTACGCCGGTACCGAGCACATCGCGACGTACATCATCGAGCGCAACATCAACTACACCAACGTCTGCGTGACGGCGTGCAAGTTCTGCGCCTTCTACGTGCCGCCGAAGAGCGACAAGGGCTGGTCCCGCGAGCTCGACGAGATCCTGCGCCGCTGCGCCGAGACCGTCGAACTGGGCGGCACCCAGATCATGTTCCAGGGCGGCCACCACCCGGACTACGGCGTGGAGTACTACGAGCGCGCGTTCTCGGCCATCAAGGCCGACTTCCCGCAGCTGGTGATCCACTCCCTGGGCGCCTCCGAGGTCGACCACATGGCCCGGATCTCGGGCGTCTCGATCGAGGAGGCCATCACCCGGATCCACCGGGCCGGCCTGGACTCCTTCGCCGGCGCCGGCGCCGAGCTGCTGCCCGCGCGGCCGCGCAAGGCGATCGCCCCGCTCAAGGAGTCCGGCGAGCGCTGGCTGGAGATCATGGAGGCCGCGCACGGCCTCGGCGTGGAGTCCACCTCCACCATGCTGATGGGCACCGGCGAGACCAACGCCGAGCGGATCGAGCACCTGCGGATGATCCGCGACGTGCAGGACCGCACCGGCGGCTTCCGGGCCTTCATCCCGTACACCTACCAGCCGCAGAACAACCACCTGAAGGGCTCGACGCAGGCCACCGTCTTCGAGTACCTGCGGATGATCGCGATCGCCCGCCTGTTCCTCGACAACATCGCCCACATCCAGGGCTCCTGGCTCACCACCGGCAAGGAGGCCGGCCAGCTGTCGCTGCACTACGGCGCGGACGACCTCGGCTCGGTCATGCTGGAGGAGAACGTGGTCTCGGCGGCCGGTGCCAAGCACCGCTCCAACCTCACCGAGCTGATCCACCTCATCCGGGCCGCCGACCGCGTCCCGGCGCAGCGCGCGACCACGTACGAGCACCTGCGGGTGCTGGACGACCCGGCCAACGACCCGGTGGACCCGCGGGTCGCCTCGCACATCGCCTCCACGGCGATCGAGGGCGGCACCGCGCACCCCGAGCTGAAGATCCTGGACAACTGAGGCCCGGGGCACCGCCGTGCTGACCCTGCACCGGGCGGCCCTGGTGCTGCCCGACCCGGCCGACCCCACCGCCCCGTCCCTCCCGGACGGGGCGGTGCTGGTGCGCGACGACCGCGTCGAGGCCGTCGGACCGTACCGGGAACTGGCCGCCGCGCACCCGGGGGCGCGACTGCGGGACTGGGGCGCCGCGGTGCTCACGCCGGGGCTGCGCAACCCGTACGGGCACCGCCTGTTGGAACACGCCTACCACCCGGACCCGCGCGAGGAGATCGGCGTCGAGCCGGTCGCGGACGGGCTGACGGGCTCCCTCGACGAGGGGCGCTGCGGCGCGAGCGCCCGGCGCGGGCTGCAACGGATGCTCGGATTCGGGGTGACGGCGGTGGCCGGGCCGTTCGAGCGGGCCGCGGCGCGCACGGCCGTGGCGCGCTCCGGGCTGGTCGCGCTGCCGGGCGCCCCGGACGCGATGGACCCGGCGGACGGCCCGCTGGACCCGCTGGCGGTGCTGCCGCTCGCGGCGGCCGTGCACGGCCGGGTGGCGGCGGGCGGCCGGGCCGACTTCGCGGTGTTCCCGGCCGTTGGGGAGGGCTTCGCCCCACCGTCGCCGGGCGGTTGCCTGGCCGCCGTGCTGGGCGGGCGGTTGGTGTACCGGCGGCGCTGAACCGGGCCGGGACCGGGCGGCGTACTCGCCGGTAGCCGGACTTCCGTGCGGCGCAAGGGACTTCCTTCGTGTGCCGCCGAACTCCACTGTCCACCCTGCGGGGTGATTCCCCCTTCGCCGTGACCTGAGGGCCCGCCAGCGGATACGATCCCGGACAGCTCACTCCGTACCCTCACCACCTACCGCCCGTGCCCGCGGGTGGCGGGGCCACGTCCCAGGCCCCGAAGGCAAGCCAGGACAGGAACCATGCGATCCGCGACCGTCCCCCCGCCGCGATCCCCGCGGTTGGGCCGTGGTTGGTACCTCACCGCCGTGCTCAGCGCCGTGCTGGCCGTCGGCATGTGCCTGCTCGGCTGGCGCCAGGCCGACCAGGCCGACCGGATCGGCGCCCACCCGGTGAGGGTCGAAGGCGTCGTCACCCAGCTCCCCACCGGCGGCGGCTCCTACAGCGCCGTCAGCTACCGGGCGGCCGGCCAGTCGCACACCGCGGCCGCGCTGCCGCTCGCCGACGGCGCCAAGCTCGGCGACCCGATCTGCCTGGAGCACGCCGCCGACGACCCGGGCGCCGTGCGGATCTGCGGCGACACCTACCCGCAGCCGGTCGGCGTCGGCCTGGCCCGGTTCAGCGTGCCGGTCGCGGTCGGGATGTTCGTGATCTGCGTGCTGCGCATCCGGCGGCACCGGCGGGCCCTCGCGGTCCGCGCCGGGCAGGGCCGGCTGGCCACCACCGTCGCACTGGCGACCGGCGCGCTGGCCGACGGCATGCCCGCGATAACCCACGGCAAGCGCTCCCGGCGTCGACGGCGCGCGGGCGGGCGGCGCGCGCAGCACTGACGGGGCGGGCGGGGGTCGCTGGGCGTGGAGGGGCGGGGCCGCTGGGCGCGGGGGCGTGCGGCGGGGCCGGGCGGGGCCTGCGCGGGAGGGCCGCCCTGACGGGCCCGTCCGGCGGGTGCGGACGTCCCGCGGCGTGCCCCGTTGGTCGGGGTGTCGGCGCCAGGGTGAACAATGGGTGCGTGACCCGAGCCTCTCTGGACAAGCAGCCGCACGAAGTCGCCGCCATGTTCGACGACGTCGCGGCCAAGTACGACCGCACCAACGACGTGCTGTCCCTCGGCCAGGCCCGCGCCTGGCGCCGGGCGGTGGCCGAGGCGGTGGCCGCCGGACCGGGGGACCTCGTGCTCGACCTCGGGGCCGGCACCGGCACCTCCTCGCTGCCCTTCGCCGAGGCCGGCGCGCAGGTCGTCCCGTGCGACTTCTCCGTCGGCATGCTCGTCGAGGGCAAGCGCCGCCACCCCGAGCTGGCGCTCACCGCCGGCGACGCCACCCGGCTGCCGTTCGCGGACGGCACCTTCGACTCGGTGACGATCTCCTTCGCGCTGCGCAACGTCCAGGACACCGACGCGGCGCTGCGCGAGATGCAGCGCGTCACCAAGCCCGGCGGCAAGCTGGTGATCTGCGAGTTCTCCACCCCGACCTGGACGCCGTTCCGGACGGTCTACACCGAGTACCTGATGCGCGCCCTGCCGCCGGTCGCCACCGCGGTCAGCAGCAACCCGGACGCGTACGTGTACCTCGCCGAGTCCATCCGGTCCTGGCCCGACCAGCCCGAGCTGGCGGCCCGGCTGCAGGAGAGCGGCTGGTCCAAGGTCGCCTGGCGCAACCTCACCGGCGGCATCGTCGCACTGCACCGGGCGTACAAGGTCGGGTAGCCGCCGCACCGGCGGGGTGGGGGCGCGGTCGTTTCCGGCGGCGGGGACGGAACTAGACTGCCGGAGACAGAAGCCGCCGTCCCCACAGCCGCAGCTCCAGGAGAGTGTCCACCGTGTCCGAGACCGCAGCCGATCTGACGAAGCCGGACAGCCCGGTCGAGAGCACGGCCGACGTCATCGTGGTCGGCGCGGGCCCGGCCGGGTCCACCACCGCGTACTACCTCGCCCAGGCCGGGCTGGACGTGCTGCTGCTGGAGAAGACCGCGTTCCCGCGCGAGAAGGTCTGCGGCGACGGCCTCACCCCCCGCGCCACCAAGCAGCTGGTGGACATGGGAATCGACGTCTCCACCGAGAACGGCTGGCTGCACAACAAGGGCCTGCGCATCATCGGCGGCGGCGTCCGGCTGGAGCTGGACTGGCCCGAGCTGTCCGCCTTCCCCGACTACGGCCTGGTCCGCAAGCGCGCCGACTTCGACGAGCTGCTCGCCCGTCAGGCCGAGAAGGCCGGGGCCCGGCTCTACGAGCGCTGCAACGTCAGCGGGCCCGTCCTGGACGAGCGCACCGGCCGGATCGTCGGCGTCACCGCCAAGCTCGGCGACGAGAAGCGGCCGGTCACCTTCCGTGCCCCGCTGGTGGTCGCCGCCGACGGCAACTCCACCCGGCTCTCGCTCGCCATGGGCCTGCACCGCCGCGAGGACCGCCCGATGGGCGTCGCCTACCGGACGTACTTCACCTCGCCGCGCCACGACGACGACTACCTGGAGTCCTGGCTGGAGCTGTGGGACACCCGCGGCGGCCAGCGCAAGCAGCTGCCCGGGTACGGCTGGGTCTTCGGCATGGGCGACGGCACCTCCAACGTCGGCCTCGGCATCCTCAACTCCTCGCCGGCGTTCGGCGAACTCGACTGGCGCGAGGTGCTCAAGGCCTGGTGCGCCGGCATGCCGGAGGAGTGGGGCTACACCCCCGAGAACATGACCGACCCGATCCGCGGCGCCGCGCTGCCGATGGCCTTCAACCGGCAGCCGCACTACACTCGCGGCCTGCTGCTCGTCGGCGACGCGGGCGGCATGGTCAACCCGTTCAACGGCGAGGGCATCGCCTACGCGATGGAATCCGGCCAGATCGCCGCCGGCGTCATCGTCCAGGCCCACGCCCGGGTCACCGAGACCGGGCGCGAGCGTGCCCTGCAGGGCTACCCGCGCGTCCTCAAGGACATCTACGGCGGCTACTACACGATGGGCCGCGCCTTCGTGAAGCTCATCGGCAACCCCAAGGTGATGCAGCTCGCCACCCAGCGCGGCCTCAGCCACCCGATGCTGATGCGCTTCACCCTCAAGATGCTCGCCAACCTCACCGACCCGCAGGGCGGCGACGCGATGGACCGCATCATCAACGGCCTCGCGAGGGTCGCGCCCAACGCGTAGCGGGTCCCAGGGGCTTTCCCCGGTCTTCCCCCGGGCAACTTTCAGGCCCTTTCCAGGGCCTCAGGGCGTCTCCTCCGCCGTCTTCCGCTCCCCGTCGGCCGGGCGGCGGGAGGCGGCGGAGCGCTGTTCGACGTAGGCGAGGCGGTCGGCGAAGACCCGGGCCGCGTCGGGGGTGAGCGTCCGGAGGGCGACGAGGGCGGTGAAGACGACGTCGCAGAGCTCGTGCTGGACGTCCTCCCAGCTGTGGGTGACGCCCTTGCGCGGGTTCTGGCCGGTGGCGCCGATCACCGCGGCGCCGACCTCGCCGACCTCCTCGGAGAGCTTGAGGATCCGCAGCAGGCGCTCCTCCCGGGGCGACTGCGTGCCCTGCTCGTCGAGCCACGCGACGAGGTGGTCCACGCTCTCCCAGATCCGGTCGTCCATGCGCGCTGCTCCCGTGCGGTGTCGTTGGTGCTGCCACCGTACGGGAGGCGTTGCCGACGCACGGAGCGGCGTGGGCGGTGGGCCCGCGGTCAGCGGGTGCTGATCTTCACGTGGCGGATGTTCACGGGGAGGGTGGGGAAGCCGTCGCCGGGGTTGTTCTGGTCGTCCTCGCCGCCCGCGGCGATCTTCTGCAGCACGTCCAGGCCCGCCGTGATCCGGCCGAAGGGGGTGTAGGCGGGGGAGAGCTTGGTGTCCTTCCAGACGAAGAAGAACTGGCTGCCGTTGGTGTTCGGGCCGGCGTTGGCCATCGCCACGGTGCCGGCCGGGTAGGTGGCGCCGGTCAGGTTCTCGTCCGGGAAGGAGTAGCCGGGCCCGCCGCTGCCCGTTCCGGTCGGGTCGCCGCACTGCAGGACGTAGAGCCGCTGGGTGGTGAGGCGGTGGCAGTGGCTGCGGTCGAAGTAGTCGTGCTCGGCGAGGAAGCGGAACGAGAAGGTGGTGCAGGGCGCCTTGTCGGTCAACGCCTGGAAGGTGATCGCGCCCTGGCTGGTGCGCAGGGTGGCGCGGTAGGGCTGGGCGGCCTTCTCGGCGTCGAAGACCGGGATGCCCTTGAAGTTGTCGGCCGGCACCGCGGGGGTGTAGGCGCAGGCGGGCGCGGGCGGCGGGGCGTCCGCGACGGCGGTGCCGGTGCTCGCCGTGAGCGGGAGGACGGTGGCGACGGCGAGCAGGGCCCAGGGTGCGCGCTTCACGGGACGGGCCTTCCGGGGGGTGGTGGACGGCAGGGTTGGCATGGCGCCATCATCCACGCCGGGGCGGCGATCCGGTAGGGGGCGGTGGGGTTCGGGTTCCGTCGGGCGGGTGGAGGGTCAGGAGGCCTCCGGGGGAACGGGGTTGGCGGGGGGTGCGGGAGTGAACAGCCCGGTGCGGGCGGCCAGCGCGGCGGCGTCGGCGGCCCGTTCGGCGGTGCGGGCGTCCAGCGGCTCGCCGGTGACGAACAGCCGGTAGTAGAGCGGGGCGGTGGCGGCCCGGACCACCTCGGCACCGTCCGTTCCGATGGGCAGTTCGCCGCGGGCGACGGCTCGTTCGACGACCTCGGCGGCCTGGCGGTGGCGGGAGGCGAAGAAGGCGCGCAGGGCGGCCGCGCCGGTGTCGGAGCGCTGGGCGGCGAAGATCAGGGCGGTGGGGGTGGCCCCCAGGCCGGGATCGGTGAAGACGGTGAACACCTCCCGGGTGATCAGGCGGAGGTCCTCGCGGAGGTCGCCGGTGTCGGGCAGCGGCCAGGGCTGGTCGGCCGAGGCGGTCAGGGCGTCCGCGACCAGGCCGTCCACGCCGTTCCACCGTCGGTACAGCGTCGCCTTGTGGACGCCGGAGCGGCTCGCGACCGCCTCGACGGTGAGTCCGTCGTACCCCTTCTCGGTGATCTCGGCGAGTGTGGCGGCGACCACCTCCTCCCGGACCCGGGCGCTGCGGCCGCCGGGGCGCGGGGTCGGGGTGCGGCGCTCGGGGTGGGTCGTTTCGAGGTGAGTCGCCGCGGGGTGTGCGGTGGTGGCGGGGTGGGTCGTCGCGGGGTGGGTCGGCTCCGGGGTGTTCTCGTTCAAAGTCGACTCCAGTCGCGTTAAGGCTTGCTGTGGTGTGGCGGCCGTGCCATGCTCATCGTAATGCGACTTTGGTCGCGTTACGAGAGGAGTCTGCGTGACCGCCACCGCCATTCCCGACCCCACTGCCCTGCACCCGCTCGCCGGCCACGACCGGGTCGTCCTGCTGCGCCCGCTCGTCACCGACCCGCGGATCGAGGTCGGCGAGTACACCTACTTCGACGACCCCGAGGGGGCCGCCCGCTTCGAGGAACGCAACGTCCTCTACGCCTACGGACCCGAGCGGCTGGTGATCGGAAAGTACTGCGCGATCGCCACCGGGGCCCGCTTCCTGATGGCCGGCGCCGCCCACCCGACCATCGGCGTGTCCACCTTCCCGTTCACGATGTTCGGCGGCGAGTGGACCGAGCGGACCCTCGACCTCGTCACCGGCCTGCCCAGCCGGGGCGACACCGTGATCGGCAACGACGTCTGGTTCGGCTTCGGCGCCACTGTCCTGCCCGGCGTCCGGATCGGCGACGGCGCGATCATCGCGGCCGGTGCGATGGTCACCGCCGACGTCGAGCCGTACACCATCGTCGGCGGCAACCCCGCCCGTCCGATCCGGCGCCGCTTCGAGGGCGCCGACGTCGAGCGACTGCTCCGTGCGGCCTGGTGGAACTGGCCGGTCGAGCTCGTCACCGAGCACGTCCGCGCCATCATGTCCGGGACCCCGGCCGACATCGAGGAGATCGCCGCGGCGAACGGCCTGCTCGCCCGCTGACCTGCCGGGCCCGGGAAGGACGTCGGCCCCGGGGGCGCTGGAGCCCGCCGGAGATCCAGCGAGTTGCGGCAGGGCGTTGATCACGGGTGCGCCGGTGCGGGAGGATGGCGTCCCCCTGCTCCATGCTCCGCCCCGTCGATAGCTGCGCCCTCCGCCCAGCTCCAGGGTCCGTCCGACGCCGTACGGTACTCGCGCCCCCGCCGGTTCCGTTCGCTCGGAGGGATCTGACTCATGCGCGCCTCCCTGTCCGTGTCTTCGTCCTCATCGACCCTTCGCGACCTGCCGGTTCTCCTGGTGGCGGTGGTGTGGGGGTCGAGCTTCCTCGCCGTCCAGCGGGTGGCGGAGCCCGGAACGGCCGTGGCGATGCTGGTCCTGCGGTTCGGGCTGGTGCTGCCGCTGCTCGGGATGGTCGCCTGGCCGGCGCTACGGAGGCTGAGCCGCGCCGAGTGGCTGGGCGGCGGCGCACTGGGGCTGGTGCTCAGCGGGATCTTCCTGCTGGAGACGTACGGTGCCGTGCACACCTCCGCCACCAATGCCGGGCTGATCATCAGCCTCGCGATGGTGCTCACCCCGCTCGGCGAGAGCGTCCTCAGCCGGACGGCGCCGCCGCGCGCCTTCCTCGCGGCCGCCGCGCTGGCCGTGCTCGGCGTCGCGCTGCTCACCGGGGACGGCGGGCTGCGCCCGCCTTCGCCCGGCGACCTGCTGGTGCTGGGCGCCGCCCTGGTTCGCTCGGCCTTCGTCCTGGCGACGGCCCGCGCCCGCGCCGTCCGCGGAACCGGCATGCTGGCCCTGACCTGGGTCCAACTCGCCGTCGCGACAGCCGTGTTCGCGGCCGTCGCGCCAGCCGTAGGGCCGTCGCCGTGGGCCGTCGCCCGCTCGTACGGGCCCGGCCAGTGGGCCTGGTTGCTGCACCTGTCCCTGTTGTGCACGCTGTTCGCCTTCTTCGTTCAGATGTGGGCTGTCCGCGCCACCTCGCCGTCCCGGGTGAGTCTGTTGCTCGGCACCGAACCGCTGTGGGCCGCCGTCTTCGGCATCACCATCGCCGGGAACCGGATGGGTCCGCTCGCCCTGGTCGGCGGAGCCCTGGTCATGGTCGCCACCGAGTGGGGCCGCCGCACCGCTCCCGCCTCCGTCCCCGCTCCCGCTCCCGTCCGGCGCGGGGAGTCCGAGGCCGTTGAGTCCGAGGCCGTCGAGTCCGAGGCCGCTGGATCTGTTGTCGCCGAGTCCGCGACCGGGGTCGGGGAGCGGGGCCCGGAGCCGGCCCCGGTGTGATCCGCTGTGGTGGTCACCGGCGACTCGGCGGCCGACGGGCGTAGACCGTGCCCCAGCCCGGCTGGTGCTCGGCGTACCGGGCGGCGGGCGGCGGGCGGGCTGGGGGACCCAAGGACCGTTTCGCGCGCTTGTGAACGAAGGGTCAAGCGAGCGTTCGGACCCCCGCCACCCCTCAGGGTGAGCCGCCATAACACGTCAACACGGCGCCTCGAAATTTGCTCCCCAAGACGCATAGTTGATATAGGGGAGCGGCTCTGACCAGCCGCTTCACAAGTAAATGCGACTGGTTGTGACCATTTGACTTCTTTGTGTTGACAACTCTGGGCATGTTCATATTCGGCACCATTCCCATGGTGGCGTAGATCACAAAGATGACGTTGAACTGCGTGTCGCAGATCACAAGCCGACGGGCATAGGATGCGCTCGTTCCAGGCTTTGTGAACTGCCTCACATGAGGCGGATCCCGGGAACCGGAACGCGGGTTCACCTCAGCGTGACCCGCCGGTTCCGATCTGCAGTCAAGGACGACTGGACGGAGGGAGCGGGGGCTATGAATGCCTACGCGCCGATCCTCGTACTCGGTGCCATCGCGGCGGCGTTCGCGGTCGGCTCCGTCGTGATGGCCTCACTCACCGGCCCCAAGCGCTACAACCGGGCCAAGTTGGAGGCGTACGAGTGCGGCATCGAGCCGACCCCGCAGCCCGTGGGCGGCGGTCGGTTCCCGATCAAGTACTACCTGACGGCGATGCTCTTCATCGTCTTCGACATCGAGATCGTCTTTCTCTACCCCTGGGCGGTGACCTTCGACGCCCTGGGGATCTTCGGGTTGGTCGAGATGCTCCTGTTCATCGCCACGGTCTTCGTCGCCTACGCCTACGTGTGGCGCCGCGGCGGCCTGGAGTGGGACTGAGCGCGGGGTGGCCGCCGCCTTTGTGAACGAGCGGACAAGCCCGAACGGGCCGACGTACCACAGGACTTGAGGGCTTCTTGAGGGCATTGAGAGGGATCTGATGGGAATCGAGGAGAAGCTGCCGAGCGGCTTTCTGCTCACGACCGTGGAGACGGCCGCCGGCTGGGTGCGCAAGGCGTCACTCTTCCCGGCCACCTTCGGTCTGGCCTGCTGCGCGATCGAGATGATGACCACCGGCGCCGGCCGCTACGACCTGGCCCGGTTCGGTATGGAGGTGTTCCGGGGCTCCCCCCGGCAGGCCGATCTGATGATCGTGGCGGGTCGGGTGAGTCAGAAGATGGCCCCGGTGCTGCGCCAGGTGTACGACCAGATGGCCAACCCGAAGTGGGTCATCTCGATGGGCGTCTGCGCCTCCTCGGGCGGGATGTTCAACAACTACGCGATCGTGCAGGGCGTCGACCACATCGTCCCGGTGGACATCTACCTGCCCGGCTGCCCGCCCCGCCCGGAGATGCTGATGGACGCCATCCTGAAGCTGCACGACAAGATCCAGCACGAGCCGTTGGGGGCGAACCGGCTGCGGGCCGAGGAGCTCGGCGAGGCGCTCGCCCTCAAGGCCACCCCGGTCAGCGAGATGCGGGGGCTGCTGCGATGAACGAGCAGGTACCCGAGACCCGTCGCGAGCACCCGGTCCGCGAGATCCCGGTCGAGGTGGTCGGCCGCCGGCAGGGCATGTTCGGCGCCCGGGGCAGCGGCGACACCTCCGGCTTCGGCGGCCTGGCCGAGCCGATCGTGCTGCCCGGCCCGAGCGAACGGCCGTACGGCGGCTGGTTCGACGAGGTCGCCGACGAGTTGGAGGGCGCCCTGGAGGAGCAGGGCCTGGACCCGGCCGAGGTGATCGAGAAGACCGTCGTCGACCGCGGCGAGCTCACCTTCCACATCGACCGCGCCCACCTGCTCCGGACCGCCCGCACCCTGCGCGACGACCCGGCGCTGCGCTTCGAGCTGTGCCTGGGCGTGAGCGGCGTGCACTACCCCGACGACAAGGGCCGCGAGCTGCACGCGGTCTACCACCTGCGGTCGATCACCCACGGACGGCTGATCCGGGTGGAGGTCACCGCGCCGGACGCCGACCCGCACATCCCCTCCGTGGTGAGCGTCTACCCGACCAACGACTGGCACGAGCGCGAGGCCTACGACTTCTTCGGCCTGGTCTTCGACGGCCACCCGGCGCTCACCCGGATCATGATGCCGGACGACTGGCTGGGCCACCCGCAGCGCAAGGACTACCCGCTCGGCGGCATCCCCGTCGAGTACAAGGGCGCCCAGATCCCGGCTCCCGACCAGCGGAGGTCGTACAGCTGATGAGTACTCGGCACCACGAAGATGCTCGGCACGACGAAGAGACTCGACCCCACGAAGACACCGAGCAGGCAGAGGCCCGGGAGACCACCGAGGGCCGGGTCTTCACGGTCACCGGCGGCGACTGGGGCGAGGTGGTCGAGGCGGTCGGCCGGGCCGACGACGAGCGCATCATCGTCAACATGGGCCCCCAGCACCCGTCCACCCACGGCGTGCTGCGGCTGATCCTGGAGATCGACGGCGAGACGGTGAAGGAGGCCCGCTGCGGCATCGGCTACCTCCACACCGGCATCGAGAAGAACATGGAGTTCCGCAACTGGGTCCAGGGCACCACCTTCGTGACCCGGATGGACTACCTGACCCCGCTGTTCAACGAGACCGCGTACTGCCTGGCCGTCGAGAAGCTGCTCGGGATCACCGTCGACATCCCGGACCGGGCCAGCGTGATCCGCGTGCTGATGATGGAGCTCAACCGGATCGCCTCGCACCTGGTCTGCCTGGCCACCGGCGGCATGGAGATCGGCTCCACCACCCTGATGATCTACGGCTTCCGCGACCGCGAGCTGATCCTGGACGTCTTCGAGCTGGTCACCGGCCTGCGCATGAACCACGCGTACGTGCGCCCCGGCGGCCTCGCCCAGGACCTCCCGCCCGGCGCCGTCGACCAGATCCGCGAGTGCGTGAAGACCCTGCGCTCCCGGATGCACGAGTACGACAAACTCGCCACCGGGAACCCGGTGTTCAAGGCCCGCCTGGTCGACGTCGGCTTCCTCGACCTGCCCGGCTGCCTGGCCCTCGGCGCCACCGGCCCGATCCTGCGTGCCACCGGCCTGCCGCACGACCTGCGTAAGACCGACCCGTACTGCGGCTACGAGGACTACGACTTCGAGGTCGCGATCGCGGACACCGCCGACTCCTACGGCCGCTTCCTGATCCGGCTGGAGGAGATGCGGCAGTCGCTGCGGATCGTCGATCAGTGCCTGGAGCGGCTGCGGCCGGGCCCGGTGATGGTGGCCGACAAGAAGATCGCCTGGCCCGCCCAACTCGCCGTAGGCCCGGACGGGATGGGCAACTCGCTCGACCACATCCGCAAGATCATGGGCACCTCGATGGAGGCCCTGATCCACCACTTCAAGCTGGTCACCGAGGGCTTCCGGGTCCCGGTCGGCCAGGCGTACGCGGCGGTCGAGTCGCCCAAGGGCGAGCTGGGCGTGCACGTGGTCAGCGACGGCGGGACGCGCCCCTACCGGGTCCACTTCCGGGATCCGTCGTTCACCAATCTGCAGACGATGGCGGCGATGTGCGAGGGCGGCCAGGTCGCCGACGTGATCGTCGCGGTGGCCGGGATCGACCCGGTGATGGGAGGCGTGGACCGGTGACAGACGTCCAGTTGGGGATGCCGGCACTGCCGGCCACACCGTACCCCGAGGAGGTGCACGCCCGGCTGGCCGCCGACGCCGCGGAGCTGATCGGCCGCTACCCGCAGGCCCGTTCGGCGCTGCTGCCGCTGCTGCACCTGGTGCAGGCCGAGGAGGGCTTCGTCAGTCCGACCGGCATCCGGTTCTGCGCCGAGCAGTTGGACCTCACCACCGCCGAGGTCACCGCCGTCGCCACCTTCTACACCATGTACCGGCGGCGCCCGGCCGGGAAGTACCACGTCGGGGTCTGCACCAACACCCTGTGCGCGGTGCTCGGCGGCGACCAGATCTTCGACGAGCTCCAGCAGCACCTCGGTGTGCGCAACAACGAGACCACCGGGGACGGCGAGATCTCGATCGAGCACATCGAGTGCAACGCGGCCTGCGACTACGCGCCCGTGGTGATGGTCAACTGGGAGTTCTTCGACGACCAGACCCCGGAGAGCGCCAGGCGGCTGGTCGACGACCTGCGCGCGGGCCGGGAGGTCCGGCCGACCCGCGGCGCCCGGCTGTGCACCTTCAAGGAGTCCGCCCGGATCCTGGCGGGCTTCCCCGACGAGCGCCCGGGTGCCAACGACGAGTCCGGCGCGGGCGGCGCGCCCTCGCTGGCCGGTCTGCGCCTGGCCAAGGGCGAGGCGCTGCCCGGCACCGGCGGCACCAAGGTCGTCGCGCCCCGCAACGAGGGCACCCGCCACGAGGGCACCGGCCACGAAGGGACGGACGCGTGATGACCTCCGCCGAGCCGGCCGAGAAGCTGCTCACCCCCGTCCTGTCCGCCTCCTGGGACGACGAGCGGCCCTGGACGCTGGCCACCTACCGCCGCCACCACGGCTACGACGGCCTCAAGGCCGCCCTGGCGATGCCGCCGGACGACGTGATCGCCCTGGTGAAGGACTCCGGGCTGCGCGGCCGCGGCGGCGCCGGCTTCCCCACCGGGATGAAGTGGCAGTTCATCCCGCAGAACGACGGCAAGCCGCACTACCTGGTGGTCAACGCGGACGAGTCCGAGCCGGGCACCTGCAAGGACATCCCGCTGCTGTTCGCCAACCCGCACGCGCTGATCGAGGGCATGGTCATCGCCTCCTACGCGATCCGCTGCGACCACGCGTTCATCTACCTGCGCGGCGAGGTCGTCCCGGTGCTGCGCCGGCTGCACGCGGCCGTCGCCGAGGCGTACCAGGCCGGGCTGCTGGGCCGGGACATCCTCGGTTCGGGCGTCGACCTCGACATCACCGTGCACGCCGGCGCCGGCGCCTACATCTGCGGCGAGGAGACGGCGCTGCTGGACTCGCTGGAGGGCCGCCGCGGCCAGCCCCGGCTGCGGCCGCCGTTCCCGGCGATCGCCGGCCTGTACGCCTGCCCGACGGTGGTCAACAACGTGGAGTCGATCGCCTCGGTGCCGCCGATCCTGGCCCGCGGCAAGGAGTGGTTCAAGGGTCTGGGCACCGAGAAGTCCCCCGGCTTCACGCTGTACTCGCTCTCCGGCCACGTCACCAACCCCGGCCAGTACGAGGCGCCGCTGGGCATCACGCTGCGCCAGCTGCTGGACATGAGCGGCGGCGTCCGCCCCGGGCACCGGCTCAAGTTCTGGACCCCGGGCGGCTCGTCCACGCCGATGTTCACCGACGAGCACTTGGACGTCCCGCTGGACTACGAGGGCGTCGGCGCGGCCGGCTCGATGCTCGGCACCAAGGCGCTACAGGTCTTCGACGAGACCACCTGCGTGGTGCGGGCGGTCACCCGCTGGACCGAGTTCTACGCCCACGAGTCCTGCGGCAAGTGCACCCCCTGCCGCGAGGGCACCTACTGGCTGGTCCAGTTGCTCAAGCGGATCGAGGCGGGCGAGGGCGTCGAGGGGGACCTGGAGAAGCTCCTCGACATCGCCGACAACATCAACGGCAAGTCCTTCTGCGCACTGGGCGACGGCGCCGCGAGCCCGATCGTCTCCTCCCTCCAGCACTTCCGGGCCGAGTACGAGCAGCACCTGGCCGAGCGCCGCTGCCCGTTCGACCCGGCCGCCTCCACCGTCTGGGCCGACGGCCCCCGCCCCGGCCACCAGTCCGCCACCGAAAGGGAGGTGCACGCGTGACGATCACAGAGCCATCCACCTCCACGGGCGACAAGGCCGCGGTCGAGCTGGTCACGCTCACCATCGACGGCGTCGAAGTGCAGGTCCCCAAGGGGACGTTGGTGATCCGGGCCGCCGAACGGATCGGCACCCAGATCCCGCGCTTCTGCGACCACCCGCTGCTCGACCCGGCCGGCGCCTGCCGGCAGTGCATCGTCGAGATCGAGGGCCAGCGCAAGCCCGTCGCCTCCTGCACCATCCCGGTCGCCGAGGGCATGGTGGTGCGCACCCAGGTGAGTTCGCCGGTGGCCGAGAAGGCGCAGCGCGGCGTGATGGAGCTGCTGCTGATCAACCACCCGCTGGACTGCCCGGTCTGCGACAAGGGCGGCGAGTGCCCGCTGCAGAACCAGGCGATGTCCACGGGTGACGCCGACACCCGCTTCGAGGGGATGAAGCGCACCTACGAGAAGCCGATCCCGCTCAGCACCCAGGTGCTGCTGGACCGGGAGCGCTGCGTGCTGTGCGCGCGCTGCACCCGCTTCTCGCAGCAGATCGCCGGGGACCCGTTCATCGACCTGCTGGAACGCGGCGCGCTCCAGCAGGTCGGCACCGGGGACGACGAGCCGCTCGACTCGTACTTCTCCGGGAACACCATCCAGATCTGCCCGGTGGGCGCCCTGACCTCGGCGGCCTACCGGTTCCGCTCCCGCCCGTTCGACCTGGTCTCCTCGCCGAGCGTGTGCGAGCACTGCTCCGCGGGCTGCGCCCAGCGCACCGACCACCGGCGCGGCAAGGTGCTGCGCCGGCTGGCGGGCGAGGACCCGGCGGTCAACGAGGAGTGGAACTGCGACAAGGGCCGGTTCGCGTTCCGCTACGCCCAGCAGCGGGACCGGATCACCACCCCGCTGGTGCGGGTGGACGGCGAACTGGTGCCCGCCTCCTGGCCGGAGGCGCTGGCCCGGGCCGCCGAGGGCCTGCGCGGCGCCCGTGCCGGAGTGCTGACCGGCGGCCGGGTGACCGTCGAGGACGCCTACGCGTACGGGAAGTTCGCGCGGGTGGTGCTCGGCACCAACGACGTGGACTTCCGGGCCCGCCCGCACAGCGGTGAGGAGGCGGACTTCCTGGCCGCCGCCGTCGCCGGGCGCGGGGTGGACGTGGACGGCGAGGGCCTGACCTACGAGCGGTTGGAGCAGGCGCCGGCGGTGCTGCTGGCGGGCTTCGAGCCGGAGGAGGAGTCGCCGATCGTCTTCCTGCGGCTGCGCAAGGCCAGCCGCGACCGGGGCCTGAAGGTGTACTCGGTGGCGGCGTTCGCCTCCCGGGGCCTGGCCAAGCTGGGCGGCGCGCTGCTGCCGGCCGCCCCGGGCACGGAGGCGGAGTGGTTCGCCGCGCTGGCCGCCGACGAGCCGCTGAACGACGAGGCCGGGCGGGCCGCCGAGCTGCTGCGCAGTGCGGGCGCGGTGATCCTGGTGGGCGAGCGGCTGGCCGCCGCCCCGGGCGCGCTGACGGCGGTGCTGCGCCTGGCGCACGCGACCGGTGCCCGGCTGGCGTGGGTGCCGCGCCGGGCGGGCGAGCGCGGTGCGGTCGAGGCGGGCCTGCTGCCGGGGCTGCTGCCCGGCGGCCGTCCGGTGACGGCTCCGGCCGCCCGGGCGGAGGCCGCCGGGGTGTGGGGGGTGGCGGAGCTGCCGTCCCGGCCGGGCCGGGACACCGAGCAGATCCTGACGGCCGCGGCGCACGGCGAGCTGGACGCGCTGCTGGTCGGCGGCGTCGACCCGGACGACCTGCCGGATCCGGCGCTGGCCGACGAGGCGCTGGCGGCGGTGCCGTTCGTGGTGTCGCTGGAGCTGCGGCCCTCCGCGGTGACGGCGCGCGCGGACGTGGTGCTGCCGGTGGCGGCGGTGGCGGAGAAGGCCGGCACCTTCCTGGACTGGGAGGGCCGGGTGCGGATGTTCGAGGCGGCGCTCAAGCCCGATCAGCAGATGGGCCGCCACCTGTATCCGGACCTGCGGGTGCTGACCATGCTGGCGGAGGCGCTGGGCCACCGGCTGGGGCTGCCGGACGTCAGGGCGGCCCGGCTGGAGCTGGACCACTTCACCCCGTGGACGGGTGACCGGTCCGCGGACCCGGCCGCGCACCCCGGCGTGCTGCCCCGCCCGGCCACCGGCCAGGCGGTGCTGGCGGGTTGGCGCCAACTGCTGGACAACGGCACGTTGCAGCAGGGCGATCCGCACCTGGCGGGCACCCGGCACCGGGCGGTGGCCCGGGTCTCGCCGACCACCGCGAAGGAGATCGGCGCGACGGCGACCGGCGCGACGGCGACCGGCGCGCGCGAGGACGGCGCCGAGGCGGGCGGGGCGCTGCGGCTGACCGGCCCGGCCGGTTCGCTGACCCTGCCGCTGGAGGTCACCGACTCGATCCCGGACCGCACGGTCTGGATCCCGCTCAACTCCACACCGGGCGGCGCCCACCGCGCGCTCGGCACCACCGTCGGCCATCTGGTCACGATCGCCGCGGCCGCCCCCGAGCCGGCCGTCCCGGCCGGGGCAGCGGCGGGCGACGCGGGCAGCGAAGGGGAGGAGCGATGACTCCGCAGCCGTACGAGACGCTCCACTTCTTCGGGCAGGACCCGTGGTGGCTGGTGCTGCTGAAGGCGGTGTTCTGCTTCGGCTTCCTGGTCCTGACGGTGCTCATCGCGATCGTCTGGGAGCGCAAGGTGGTGGCCTGGATGCAGTTGCGCATCGGGCCGAACCGGCACGGGCCGTGGGGGATGCTGCAGTCCCTGGCGGACGGCGTGAAGCTGGCGCTCAAGGAAGACCTGGTGGTCAAGGGCGCGGACAAGGTGGTCTACGTCCTGGCCCCGATCGTCTGCGCCGTCCCGGCGTTCATGGCCTTCGCGGTGATCCCGTTCGGGCCGGCCGGCAACGAGGTGTCGATCTTCGGCACCCGGACGGCGATGCAGCTGACCGACTTCCCGGTGGCGCTGCTGTACATCCTGGCGACGGCCTCGATCGGCATCTACGGCATCGTGCTGGCCGGCTGGTCGTCCGGTTCGACGTACCCGCTGCTGGGCGGGCTGCGCTCGGCCGCGCAGATGGTCAGCTACGAGATCGCGATGGGCCTGTCCTTCGCGGCGGTGTTCATCTACTCGGGGTCGATGTCGACCTCGGAGATCGTGGCGCACCAGCAGCCGACCTGGTTCGCGGTGCTGCTGCCGGTGTCGTTCATCGTGTACATCATCGCGATGGTCGGTGAGACCAACCGGGCGCCGTTCGACCTCCCGGAGGCCGAGGGCGAGCTGGTCGGCGGCTTCAACACCGAGTACTCCTCGCTGAAGTTCGCGATGTTCATGCTGGCCGAGTACGTCAACATGGTGACCGTCTCGGCGGTCGCCTCCACCCTGTTCCTGGGTGGCTGGCGGGCCCCGTGGCCGGTGTCGACCTTCTGGGAGGGCGCCAACCACGGTTGGTGGCCGATGCTGTGGATCACGCTGAAGATCCAGCTGCTGCTGTTCTTCTTCATCTGGCTGCGCGGGACGCTGCCCCGGTTCCGCTACGACCAGTTCATGAAGCTGGGCTGGAAGGTGCTGATCCCGGTCTCGCTGGTGTGGCTGGTGCTGATCGCGAGCGTGCGGGCGCTGCGCAACGAGGGCTACGGCTTCGGCGAGGTGGTGCTGTACGTCGGCGCGCCGGTCGGGGTGATCCTGCTGCTCGCCCTGCTGCGGGACTACCTGAAGAAGGAGCCCGAGCCCGCTGTGACCTCCGACGACGGCGCGGCGCCCGCGGGGGAGTTCGACCCGATGGCGGGCGGCTACCCGGTGCCTCCGCTGCCCGGACAGGAGCTCCCGCCGGTGCCGCGCCGGCGCAGCCGGGCCCCGAAGCAACTCCAGGACGCCCTCAACGGGGCCGACCATTCCGAAGGGAGCTGAACCGAGATGTCGTCCGACCACACGGAGCGGGCCGAGCGGCCCGACAAGCCGTCGATCCTCGGCCCGGCCGCCGGCTTCGGCGTGACCTTCAAGGCCATGTTCAAGAAGCGGCTCACCGAGCAGTACCCGGAGCAGAAGAAGCCCACCGCTCCGCGCTTCCACGGCCGCCACCAGCTGAACCGGCACCCGGACGGCCTGGAGAAGTGCGTCGGCTGCGAGCTGTGCGCGTGGGCCTGTCCGGCCGACGCCATCTACGTGGAGGGCGCGGACAACCGGGAGGAGGAGCGCTACTCGCCCGGCGAGCGCTACGGCGCGGTCTACCAGATCAACTACGCCCGCTGCATCCTGTGCGGGCTGTGCATCGAGGCCTGTCCGACCCGCGCGCTCACCATGACCAACGAGTACGAGCTGGCGGACTCCTCGCGCCGGGACCTGATCTTCACCAAGGACCAGCTGCTGGTCGGCCTGTCCGAGGGCATGGTGGACTCCCCGCACTCGATCTTCCCGGGCGCCGACGAGGGCGCGTACTACCGGGGCGAGATCACCGCGGCGGCGCCCGGGACGGTCCAGCAGGAGCGCACCGACCGGGAGCGGGAGGTCCAGCAGTGACCTCCCTCAACCTGGCTGCGACCGGGACGACCTCCGTCGGGGAGGCCGTCCAGTTCTGGGTGCTCGCGGTGATCGCAGTCGGCGGCGCGCTCGGCATGGTGCTGATGCGCAAGGCCGTGCACAGCGCGCTGTGCCTGGCGGCCACGATGATGGCGCTGGCGGTCTGTTACATGGCGCAGGGCGCGGTGTTCCTGGGCGTGGTGCAGATCGTCGTCTACACCGGCGCGATCATGATGCTGTTCCTGTTCGTGGTGATGCTGGTCGGCGTCACCAGCGAGGACTCGCTGAAGGAGCAGCTGAAGGGCCAGCGGTTCGCCGCGGTGCTGTGCGGGCTGGGCTTCGGCGTGCTGCTGGTCGCCGGGATCGCCAACGCGAGGCTGGACCACTTCACCGGCCTGTCCGAGGCGAACGCCGAGGGCAACGTGCCGGGCCTGGCCCGGCTGATCTTCACCCGGTACGTGTGGGCGTTCGAGGTCACCGGCGCGCTGCTGATCACGGCGGCGATCGGTGCGATGGTGCTGACCCACCGCGAGCACGTGACGGCCCCGAAGACGCAGCGCGAGCTGGCCGCTCAGCGGGTCGTGGACAACCTCCAGCTGCCGCCGCTGCCGGCCCCGGGCGTGTACGCGCGGCACAACGCGGTGGACGTCCCGGCGCTGCTGCCGGACGGCACGATCGCCGAGGACTCGGTGATGGCGACGCTGCGCGAGCGCGGCCAGGTCCGGGACGTCAGTCAGGAGATGCTGCGGCGGATGGCCGAGTTGGAGAACACCACGGCCGACTGGCTGGGCCGACCGTCGTCCGAGCGGCCGGCGGTCGCCGTGCCGCGCAAGTCCCTGGAGCCGGTGCCGGTGAACGGCAACGGCGGCCCGAACGGCGTGAACGGCCCGAACGGCGTGAACGGCCTGAACGGCGTGAACGGCAAGGACGGCCCGAACGGCCACGCCGACGAGGAGGGCGCGGAGTGAACCCGGTCAACTATCTGTACCTCGCGGCCCTGTTGTTCACCATCGGCGCGGCCGGAGTGCTGATCCGGCGCAACGCGATCGTGCTGTTCATGTGCGTGGAGCTGATGCTGAACGCCTCGAACCTCGCCCTGGTGACCTTCTCCCGGCTGCACGGCACCCTGGACGGTCAGATCATCGCGTTCTTCACGATGGTGGTCGCGGCGGCCGAGGTCGTGGTCGGCCTCGCCATCATCGTCTCCATCTTCCGGACCAGGCACTCCGCTTCGGTCGACGACAGCAATCTCATGAAGCTGTAGGCGGAGGGCCTCCGGTGAACTCTCTCATTCCGCTGCTGGTGGCGGCCCCGCTGGCCGGCGCCGCCCTGCTCCTGCTCGGCGGCCGCGCGCTGGACCGTTTCGGCCACTGGCTGGCCACCGCCCTCGCGGCGCTCTCGTTCGGCTTCGGCCTGGCGCTGTTCTCGGACATGCTGGGCCGCGAGGCCGAGCACCGGGCCGTCACCGAGCACCTGTTCAGCTGGATCCCGGTGAACGGTTTCCAGGCCGACATGTCGTTCCGGCTCGACCAGTTGTCGATGACCTTCGTCCTGCTGATCACCGGCGTCGGCACGCTGATCCACCTGTACTCGGTGGGCTACATGGCGCACGACGAGCGCCGGCGCCGCTTCTTCGCGTACCTGAACCTGTTCCTGGCCGCCATGCTGCTGCTGGTGGTCGCCGACAACTACCTGCTGCTGTACTTCGGTTGGGAGGGCGTGGGCCTCGCCTCGTACCTGCTGATCGGCTTCTGGCAGCACAAGCCGAGCGCGGCGACGGCGGCGAAGAAGGCGTTCATCGTCAACCGGGTCGGCGACATGGGCCTGTCGATCGCGATCATGCTGATGTTCACCGAGTTCGGTTCCTTCGCCTTCCAGCCGATCCTCGGTTCGGAAGGAGTGGCCGGTGGGGCGGCGCAGGCGAGCGAGGGCAAGCTGACGGCGATCGGCCTGATGCTGCTGCTGGCGGCCTGCGGCAAGTCGGCGCAGGTGCCGCTGCAGTCCTGGCTGGGCGACGCGATGGAGGGCCCGACCCCGGTGTCGGCGCTGATCCACGCGGCCACCATGGTGACCGCCGGCGTCTACCTGATCACCCGCTCGTCGGCGATCTTCGACCTGGCGCCGGACGCGCAGACCGCCGTGGTGGTGGTCGGCGCGGTCACGCTGCTGTTCGGTGCGATCGTCGGTTGTGCGAAGGACGACATCAAGAAGGCGCTGGCCGGGTCGACGATGTCGCAGATCGGCTACATGGTGCTGGCGGCCGGGCTCGGCCCGATCGGCTACGCCTTCGCGATCATGCACCTGGTGACGCACGGCTTCTTCAAGGCCGGGCTGTTCCTCGGCGCCGGGTCGGTCATGCACGGCATGAACGACGAGGTGAACATGCGGCACTACGGCGGCCTGCGCAAGTACATGCCGGTCACCTTCGTCACCTTCGGCCTCGGCTACCTGGCGATCATCGGCTTCCCCGGGCTGTCCGGCTTCTTCTCCAAGGACAAGATCATCGAGGCGGCCTTCGCCAAGGGCGGCACCGAGGGCTGGATCCTCGGCCTGTGCGCGCTGACCGGCGCCGCCGTCACCGCGTTCTACATGACCCGGGTGATGCTGCTGACCTTCTTCGGCGAGAAGCGCTGGCAGCCGGACGCCGACGGCAACGCCCCGCACCCGCACGAGTCGCCGAAGACCATGACCGTCCCGATGGTCCTGCTGGCCTTCGGCTCGGTCTTCGCGGGCGGGCTGTTCGCCTACAACGACTCGTTCCTGACCTGGCTGGAGCCGGTCACCGGCCACTCCGAGGGCGACTCGCCGCTCGCCCCGCTGACGGTCACCCTGCTCACCACGGCCTGCATGCTGGCCGGCGTCGTCGTCTCGTACCTGATGTACGGGCGCTCCGCCGTCCCGGTGGTGCCGCCGGTCGGCTCCCCGCTCACCCGGGCCGCCCGCCGCGACCTGCTCCAGGACGACTTCAACCACGCCGTCCTGGTCCGCCCGGGCTCGGCGCTCACCGCCACGCTGGTCTACTTCGACAGCCGCGGCCTGGACGGCTTCGTCAACGGTCTGGCCGCCACCATCGGCGGCATCTCCAGCCGGCTGCGGCGGGTCCAGAACGGCTTCGTCCGCTCGTACGCGCTCTCCATGTTCGGCGGCACGCTGGTGCTGGTCGCCACGACTCTCCTGATGAGGTCCGTCTGATGACTCGCGCAGATTCCACGTGGGGGGTGCGGCCATGAGCGCGTTGCTGACCGCGACCTGTGCCGTCCCGGCGGTCGGCGCGGTGCTGACCGCAGCCCTGCCCGCCGGGTCGACCGAGCGCCGCCGCTCGACCACCAAGGCCGTCGCCCTGGGCGTCGCGGCCGTCACCCTGGTGCTGGCCGCCGTGGTGGCGACCCGCTTCGACCCGCACGGCGACCGCTACCAGCTGACCGAGTCGTACAGCTGGATCCGCTCCTTCGGCATCACCTTCTCGCTCGGCGTGGACGGCATCGGCGCCGTCCTCGCCCTGCTCACCGCCGTCCTGGTGCCGGTGGTGATGCTGGCCTCCTGGCACGACGCCGACCCGGGGCCCGCCGCGTCCGAGGGCACTCCCGCCCCCGACACCTTCGAGAACAGGCGCCGCACCCAGGGCTTCTTCGCCCTGATCCTGGCGGTGGAGGCGATGGTGGTCGTCTCCTTCTACGCCACCGACGTCTTCCTCTTCTACGTGTTCTTCGAAGCCATGCTGATCCCGATGTACTTCCTGATCGGCGGCTTCGGCGACCGGGCCGGCGGCCCCGACGCGGCGCGCCAGCGCTCGTACGCGGCCGTGAAGTTCCTGCTCTACAACCTGCTCGGCGGCCTGGTGATGCTGGCCGCCGTGATCGGCCTGTACGTGATCGCGCAGGACCAGGGCTTCGGCACCTTCGACCTGCAGACCCTCACCTCGGCGATCGCCGACGGCAAGCTCCAGCTGTCCGGCACCGCCGAGAAGGCGCTGTTCCTGGGCTTCTTCTTCGCCTTCGCGGTGAAGGCCCCGCTGTGGCCGCTGCACACCTGGCTGCCGAACGCGATGGGCGAGGCCACCGCCGGCACCGCCGTGCTGATCACCGCCGTGGTGGACAAGGTCGGCACCTTCGCGATGCTGCGCTTCTGCCTCGGCCTGTTCCCGCACGCCTCGAAGACCTTCGCCCCGGTGATCCTGGTCCTGTCGGTGATCGGGATCATCTACGGCGCGCTGCTGGCGGTCGGTCAGAAGGACATCAAGCGGCTGGTCGCCTACGCGTCGATCTCGCACTTCGGCTTCATCATCATGGGCATCTTCGCGCTGACCAGCCAGGGCCAGAGCGGCGCCACCCTCTACATGGTCAACCACGGCATCTCCACCGCCGCGTGGATGCTGGTGGCGGGCTTCCTGATCTCCCGCCGCGGCTCGCGGCTGATCGCCGACTACGGCGGGGTGCAGAAGGTGGCCCCGGTGCTCGCCGGGACGTTCCTGATCGGCGGCCTGGCCACCCTGTCGTTGCCCGGGCTGGCCCCGTTCGTCAGCGAGTTCCTGGTGCTGGTGGGCACGTTCACCCGCTACCCGGCGATCGGCATCGTGGCGACCTTCGGCATCGTGCTGGCCGCGCTGTACGCCCTGCTGCTGTACCAGCGCACCATGACCGGCCCGGTGAAGGCCGGCGTCGGCGGGATGCCCGACCTCAAGGTCCGCGAACTGGCCGTGGTCGCCCCGCTGGTGGTGCTGACCGTCCTGCTCGGCGTCTACCCCAAGCCGCTCACCGACCTGGTCAACCCCTCGGTGAACGCGACGCTCTCGCAGGTCCACGAGACCGACCCGGCGCCGGCCCACCCGGTCGCCGCCACCTCAGGAGGTGAGCAGAAGTGAGCACCACCGGCATGCTCGCCGCCGCCGGCGGCAACACCGCCAGCATCCCGGCGCCGCACCTGGAGTACGGCCAGCTCTCCCCGATGCTGGTGGTGTTCGGCGCCGCCGTGGCCGGCATCCTGGTGGAGGCCTTCGTGCCCCGCCGGTACCGGCACTGGACGCAGGTGTCGCTCGCCCTGGTCGGGCTGATCGGCTCCTTCGTCGCCGTGGTGGTGCTGGCCGCCCAGGGCTACGGCTCCACCAAGGTCGACCTGCTGGCCATGGAGTCGGTCGCGCTGGACGGCCCGGCGCTGTTCCTCCAGGGCGTGATCCTGCTGGTCGCCGTCGTCGCGGTGCTCACCTACGCCGAACGGAAGCTGGAGCCCAAGGCCGGCGGCCTGCCCGCCGACGCCTTCGCCGCCCAGGCCGCCGCCACCCCCGGCGGCGAGCAGGAGCGGGCCGCGGTCCGGGCCGGCTTCGCCACCAGCGAGGTCTTCCCGCTCACCATGTTCGCGGTCGGCGGGATGCTGCTGTTCCCCGCGGCCAACGACCTGCTGACCATGTTCGTGGCGCTGGAGGTCTTCTCCCTCCCGCTGTACCTGCTCTGCGCGCTGGCCCGGCGCCGCCGGCTGCTCTCCCAGGAGGCGGCGGTCAAGTACTTCCTGCTGGGCGCCTTCGCCTCGGCGTTCTTCCTGTTCGGCACCGCGCTGCTGTACGGCTACGCGGGCAGCGTGAAGCTCGGCGACATCTCGGACGTGATCTCCGGCAAGGCGATGACCACACCGGCGCAGCTGAGCAGCACCCAGAGCGACGTGCTGCTGCTGATCGGCCTGGCGATGCTCGCGGTCGGCCTGCTGTTCAAGGTCGGCGCGGTGCCGTTCCACTCCTGGACCCCGGACGTGTACCAGGGCGCGCCGACTCCGGTGACCGGCTTCATGGCGGCGGCGACGAAGGTCGCGGCCTTCGGGGCGTTCCTGCGGCTGTTCTACGTGGCCTTCCCGGGCCTGCGGCTGGACTGGCGGCCGGTGCTGTGGGGGGTGGCGATCCTCACCATGGTGGTGGGCGCGGTGCTGGCGGTCACCCAGCAGGACGTGAAGCGGCTGCTGGCGTACTCCTCGATCGCGCACGCCGGGTTCATCCTCACCGGCGTGATCGCCACCAACAAGCAGGGCCTGTCCTCGGTGCTGTTCTACCTGCTGTCCTACTCCTTCGTGACGCTCGGCGCGTTCGCGGTGGTCACCCTGGTGCGGGACTCCAAGGGCGAGGCGACCCACCTGTCCAGCTGGGCCGGGCTGGGCCGGCGCTCGCCGCTGGTGGCGGGGGTGTTCGCGCTGTTCCTGCTGGCCTTCGCCGGGATCCCGCTGACCTCCGGGTTCACCGGGAAGTTCGCGGTGTTCCAGGCGGCGGCGTCCGGCGGGGCGACGCCGCTGGTGATCGTCGGTGTGCTGAGCTCGGCGGTGGCCGCGTTCTTCTACATCCGGGTCATCGTGCTGATGTTCTTCTCCGACCCGAAGCCGGGCGGCCCGACGGTGGCGATCCCGAGCGCCTTCACGGCGACCGCGATCGGGGTCGGGGTGCTGGTCACGCTGGGTCTCGGCCTGCTGCCGCAGTACTTCCTGGACCTGGCGTCGAAGGCCGCGCTGTTCGTCCGCTGACCGCCGCCGGGGCGGCGGTCAGCGCCCCGGGCCCGTCCGGGCCGCGCCCTCGGCGCGCGGCCCGGACACGCGTTTGCCGCCGGCCCACCGGCGGGCCGGCCTCCGGCCCTTGTTTTCCAGCCGAATTCGCCCCACCGCAGTACTGCCCCCACAGCCGCCCTGACCAGGGCATCCGGCCCGATCATGACAGGATCCGCACGCCCGTGCAGTGATCCACTCGTGACCGGATACCCTGCCTGTATGGCCAGCGGCGGCACTCAGGGACCAGGCCGCTAGATCGACCAGGGACAGAGGAGTGGTCTTCGTGACCGTCGTGGGACCCTTCGGGCTCAGCGTGCAGGACCGCGACCTGACCCGGGACGTTCAGGCCGGACTGGACGCGGTGGAGACGGCGCTCGCCGAGGCCGTCAAGAGCGACGTCCCGTTCATCACCATCACCGCCAGTCACCTCATCGAGGCCGGCGGCAAGCGCTTCCGCCCGCTGCTGCTGCTGCTGGCGGCGCAGTTCGGCGACCCGGGGGCGCCCGGCGTGGTGCCGGCCGCCGTCGTCGTCGAGCTGACCCACCTGGCGACCCTGTACCACGACGACGTCATGGACGAGGCCCCGGTGCGCCGCGGCGCCCCCAGCGCCAACTCCCGCTGGGACAACTCGGTGGCCATCCTCACCGGCGACTTCCTGTTCTCCCGCGCCTCCCAGGTGCTCGCCGACCTCGGCCCCGAGGCGGTGCGGATGCAGGCCGACGCCTTCGAGCGCCTGGTCACCGGCCAGATCCTGGAGACCCGCGGCCCCGGCCCGGACGGCGACCCGCTGCTGCACTACCTCGACGTGCTGGCCGGCAAGACCGGCTCGCTGATCGCGGTCTCCTGCCGGATAGGAGCGCTGATGGCCGGCGCCGAGCCGTGGATGGTGGACGCCCTCAGCGAGTTCGGCGAGCGGATCGGCATCGCCTTCCAGCTGGCCGACGACGTGCTGGACATCGCCAGCGACGGCCACGAGTCCGGCAAGACCCCCGGTACCGACCTGCGCGAGGGCGTGCCGACCCTGCCGACCCTGCTGCTGGAGCAGATGCCGGCCGACCCCGCCGACCCGACCGACACCCGGCTGCGCGAGCTGCTCACCCTGGACCTCGCCGACGACGAGCTGCACGCCGAGGCGCTGCGGCTGCTGCGCCGCCACCCCGCGCTGGAGCACGCCCGCCGGGAGACGCTGCGCCAGGCCGAGGACGCCCGGGCGCTGCTCGCCCCGCTGCCGGACTGCCCGGCGAAGGCGGCCCTGGAGGGGCTCTGCGACGCGGTGGCGATCCGGACCATGTGACCGGGGCGCGGCGGGCGGCAGCCCCTGACCGGCGGATCCGCGGACGGCGGGCCGGATGGTTGCCCGGATGGGGGAGACTGGCCTCTGTCAGCTCTGCCCTGCCGGGAAGGTCACCATGCGCCGCGTCGTCATAGCCGAGGACTCCGTACTGCTGCGGGAGGGGCTGACCCGGCTGCTCACCGACCGGGGCCTGGAGGTCGTGGCGGGCGTCGGGGACGGTGCAGCGCTGGTGAAGACCATCCACGAGCTGGCCGCGGCCGGGCAACTGCCGGACGTCGTGGTCTCCGACGTGCGGATGCCGCCGAGCCACACCGACGAGGGCCTGCGCGCCTGCGTCGAGCTGCGCGGCCACTACCCGGGACTGAACGTGCTGGTGCTGTCGCAGTTCGTGGAGGAGCGGTACGCCTCCGAGCTGCTGGCGGGTTCGACCCGGGGCGTCGGCTACCTGCTGAAGGACCGGGTCGCGGAGGTGCGCGAGTTCGCGGACGCGGTGGTCCGGGTCGCCGACGGCGGCACCGCGCTGGACCCGGAGGTGGTGCAGCAGCTGCTCAGCCGCAGCCGCAAGGGCGACGTGCTGGCCAACCTCACGCCGCGCGAGCGGGAGGTGCTCGGGCTGATGGCGGAGGGCCGCACCAACAACGCGGTGGCCAAGCAGTTGGTGGTCTCGGACGGCGCGGTGGAGAAGCACGTCAGCAACATCTTCCTGAAGCTGGGCCTGGCGCAGAGCCCGGAGGACCACCGCCGGGTGCTGGCGGTGCTCACCTACCTCAACTCGTAGCCGCCCGAGCGGCCCGGGGCCGGTGCGGGCGAGCCGGGGGAGCGGCCGTCGGACCCGGAATGATCTCCGGCGGCCGGGCGTTGTACTCCTTGTGCGGTTCGGGCGCGGGCCGGTGATTTCCCGCCGCACGCGGGAGTTCCGTCCCGGATCAAGTCCCCGCGCATAGGATGCGGGAGGTGCACCAAGCGGACGGGGCACGGGGCCGCGCCCGCGGTGGTGTGCCCTCGAGGAGGTCCGCGGCAGTGACCAGTCAGGTCGATCAGTCAGAGGCAGTGGACGGCTCGGACGGCGACGGCGGTCGTTCCGGGAGCGGTGACGGACGCCCCGGTGCGGCCGTGCCCGCCGATCCATCCGCCCCGGGAGGTTCGCCGCCGGGGCGGGCCAAGCCGATTCGCCGACTGGACCGGGTGATCATCCGTTTCGCCGGTGACTCGGGTGACGGGATGCAGCTCACCGGTGACCGGTTCACGTCGGAGACGGCGTCGTTCGGCAA
>NZ_JBIVAX010000020.1:0-143272 GCF_044745805.1 Kitasatospora sp. NPDC086801
GGAACCGGCCACACGGCAGCTGGGGCAAGCGCCGCAAACCGCGGAAAGCGTAGGCACCAGCAGCCCAAAGAGCGATCTACAGCTGGAGTACTAGGGGCTACGGGCCTACGGGCCTACGGCCTCGCCGGGGCGCCGAGGCAGAGCCCGACCGTGGTCGCCACCAGCAGGTCCAGGGCCCGCAGGGTGCCCTGGCCGGGTTGCTCGCCGGGGGCGCGCAGCGCCAGGTAGCGGTCGGTGAGGCCGTCGAAGCCGGTGAGGAAGTGGACGGCGATCTCCTCGGCGGGCATGGCCAGTTCGAGGCCGTGCGCCTCGGCGAGGGCGGTGAGCATCTCCGCCGCGGTGCGCTCGATCCCGTGCTGGAGCGCCCGCATGATCTCCTGCAAGTCCGGGTCGCGCATCGCCAGTGCCGCGAACTCGCTCAGCAGCACGCAACGCCCGTCCGTGCCGGTCGAGCTCTCCCAGAGGGCGTGGACCAGGGTCGCGACCTGCTCTCCGAAGGAGCCGTCGCCCGGGTAGGCGGCGCGGACGTGGCCGATGAACTCGGCGGTCAGCTGCTCGACGACGGCCCGGTAGAGGTCCTTCTTGGTGCCGAAGGTGTAGTGGACCGTCGCCTGTGCCACGCCCAGCTCGGCCGCGATCGCGCGGGTGCTGCCGGCGGCGACCCCCTCCCGGGTCATCAGGTCGAGGGCGGCCTGGACCAGTTGCGGTCGGCGTTCGGAGGCGGGGACATGAGCCATCCAGCCAGGGTATCGCCATGGTCGGATAACTGCGTCGAACGATTCTGTCACTCGATTCTGTCAGCCAACTTTGTCACTTGACAAGGTTGCGCGTACGGTGGAACGCGACCTGTTCAGGCACCTGCCTGCCCGACGACCTGACCGAGGGGCACCCATGGCCACGTACCTCTACCGACTGGGCCGCCACTGCTTCCGGAGACGGCGGGCGGTGCTGGCGGTCTGGATCGCCGTGCTGATCGCGATCGGAGGGGCCGCAGGGGCCCTCGCGGGCAAGACCAGCGACGAGTTCAAGGTGCCGGGCACCGAGGCGCAGACCACCCTGGACCGGATCAGGGACACCTTCCCGCAGCAGGGCCACGGCTCCGCCCAGGTCGTCTTCGCGGCCCCCGCACCCGGCGGTGCCACCACGCCCGAGGCGGGCCGGGCCGTCGGCGAGGCGGTCGGCCGGATCGCCGCCGTCCCCGGCGTCGCTGCCGTGCCCGACCCGTACGCCACCCACGCCGTCTCACCGGACGGCCGGGTCGCGATCGCCCTGGTCTCCTTCGACCACAAGCTCTCCGACGTCACCGACCAGCAGCGCGAGGCCGTCAAGGCCGCCGCCGAACCGGCCCGCGCGGCCGGGCTGGACGTCGCCTTCGGCGGTGACGCGTACAACAAGATGGCGCAGGTCGACGGCGGCGAGGCGATCGGGCTGGCCGTCGCCGGGGTGGTCCTGGTGATCACCCTCGGCTCGCTGGTCGCCGCCGGGCTGCCGCTGCTCACCGCCCTGGTCGGGGTCGGCGTGGCGATGGCCGCGATCATGGCGCTGTCCGGCTCGTTCGAGATCATCACCACCGCGCCGGTGCTGGCCCTGATGGTCGGCCTCGCCGTCGGCATCGACTACGCGCTGTTCATCCTCTCCCGGCACCGCCGCCACCTGGACGAGGGCCTGGAGCCGGACGAGGCCGCCGCCCGCGCCACCGCCACCGCCGGCAGCGCCGTCGTCTTCGCCGGCCTCACCGTCGTCGTGGCGCTCGCCGGGCTCGCCGTCGCCGGCGTCCCCTTCCTGACCGTGATGGGCCTGGCCGCCTCCGGCGCCGTCGTGGTGGCCGTCCTGGTCGCGATCACGCTGCTGCCCGCGCTGCTCGGCTTCGCCGGCCGCGCGATCGACCGGCTGCCGGTCTGGAAGCGGGCGCTGCGCAGCGGGGCCGGCCCTGACGGCCGCACCACCCTGGGCGAGCGCTGGGGCCGCTTCGTGGTCCGCCGCCCGCTGGCCGTGCTGCTCACCGGACTGGCCGGGCTGGGCCTGCTCGCGGTGCCCGCCGCCAGCCTCCAGCTCGGCCTGCCGGGCGGCGGTTCGCAGGCCGCCGGCACCGACGCGCGCAAGGCCTACGACCTGGTCGGCGAGAGCTTCGGGCCGGGCTTCAACGCGCCGCTGGTGGTCGTCGTGGACGCCGAGGGCGTGCCGCAGCCGGAGCAGGCGGTGCAGGCGGTGGCGGCCAGGCTGCAGACCCTGCCGGGCGTCCGGACCCTGCTGCCCCCGACCGTCGACCAGGCCGGGCACACCGCCCTGCTCACCGTCATCCCGCAGACCGGACCGGACGACGCCGGCACCAGGGCGCTGGTCAACGAGATCCGCGACCAGCGCGCGCCGCTCGAGTCCTCGACCGGCGCGGGCATCGCCGTCACCGGCACCACCGCCGCCAACATCGACGTCTCCACCAAGCTCGGCCAGGCACTGCCGCCGTTCCTCGCGGTGATCGTCGGCATCGCGGTGGTGCTGCTGGCGCTGGCGTTCCGCTCGGTGCTCGTCCCGCTCAAGGCGGTGGCCGGCTTCCTGCTCAGCATCACCGCCTCGCTCGGCGCGGTGGTCGCGGTCTACCAGTGGGGCTGGCTGGACGGCCTGATCGACGTGCCGAAGGTCGGGCCGGTGGTGAGCTTCGTGCCGATCCTGCTGATCGGCGTGCTGTTCGGGCTGGCGATGGACTACGAGCTGTTCCTGGTCTCCGGGATGAAGGAGCAGTACGTCCACGGCAAGGCGCCGCGGGACGCCGTGGTGGCCGGGGTGCGCGGCGGCGCCCGGGTGGTCACGGCGGCGGCGCTGATCATGGTGTCGGTGTTCGGCTCGTTCGTCTTCGGCCACGACCCGATCGTGCAGCCGATCGGCTTCGCCCTCGCGGTCGGCGTGCTGGTGGACGCCTTCGTGGTGCGGATGGCGCTGGTGCCGGCCGCGATGGCGCTGTTCGGCAAGGCCGCCTGGTGGTTCCCGAAGCGGCTGGAGAAGGTCGTGCCGCGGGTCGACATGGAGGGCGAGCAGCTGATCGCGCGGCTGGAGGAACAGCCGGTGAAGGAGCCGGCCGGGGTCTGAACCGCCCCTCGGGCGCTCGGCGGGCCACTCCCGTCGGGCGCCCGCGCGCTACGGCAGCCGCTGCTCGACGGGCGGCTCCGGGCGGTTACGGCAGCCGCTGCTCGACGGGCGGCTGGGGCAGTCGTTGCTCGAACCAGACCACCTTGCCCGTGCCCAGCCGGGTGGCGCCCCAGCGGTCCGCGCACCTGGCCACTATCTGCAGGCCGCGCCCGCGTTCGTCCTCCGGCCCGGTACGACGGGGGCGCGGCAGCAGCGGGCTGTCGTCGCCGACCTCGCAGCGCAGCCGGGTGGTGCGCACCAGGCTCAGGGTGACCGGGCGGGTCGCGTGCTGGACGGCGTTGGTCACCAGCTCGCTGACCATCAGCTCAGTCGCCTCGCTGAGCTCGCCGAGCCCCCAGCGGCGCAGCGTGTGGGCGGCCAGCCGGCGGGCCCGGCCGGGCGTCTCGTTGCGCGGCTGCAGGTACCAGTGCGCGACGTCCCCGGCCGGGATGCCGTCGAAGCACGCGCCCAGCAGGGCGATGTCGTCGCCGCGGTCGCCGGGCGGCAGGATCCGCAGCGCCTCCTGGCACAGCTGCTCGGGGGACTGCCAGCGGGCGGCGGCGATCCGGGCGCGGAGCACCTCCAGGCCGTCGCTGATCGGGCGGCTGCGGGTCTCCACCAGGCCGTCGGTGAACAGCAGCAGGGCTGAGCCGGGCGGGGCGGGCAGTTCGACGGAGTTGAAGTCCACCCCGCCGACCCCGATCGGGGCCCCGGAGTCCAGCTCCACCAACTCGGCGGTGCCGTCCGGCCGGACCAGGACGGGCGGGACGTGCCCGGCGTTGGCCAGCACCACCCGGTTGGCGATCGGGTCGTACACCGCGTACACGCAGGTCGCCAGGTGCTGTTCGCGGCCGAGCCGTTGGGCCTGCTCGTCCAGGTGGTAGAGCACCTCGTGCGGCGGCAGGTCGAGGGCGGCCAAGGTCTGGGCGCTGGTGCGCAGTTGGCCCATGATGGCGGCCGAGGTGAGCGAGTGGCCCATCACGTCGCCGACGATCAGGGCGACCCGGTTGCCGGGCAGCGGCACGGCGTCGTACCAGTCGCCGCCGACCTGCGCGCCGCGCTCGCCCGGCAGGTAGCGCTGGGCGAGGCGCACGCCGTGCGGCTGCGGCAGGCGCAACGGCAGCATGCTGCGCTGGAGTTCGTTGGCTATCTCCCACTCGCGGGCGTACCGCAGGGCGGTGTCCACCGCCAGCCCCGCCTGGGTGGCGAGGTGCGCAGCGGTCGCGGTGTCGGCCGCGTCGAAGGCGGGCCGGCCGGTGCGTTCAGGAGGGCGGCGGATCAGCACCAGCAGGCCGAGCACGGCCTTGCGGCCGCGCAGTGGCAGGGCCAGCACCGACGTGCCCGCGGCCAGTCGGGCCAGCCCGCGGGTGCCGTACAGCTCGCGCAGCAGTGCCTCGGTGCGTTCGGCGCCGGGCGCGCCGAGCACCGCGGACTCGGCGGGGCGGCGGCTCAGCAGGGCGTGCGCGAGCGCCCCGCCGCGGGTCACCGGGGTGGCGGGGCCGGTGTCGGCGGTGGAGCGGGAGCCGTACCGGGAGCGGTGCCGGTCGTCCGCGCCGCTCGGTCGGCCGCGCCGCCCGATCCGGGTGCCGGTGCTGTGGTGGATCCGCAGTTCGTCCGGGAAGCCGGGTTCGCGTTCGACGTTGGGCAGCGGGTCGCGCAGGTGGACCACGGCGGCGTCGGCCAGCGTGGGGACGAGCACCCGGCCGATGTTGCGCAGCGTCGCGGACAGGTCGAGCGCGCTGTTGATCCGCCGGGTGGCCAGGTCGAGGTAGCCGAGCCGGCCCGCCACGTCCTCCCGGTCCGGGCGCGCGGTCGGTTGGTGTGCCGGTGCCGGCACCGGGGGCAGGCCGCGCTGGCCCGGGACGGCAGCCGGCTGTCCGGCCTCGGTCTTGAGCTGGTCGCGCACGGCTGCCTGTCCTGGATTCGGTGTGGTCTCTGTGGTGGTCTGCGGTGTCCTGCTGGCGGGCGCTGCTGCCGTCCGGTGGGTCAGCCGACGCGTCGACAGCACAGGAACAGCTGTTCCTCCGGCGGCAGCGTGGTGCTGGCCGGCGCGTACGGATGCCCCGAGCGCTCCTCGACGGCGAAGCCCGCCGTGACGAGAACCCGCTCCAGATCCTCCCTCAGATACCCACTGATCCGCAGCTCTCTGCCAAGGAACGGAAGCGGAACGTGATCCAGATCCGCCTCGACCATACCGAGCGCCAGCAGTCCGCCCGGCCGCAGGAGTTCGCGCAGCCGCGCGAGCACGGTCGGGATCTCGTCCTGCGGCAGCAGGATCAGTGAGAAGAACGCGGTGACGGCGGCGAAGCCGTCCTTGCCCAGCGGCCCCAGTCCGGGGGCGTTCCAGACCCGCCCGGCGCGCTCGGTGGCCAGATCGAACAGGTCGATCCGATGGAACTCCGGCGGGTGCTCGCCCGGGAACCGGGCCTGTTCGGCCAGCGAGAGCATCACGTCCGAGAGGTCTATCCCGGTCACCCGCAGCCCGCCCGCGACCAGCTGCCGGACCGTCGGGTCCCCGGTGCCGCAGCCCACGTCCAGCACCCGCGCCCCGGGTTCGAGCTCGGCCAGCAGCTGCCGCCCGCAGGCGAGCTGCCCGTCCTTGGCCGGGAACGCCTCGCCGTACCCGGCGCCGATGGTGTCGAAGGCGACCGCTTGCAGGGCGCGCGCCGCCCGGCGCCGCCGCACGTCGGGCCCGTCGTCTCCCGCGTCCTCGTCGACGGGGAACGAGTCGGATATCTGTCCGGTCGTCACGATTGAGAGGCACCCTTCCACCCGTGGCCTCCGGCCGGCTGCACGCGGCCGCACGGGAGCGGGCTGCCGTCCGCTCCGGCGCCCGACCTGCCTCGCCGGCCCACACGTTGCCGGCAGACACTCGTGTGTGTACTGGCATCTGAGAATATGCGTGATCTCTGCGCCATGGGGTCCCTTTCCAGCCAACTCGTCGTGCTTGGGCCGGTGTGGACCGGGTTGCGGAAGCACGACGGTGCGGGCGGGGGTGGTGCGACCAGGCTCCGCGCGCCGCATGGCGCGCCGTGGTGGAACGGCTGACCTGCGGTTTCGTCGAGCTGCGGGCCGACAAGCGGGCGTTTATCGAACGTCAATCGCCGGAGTGCAGAGTGGAGTCCAGCGCCGGGGAAGCGTTGAGGGCGCTCCCGCAGCCGGGGGGCTGCGGGGGCGCCGACGCGCACAACGGGGGTAGGTGCTCTGCCGGGGGGCGGAGACCTACGGCGCTGGGGAAGATGGGGGAGGCTCGGTGTGCTGTTGGGAGATGAGGTCCGCCACGGGGGAGGCCTCCGGCACACCGAGCCGCGTGAAGATCGCGTGCGCCTCCTGGAGGCAGGCGAGTCCGCGCGCCGGCTGCGCCAGGGCGAGCAGCGACTCGCCCAGCGCGGCGTTGGCGAGCCCCTGGCAGTAGGCGAAGTCCATTTCCTGGGCGATCGCCAGCGACCCGTCGGCCGCCTCGGCGGCCTCGGCGTGCTGCCCGGCGACGAGCAGGGCGGAGGCCAGCCGGGCCTGGGCGTAGCCCTCCCAGAGGGGATTGCGCTGGGACTGGTAGAGCTGGTGGGCCTCGCGCAGGTGGGGGACGGCCTCGGCGCCGGGGAGCACCACGCCGAGTTGGTAGAGGGTCTGGGCGAGCAGCGGGCCGTTGTTGGACGCCCGCGCGGCGGCGACACCGTCGCTGGCGGACTGGACCGCCGTCTCGGTCATGCCGAGCCGGTGCTGCACCCGGGCCATGTTGCTGACGATCCGCGCTTCCAGGATCGGTGCGCCGACGGCCTGGCTGGTGGCCCGGGCCTGTTCCAGGAACATCAGGGCCTCGGCCGGACGGTTGCCGACGTTCAAGATCACGCCCAGCATGTTGGCCGTGGCCAGGAGCAGGACGGTCGGCTCGCCCGGCTCCTGGTGGTCAAGGCTCCGGCGGAGGGACTGCTCGGACCCCTGGAAATCGCTGGTGACGGACTGCAGGGTGCCGAGGGCGAAGTACACCCGAGCGATCCCGGCCGCATCGTCGCGGCGCTGCGCGTCCTCGCCGATGGCAGCCAGGATCCGGGCCACTCGCGGTCCGCGGGTCGGATCCGGATCAATGCTGAACAGGTAGTTCAACAGGTCGACGGCCGCGTGCTGCAGGGGGCTGGGGCCGTTCGCGGCGGCCTCGACGGCGCTCAGCAGCAGGGCGCCCTCGGTACGCAGCCAGTCCTGTGCGGCCCGGCTCGTCGGCAGGTCGAGCCCCGGCGAGGTGAGGGCGGTCAGCAGCTCGGGCAGCGTGTCGTCCGGCTCGATGACCTGGGCCGCGTTGCGCACGGTCGGGATCAGCAGGTGGAGCAGCCGCAGCACCGCCCGCTCCTGCTCCACGGTGTCCCCGATCCGCTCGTTCTGCCGCTGGGCGTAGAGCCGGAGCAGATCGTGGTAGCGGTAGCGGCCGGGGGCGAAGCACTCCAGCATGTTCGCCTCGACCAGCGCCTCGGCGAGGTCCTCGGCGGTGTACTCGTTCGCGTCGAGCAGCGCGGCGGCGGCGGGCAGCGGGATGTCCGGGGAGTCGATCAGGGCGAGCAGCCGAAAGGCACGGGCCTCGGGTGCGGACAGCTGTCCGTACCCGAGGCCGATGGTGGTCTCCACCGCGAGGTTGCCCAGCTGGAGTTCGTCCAGCCGCCGCCGCTGGTCGGCTAACCGACGGGCCAGGTCGGAGACGCTCCAGCGCGGGCGGCTGGCCAGCCGGGCGGCGGCGATGCGGACGGCCAGCGGCAGGAAGCCGCAGGCGGTGACGACGGCCATGGCCGCCTCCGGCTCGGCGGCGACCCGCTGCTCCCCGACGATGGCCGAGAAGAGCGCCAGCGCCTCCGTCGGCGTCAGCTCCTCGACGTCGAACAGCTGTGCGCCGGGGATGCCGGCCAGCCGGGACCGGCTGGTGGCGAGCACGGCGCAGCCGGAGACGCCGGGGATGAGCGGCCGGATCTGCTCGGCGTCGCGCGCGTTGTCCAGCAGGATGAGCATCCGCCGGTTGGCGAGCAGCGAGCGGTAGAGGGCGGCACGCTGTTCGAGCGAGTCGGGGTTCTCGGTGACGCCGAGCGCGTGCAGGAAGTCGCCCAGGACGACCACCGGGTCGGCCGGCGAGGCGCCGGCTCCGCGCAGGTCGACGTACAGCTGCCCGTCCGGGAAGTCGGAGCGGACGCGGTGGGCGACGTGCACGGCGAGGGTGGTCTTCCCGACCCCGCCGATGCCGGCCAGGGAGGTCACCACCACGGCCTGGCCGGTGGCGTTCATCAGGACTGCCGAGAGGTCGTCCACCAGCTCCGAGCGACCGCTGAAGTCCGAGACGTCGGCCGGGAGTTGGGCCGGGGCCGGCGGAGCGGCCGGACCGTCCTCGCGGACGGCGTGGGCGGGCGCGGCGGGGAGGGTGAGCGCCGGGTCGGCCGCGAGGATGCGGTTGTGCATCGCGGACAGGCCCGCGCCCGGTTCGACCCCGAGCTCCTCGATCAGCAGCTTGCGGGTGTCGGTGTAGACGCCGAGCGCCTCGGCCTGGCGTCCGCAGCGGTACAGCGCCAGCATCAGCAGCTCGCGCAGCCGCTCGCGCAGCGGGTGTTCGGCGGTCAGTCCGTTGAGCTCGCCGACGATCTCGGCGTGCAGGCCGACGTCGAGGGCGGCGGCGCACAGCTCCTCGGCGGCGGCCGCCTGGCGCTCGGCGAGCCGCAGCCGCTGGGTGTCGGCGTAGGGGCCGGGGATGCCGGTGAGCGGACGGCCGCTGAAGAGGGCCAGCGCCTGGACCAGCAGCCGGTGCGCCTCGTGCTTGTCGCCCGAGGTCCGGGCGGCCGCGGCCTCGGCGGAGAGCCGTTCGAAGACCGCCAGGTCGAGGGCCTCGCCCGGGATGCGCAGCGCGTAGCCGTCGGCGACCGAGACCAGCAGTTCGGCGGGCCGGCGCACCTCCCGCCGGGGCTCGATGACGGAGCGCAGGCGGGAGACGTACGTGCGCAGCGCGGCGACCGCCTGGGCCGGGGGCCGTTCGCCCCAGAGCGCGTCGACCAGGTCCTGCGTGGTGACCGGGCGTCCGGAATGCAGCAGAAGAGTGGTCAGAACGGCCTGTTGCTGGGGGGATCCGAGGGAGAGGGGCTTGCCGTCGAGCCAGGCCTGGACCGGACCGAGGACTTGGAAGCGCAGCGCAGGGGTCTGCGGCGTCTCCCGAAACTCCATGAAAGTCCCCCGATGGCCTGTGGTGTCGATTCTGTGAAAGGGCGCTCGGCGGTCCGCCGCGGTGCTTCAGCTTAGGCGGACGTCCGACTCTGCCGGACGGCAGCGCAAGTCGCACGATGTTTATCGGACATTTAATCAACCCTACGATACTGTCCGCACGCCCGTGCCACGGAGGTCGGGCGGGACACATTTGATGACCGAAAGGCGGCCACCCAATGGCCAATGACCAGAGCGAGACCCCGGTGGCGTCGGCGCCCGAGAACGCGACGAAGACGGATGCCCCGGCCGTCGCTGTGGAGGCGGGTAAGGCTGTCGAAGGTGCCGTGGCCGCGTCCGCGGACCCGACCGAGTACACCGAGCCGACTGACGCCCAGAAGGCCGCGATAGAGAGCGGCCTCTTCGGCGACGAGGCCGACTACGTGGTGGAGCCCGCTGCGCCGGCCACCGGCGAGCCGGGCAAGAAGCGCGTGCCGGAGAGCGTCGTCGGCGGTCACCCGTAAGTCGTTCCGGCCGAGTGCCCCGTGCCCCCGTGCTGTCCGGCGCGGGGGCGCTGTTGGTGATGGGCGTGCCAATTCGTGTGCGGGCCCGCCGCGTGGCCGATTCCCTTCGGCGGTGCACGCATGGTGACCGTCGTTATCCGTAACGTGCCCGGCGGCGGGCCCGGCGCGTTCCGGAATTCCGGATTCACCGGGGGGATTGTCGGCCCCGAATACCGTGGTTTGCGTGGGTTTTGCCGCAATTACCGGTCTGATCGCATTCAGCTGAATCGCGGGGTGTCGGGGGCGGGGTCGACGTGTCCCGGTTCGGCGGTCCATTCGAGGCCGCCGCCCTCGGGGCGCAGGTAGTGCTCCCCGCCGATGGTGTCCATGTAGATGCCGGTGCGTCCCGTCCTCCGGTCGAGGACGAGTTCGCCCGCGTGCGGCCGGTAGGCCGGGGTGCCGCGCTGTCGGGTGCTCACCGCTGTGCTCCTCGCTCTGGTAGGCGACTGGCCAGCATCTCTAGAGAAGCTAAAATCTCTAGAGATGTCAATGGTCGTATCGGCTTACCGTCGGCCGTGGGCGCGCCTACGATTTGTCCGAGGGAGAGGGAGCGGCGATGACCGGCAGCAGTGGCGACAAACAGCCCAAGTACCAACGGATCGCCGACACGCTGAAGGCGGCCATCGACGACGGCCGGTACCGCGCGGGCGACCGGCTGCCGGGCGAGAACGACCTCATGGACGAGTACGGCGTGGCCCGGATGACCGCCCGCCAGGCGCTCGGCGTGCTGCAGAGCGAGGGCATCGCCGAGGCGCGCCGGGGCGCGGGGGTCTTCGTCCGGGACTTCCGGCCGCTGCGCCGGCGCGGGATCCAGCGGCTGGCGCAGGGGCAGTGGGGCTCGGGCCGGTCGATATGGTCGGCGGACATCGACAACCGCCTGCTGCTGGTCGACCAGGTGTCCGTGACCGAGCAGGGCGCGCCGGAGCACGTCGCCCGGGTGCTGGGCGTGGACCCGGGCGAGTCGATGTGCGTACGGCACCGCCGCTTCGTGCTGGACGGCAAGCCGGTGCTGCTGTCGACCTCCTACCTGCCGGCCGGCCTGGTCGCCGGCACGGCCATCACCCGCGAGGACACCGGCCCCGGCGGCACCTACGCCCGGCTGGCCGAGATCGGCGCGAAGCCCGTCCACTTCCGGGAGGAGGTCCGCTCCCGGATGCCCGGCACGGAGGAGGCGGCCCGCCTGGAGCTGTCGGCCGGCACCCCGGTCATCCTGATCTGCCGTACCGCCTTCGCCGACGAGGGGCAGGTCGTCGAGCTCAACGAGATGATCCTCGACGCCGCCTCCTACGTCCTGGAGTACGACTTCGACGCGTGAGACGGGCCGAAGTCGACGCCGCCCCGGTCGCGACGAACGCGGCCGGGGCGGTTGACGAGCCCGGGGACTACTCCTTGGAGCGCACGCGGAGGCTGGTGATCAGCGGGCCCTCGGTGGTCTCGCGGAAGAAGTCGTTGCCCTTGTCGTCGACCACGATGAAGGCCGGGAAGTCCTCGACCTCGATGCGCCAGACGGCTTCCATGCCGAGCTCGGCGTACTCCAGGACCTCGACCTTCTTGATGCAGTCCTGGGCGAGGCGGGCGGCCGGGCCGCCGATGGAGCCGAGGTAGAAGCCGCCGTGGGCGGCGCAGGCGTCGGTGACCTGCTTGCTGCGGTTGCCCTTGGCGAGCATGACCATGGAGCCGCCGGCGGCCTGGAACTGGTCGACGTAGGAGTCCATCCGGCCGGCGGTGGTGGGGCCGAAGGAGCCGGAGGCGTAGCCCTCGGGGGTCTTGGCCGGGCCGGCGTAGTAGACGGGGTGGTCCTGGAGGTACTTGGGCATGCCCTCGCCGGCGTCCAGGCGCTCCTTGATCTTGGCGTGGGCGATGTCGCGGGCGACGACCAGGGTGCCGGTGAGCGAGAGCCGGGTCTTGACCGGGTACTTGGACAGCTCGGCGCGGATCGCGGACATCGGCTGGTCGAGGTCGACGCGCACGACGTCGTCGTCCAGGTGCTCGTCGGTGGTGTCCGGTAGGTACTTGGCCGGGTCGGTCTCCAACTGCTCCAGGAAGACGCCCTCGGCGGTGATCTTGCCGAGTGCCTGGCGGTCGGCGGAGCAGGAGACGGCCATGGCGACCGGCAGCGAGGCGCCGTGGCGCGGCAGGCGGACGACCCGCACGTCGTGGCAGAAGTACTTGCCGCCGAACTGGGCACCGATGCCGATCTTCTGGGTCAGCTCGGTGACCTTGGCCTCCAGCTCCAGGTCCCGGAAGCCGTGGCCGGTCTTGGCGTCGCCGGAGGTCGGCAGGTTGTCCAGGTAGTGCGCGGAGGCGTACTTGGCGGTCTTGAGCGCGAACTCGGCGCTGGTGCCGCCGATCACGATCGCCAGGTGGTACGGCGGGCAGGCGGCGGTGCCGAGGGAGCGGATCTTCTGCTCCAGGAACGAGAGCATGCTCGCCTCGTTCAGGATGGCCTTGGTCTCCTGGTACAGGTACGACTTGTTGGCGGAGCCGCCGCCCTTGGCCATGAACAGGAACTTGTACGCGTCGCCGTCGGTGGCGTACAGCTCGATCTGGGCCGGCAGGTTGTTGCCGGTGTTCTTCTCGTCCCACATGGTCACCGGGGCCATCTGGGAGTAGCGCAGGTTGAGCTTGGTGTAAGCGTCGAAGACGCCGCGCGCGATGGCCGACTCGTCGCCGCCCTCGGTGAGCACGTTCTGGCCGCGCTTGCCCATGACGATGGCGGTGCCGGTGTCCTGGCACATCGGCAGGATGCCGCCGGCCGAGATGTTGACGTTCTTCAGCAGGTCGAGCGCGACGAAGCGGTCGTTCGGGCTGGCCTCCGGGTCGTCCAGGATGCGGCGCAGCTGGGCGAGGTGGGCGGGGCGCAGGTAGTGCGAGATGTCGTGCATCGCCTCGGCGGTGAGCAGCCGCAGCGCCTCGGGCTCGACCTGGAGGAAGGTGCGACCGCCGGCCTCGAAGGTGGAGACACCCTCGGAGGTCAGCTTGCGGTACGGGGTCGGGTCAGCGCCCAGGGGGAGCAGGTCGCTGTACTCGAAGTCTGGCGTGGGAGCCATGGGGGCGGTCCTTAGGTTTCCAGTGGTCCGGCTGCGTCGGCGAAGCACCCTCAAGGGTAGGACCCGGCCCTGCGTCGGATGCGGACAGGGCAGCCTGCGTGACCGGACTCACTCGGGCGCACGTGCGAGCGACTAGTCTTGGGCCGTGGAAAATTCGCCGTCGCAGGACGATCCGGGGCAGCCGCCCGTGCCGGCGCCCGTACCGATGACCAAGCCCGAGGGCCGGCCCGAGCCCGAGACCCGGCCCGAGACCAGGCCCGAGCCGCAGCCGGAACTCCGGCCGCTGCCGGAGCCGAAGGCGCAGCCGTCGCACGCCCCGGTGGCGCAGGCGGAGATACGGGTGTCGGACGCCGACCGCGAGCGGATCGCGGAACTGCTGCGGGACGCCTACGCCGAGGGCCGGCTGGACGCGGACGAGCACGCGGAGCGGATCGGGGCCGCGTACGCCGCCAAGACCTTCGGCGATCTGGTGCCGCTCACCCGGGACCTGCCGGGCCACCGGCCGCTGTCGTTCGAGAAGCCGCCGCTGGAGGCCCCGGTGCCGCGCGCGGTGGCGCCGGCGCTGCCGCCCGCGCGCCAGGAGTCGGCGTCGATGGTGGCGATCTTCGGCGGCGCGTCCCGCAAGGGCCGTTGGCGGGTGGGGTCGCACCTGAAGGCGTTCGCGGCGTTCGGCGGGGTGGAGATCGACCTGAGCGACGCCGTGTTCGAGTCGCCCGAGGTGGAGATCGAGGTGACGGCGCTGTTCGGCGGCGTCGAGATCCGGGTGCCGGAGAACGTGAGCCTGCACGGCGGCGGCATCGGCATCTTCGGCGGTTTCGACGTCAAGGAGCAGACGGCGGCGGACCCGTACGCGCCGGTGGTCCGGGTCAAGGGCGTCGCGGTGTTCGGCGGTTGCGAGGCCAAGCCGCGCCGGGGCAAGAAGCTCAAGGAGTGGGTGCGCAAGCAACTCGGCACCGAGTAGCCGGGGTTGGCGGGCCGGTCTGACCCGCGCGACACGTCCCAGCGCCTGGTCGGGGATCAACTCCCGGTCGGGCGCTTTGCGTTGTCTCCGGTGCGCTCCGTAGTCGATTGCGTGCAGTGTGCATGAATCGCGGCCGGGCGGGGTAGTTCCTTCCGCACATCGCTTCTTGTACGGCTGCGCACCGGAGGCGGCCCAGCGGCCGACTCGGGGTTGGACAGCGGGGGCTCGCAGCCGGGCGGGGAGCGAGCTTCCCCGTGTCCGAGAGTCTCGTCAGGAGTACGGCCGTGCTGCATCCGATCGAGTCCCGCACCACCTCGCCCGTCGCCGCCGCGCAGTTGTTGGAGTGCAGTCCTCAGCCGCAGCCCCCGGGCGGCCAGGGCCCGCAGGTCGCCGCCCAGGGCGGGTCCTCGGGCGAGGACAACCCCTGGCACACCGGCGCGGCCTGCCGGCGGGACGAGGTGGGGCTGTTCTTCGCGCCCTCGAAGGAGCCGACGGCGGCCCGGTTGTCGCGCGAGGAGCAGGCGAAGCAGGTGTGCGCCCGGTGTCCGGTGCTGCTGGAGTGCCGCGAGCACGCGCTGGCGCAGCCGGAGCCGTACGGGGTCTGGGGCGGGCTGACGGCCGCCGAGCGGCGGGTGGTGCTGGCCCGTCGCCGCCGCCGGGAGTCGGAGCTGCGCGAGGCGTCCCGGGTGGTCGCGGGGCAGCGGCGGATAGCGGGCTGACGGGGTCCGGGTGTGTCCCGGGCCGGACGCGCCGCGGCCTCGGCGGAGGGGGATTCCGCCGAGGCCGCGGGTGCGGCCGCCCGGTGTCAGTTGGCGCGGTGTCAGTTGGCGCGGTCGAAGTCGATCGCGCTGTAGGCCCGCAGCTTCGACAGCTTGTGGACGGAGTTGATCTCGCGGATCGTGCCGCTCTTGGAACGCATCACCAGCGAGCTGGTGGTGGCGGTCTCCTGGCGGTAGTGCACGCCGCGCAGCAGCTCGCCGTCGGTGATGCCGGTGGCGACGAAGAACACGTTCTCGCCGCTGACCAGGTCGTCGGTGGTGAGGACCCGGTCCAGGTCGTGGCCGGCGTCGAGGGCCTTCTGCCGCTCGGCGTCGTCCTTGGGCCACAGCCGGCCCTGGATGACACCGCCCATGCACTTCATGGCGCAGGCCGCGATGATGCCCTCGGGAGTGCCGCCGATGCCCATCAGCAGGTCGACGCCGGTGCCCTCGCGGGCGGCCATGATGGCGCCGGCCACGTCGCCGTCGGAGATGAACTTGATCCGGGCGCCCGCCTCGCGGATCTCCCGGACCAGGCCGTCGTGGCGCGGGCGGTCGAGGACGCAGACCGTGACGTCCTCGACGGCGCTGCCCTTGGCCTTGGCGACCCGGCGGATGTTGACGGCCGCGGGGGCGGTGATGTCGACGAACTCGGCCGCCTCGGGGCCGGCCACGAGCTTGTCCATGTAGAACACGGCGCTGGGGTCGAACATGGTGCCGCGGTCGGCGACGGCCAGGACGGCGACGGCGTTGTTCATGCCCTTGGCGGTGAGCGTGGTGCCGTCGACCGGGTCGACCGCGACATCGCACTCGGCGCCGGTGCCGTCGCCGACCCGCTCGCCGTTGTAGAGCATCGGGGCTTCGTCCTTCTCGCCCTCCCCGATGACGACCACGCCGTTCATCGAGACGGTCGAGACGAGGGTGCGCATCGCCTTGACGGCGGCGGCGTCGGCGCCGTTCTTGTCGCCACGGCCGACCCACCGGCCGGCGGCCATCGCGGCCGCCTCGGTGACCCGGACGAGTTCGAGCGCGAGGTTCCGGTCCGGAGCCTCGGGCGCGACCTCCAGGGCGCTGGGAAGGTGGTTCGGGTACTGCGTGGTCATCGTCGTTACCTCTCTGTACGCGACGGCCAGTAAGCGCCCGACTACTGCCTGGTCGAACGCCGTGGTGAGGGTCCTGCGATCGTATCTGCCTATGAGATGACTGTCTGTGGCGCAGGTCGCCACCCGGCGTCGGAGCAGGTCGGTTCGTCCCGCTTCACCCGTTCGCGGGCACCCCGGTTGGCCGTACCGCCGGGTGGATGAGTCACCATGTGGGGGTGGCTGGAGAGAGCAAGCGCATGAGGGGCCGGGAGACCGTACGGGACATGGTCCTGTCGATGCTGGCGGTCGGCGTCGTGGTCTGGATCGGGTACCTGTTCCTTCCGCACGACGCGAACAGCGACCCGGTGCACGTGGTCGAGTACAAGGTGGCGGCGGCCTCCGCGAAGCGCGGCGCGCCGTACCCGCTGCTCTCCCCGGACGGGCTGTCCGGCCAGTGGCGGGCCACCTCGGTCGGCTACCAGCCGGCCGCGAACAGCAAGGGCAAGGGCAACGCCTGGCACCTGGGCTTCGTCACGCCGTCCGGCCAGTACGCGGCGGTCGAGCAGAGCGACGTCCCGCGCGACGCGCTGCTGGCCGACAAGGTCGCGGGCGGCAAGCCGGACGGCACCTCGGAGGTCGCCGGGCGCACCTGGGAACGGGTGCAGGGCGAGAAGTCCCGCGCCCTGACCGTGCAGACCGGCGACGCGACCACCGTGCTCACCGGCACTGCCTCCTACGAGGAACTGGCCGAGCTGGCCCAGGCGCTCAAGTAGCCCGCCCGCCCCGGGCGAACGGCCCCGTACGCCCCGCGACCGCCCCGCGGACGCGCCCGTACGACCCCGAACGCCCCCGTGCGCATACGGAAGGGCCCGCACCGGACGAACCGGTGCGGGCCCTTCCGCATGCGGCGGATCAGACCGTGGTGACGACCTGGTCGTACTCCAGGCGCGGCGAGCGCGGGAACCACGCGTCGTCGCCCGGCTTGCCGATGTTGACCACGGCCAGCACCGAGTGCTCGCCGTCGCCGAAGAACTCCTTGTTGATGCCGTCGGCGTCGTAGCCGGTCATCGGGCCGGCGGCCAGGCCGGCGGCGCGCACGCCGATGATGAAGTAGGCGGCCTGCAGGGCGCCGTTCAGCGTGGCGGAGCGCTCGCGGGCGGCGCGCTCGGAGAAGAACACGTCCTTGGCCTGCGGGAAGTGCGGGAACTGGGTCGGCAGCTCCTCGTGGAACTCGTTGTCCGCGGCCAGGATGGCGACCAGCGGGGCGGCGGCGGTCTTGGCCTTGTTGCCGTCCGCCAGGTGCTGGACGAGGCGCTCGCGGCCCTCGGCCGTGCGGACCAGGACGACGCGCAGCGGCTGCTGGTTGAAGGCGGTCGGGCCGTACTTGACCAGCTCGTAGATGGCCTGGACCTGCTCCTCGGTCACCGGCTCGTCGGTGAAGGTGTTCGCGGTGCGGGCCTCGCGGAACAGCAGGTCCTGAGCGGCGGCGTCGAGTACCAGGGCGTCGGTGGTCATGCTTGTCTGCACCTCATGCGGGAGGGGGTTCGTCGGAGTGACCGGCCGTGGCCGGTCACACCATCTCAACATGGGTGAAGTTTCAACGATTCCCCGGCCTCCTGTGAGCCGCGTCACTCGCCGCCCGCGGCCCCGCCCTCCTCGGCGGCCAGCGCCGCGTCCAGCCGGGCCCGGGCGCCGTCCAGCCAGCGCTGGCACACCTTCGCCAGCTGCTCGCCGCGCTCCCAGAGCGCCAGCGACTCCTCCAGCGACGTCCCGCCGTTCTCCAACTGCCGGACCACCTCCAGCAGCGCGTCCCGGGCGTGCTCGTAGCCCAGCGCGTCGTCCGGGGTCGGCGCCGCCGCGCCCTGCTGCTCCTGCTGCTCTGCCATGCGTGCCAGCGTAGGGGCTGGCGCCGACAGAGCCGGCGCAGCGCCGACGGAACGGCCGCGGCGGGGTGAAATCGGATGCACCCGGCCGACCGACCTCGCTACCCTCCGCCGCATGATCGAAGTCCGACCCGCCGTCCCGGCCGACGCCCCCGAGCTCGTCCGGCTGCGCGAGCTGATGTTCGAGGCGATGCCCGGCATGGCCGGCCTGACCGGGCCGGGGCCCTGGCAGGCCACCGCCGAACGGATGCTGCGCGAGCGCCTCGCCGCCCCGGCCGGGGAACTGACCATGCCGTCCTTCGTGGTGGACGACCCGCGGCGGCCCGGCCGGCTCGCCGCCTGCGCGGTCGGCACGCTGGAGCACCGGCTGCCCTCGCCGGGAAACCCGGACGGCCGGTTCGGCTTCGTGTTCAACATCTGCACCGACCCCGGCCACCGGCTGCGCGGCTACGCCCGGGCCTGCACCGAGGTGCTGCTGGACTGGTTCGACGCCCGGCGGGTCGGCCGGATCGACCTGCACGCCAGCAGCGGCGGCGAGGCGCTCTACCGCAGCCTCGGCTTCGGCGAGCACTCCATCGCGCTCTCCCGGCAGCGCTCCTACGAGCCCTGAGCGTCAAACCTTGAGCGTCAAACCTTGAGCGTCGAGCCCTGACCGTCCTCCAACGTGACGCCGGGCGCTCCTACGAGCCCTGGCCGTCTGCCACCGTGACGTCGAAGGACCCGCCCGCCACCCGGGCGTGCAGCCCCTCGCCGTCCGTGACCCGCGCCGGGTCGGTCACCACCGTGCCGTCCGCCCGCTGGAGCACCGCGTAGCCGCGCTCCAGGGTGGCCGCCGGGGACAGCGCGACCACCCGGGCGAGGGTGTGCCCGAGGTCGCTCTGCGCGTGGTCCAGCCGGTGCCGCAGGGTGCGCCGGGCCCGCTCCAGCAGCGCGGTGACCTCCTGGCCGCGCCCGTCCAGCATCCGGTGCGGGGCGGCCAGCGCGGGGCGGCTGCGCAGGCCGTCGAGCCCGTGCTGCTCGCGCTCGACCCGGCCGAGGACGTGCCGCCGGGCGCGGTCCCGCAGCAGGCGGACCTTGGCCAGCTCCTCGCCGACGTCCGGTACCACCCGTTTGGCGGCGTCGGTCGGGGTGGAGGCGCGCAGGTCGGCGACGAAGTCCAGCAGCGGCTGGTCCGGCTCGTGGCCGATCGCGCTGACCACCGGCGTACGGGCGGCCGCGACCAGCCGCACCAGTCCCTCGTCCGAGAACGGCAGCAGGTCCTCGACGCTGCCGCCGCCGCGGGCCACGATGATCACGTCCACCTCGGGGTGCTCGTCCAGCTCCCGGACGGCCGCGCTCACCCGCTCCACCGCGCTGACCCCCTGCACCGGGACGTTGCGCACCTCGAAGCGGACGGCCGGCCAGCGCCGCCGGGCGTTCTCCAGCACGTCCCGCTCGGCCGCCGAGTCGCGCCCGGTGACCAGCCCGACGCACTGCGGCAGGAACGGCAGCGGCCGCTTGCGCTCGGCGGCGAACAGGCCCTCCCTGGCGAGCCGCCGCTTCAGCTGCTCCAGCCGGGCCAGCAGCTCGCCCAGCCCGACCGGCCGGATCTCCGAGGCCCGCAGCGACAGCTGTCCGCGCGCCGCGTACCACTCCGGCTTGGCGTGCACGACGACCCGCGCGCCCTCCTGCACCACGTCCGCGACCTGGTCGAACACCGAGCGGAAACAGGTCACCGTGAGCGACACGTCCGCCTGCGGGTCGCGCAGCGTCAGGAACACCACGCCCGCCCCGGGCCGGCGGCTGAGCTGGGTGATCTGCCCCTCCACCCAGACCGCGCCGAGCCGGTCGATCCAGCCGCCGATCAGCGCGGAGACCTTGCCGACCGGGAGCGGGGCTTCGGGGGAGCTGGTGTTGGCCATGCGTACGAGGTTAGGGCCTGTCCGACCGGCGCCTGCCGACACGCCCCTAGCGGTGTCCGCCGACAGGGCCGCCCGAACGGGCGGAGCCCTGGACGCCCAGCACCACCAGTCCGACCGCCAGCCAGATCAGCCCGACGAGCTGCGCGGTCGTCGAGGCCTCGTAGACCACCGCGGCGATCACCGCGATCCCCAGGGCCGGGACCAGCAGGTGCCGCACCCGGTCCCGGGAGCCGTGCCGCACCGTGTACCAGCCGATCACCGAGGCGTGCAGCAGCGCGAAGGCGGTCAGCGCGCCCACGTTGACCACCGAGGTCAGCTGGTCCAGCCCGTCGTCCCGGTCGGCCGCCCAGACCGCCGCGGCCATCGTGATCACCGCGGCCGCCAGCAGCGCCCGGCGCGGCACCGCGGTGGCCAGGTCGACCGTGCCGAGGCGGCGCGGCAGCCGCCCCTCCCGGCCCATCGCGTAGACCAGCCGCCCGGCCGCCGCCTGCCCGGCCAGCGCCGCGAAGGCCGCGCCGATCGCCTTGCTGGCCGCCACCAGGACGTGCAGCCAGTGCCCGATGCCGCTCTCCACCGTGTCGTAGAAGGCCGAGCCCTGCGCCGCCGGGTCGGCCGCCAGCTGCTGCGGGCCGAGCGGCTCCAGCAGCGCCGCCAGGTAGGTCTGGACGACGAACAGCACCCCGGCCAGTGCCAGGCACCAGAGCACCGCCCGGGCCACCGCCGCCGAGGCGCCGACCGCCTCCTCGACGAAGGTGGCGATCGCGTCGAAGCCCAGGTAGGAGAGCACCGCGACGGACACCGCCGAGATCACCGCGGTCAGCGAGAAGGCGCCGACGGCGGTGAACGGGGTGTCCCAGCCGCGCCGGGCGCCGTCCTGGACCAGTGCCACCACGGCCGCGGCGGCGAACACCGCCAGCACCGCGATCTCCAGGGCGAGCACCGCGAAGCCGACCGCGGCCGCCGTCCGGACGCCGACCAGGTTGAGCGCCGTGGTCAGCACCACCGCGAGCGCCGTCCAGACCCAGCGGGAGACCTCGGGCACCAGCGAGTTCAGCGCGATCCCCGAGAACAGGTAGGCGACCGCCGGGATCAGCAGGTAGTCGAGCATCGCCATCCAGCCGGCGATGAACCCGGGCCCCTCGCCCAGCCCGGCCCGCGCGTAGGCGAACACCGAGCCGGTCCGCGGCACCGCGCGCACCATCTGGGCGTACGAGAAGGCGGTGAAGCCCATCGCGACGGTCGCGGCCAGGTAGACGGTGGCGACGGCGCCGTGGCTCTTGGCGTCCAGGACGCCGAACACGCCGACGGGTGCCATCGGAGCGATGAACAGCAGGCCGTAGACCATCAGGTCGCGGACACTCAGGCTGCGGCGCAGGCCGCCCGGTTCCGTTTGCCCGTTCGGGGAGCTCATAGACACCACATTTGAGCACCGACGACCGGGTCTGTCCGGAAAGCGCCTCCCGTCGGCGCGGCTCGGCGCCGCCCGTACGATGGAGCCATGTCCAACACCGCGCCGCGCCGTGTCCTGCTCGCCGCCCCCCGGGGCTACTGCGCGGGTGTCGACCGCGCCGTGATCGCCGTGGAGAAGGCCCTGGAGCAGTACGGGGCGCCCATCTACGTCCGCAAGCAGATCGTCCACAACAAGTACGTGGTGCAGACCCTGGAGAAGAAGGGCGCGATCTTCGTCGACGAGACGGAGGAGGTGCCCGAGGGCTCGATCGTGGTCTTCTCCGCGCACGGCGTCGCCCCGTCCGTCCACGACGAGGCGAAGGCCGGCCGACTGGCCACCATCGACGCCACCTGCCCGCTGGTCACCAAGGTGCACAAGGAGGCCGTGCGCTTCGCCGACGAGGGCTTCGACATCCTGCTGGTGGGCCACGAGGGGCACGAGGAGGTCGTCGGGACGATGGGCGAGGCCCCGGACCGGATCCACCTGGTGGACGGCGCGGAGGACGTCGCCAACGTGCGGGTCCGGGACGAGTCCAAGGTCGTCTGGCTGTCCCAGACCACCCTGTCGGTGGACGAGACCATGGCCACCGTCGGCGAGCTGAAGAAGCGCTTCCCGGGGCTGGTCAGCCCGCCCAGCGACGACATCTGCTACGCCACCCAGAACCGCCAGGTCGCGGTGAAGCAGATGGCCCCCGAGACCGACCTGCTGATCGTGGTCGGCTCCAAGAACTCCTCCAACTCCGTCCGCCTGGTCGAGGTCGGCCTGGAGTACGGCGCCAGGGCCGCCCACCTGGTGGACTTCGCCGAGGAGGTCCAGGAGTCCTGGCTGGAGGGCGTCGGCACGGTCGGCCTGACCAGCGGCGCCTCCGTCCCGGAGATCCTGGTCGAGGGCGTGCTGGAGTGGCTGGCCGCGCGCGGCTACGACACGGTCGAGACGGTCAAGACCGCCGAGGAGCACCTGACCTTCTCGCTGCCCAAGGAGCTGCGCCGCGACCTGCGCGCCGAGGCGGAGGCGGCGGGCAAGCTGTAGGACCGGCCGTAGGGCGTGTCCCCGCCCCGTCACGCAGAGCCCGGCACCCCCGTGTGGGGTTGCCGGGTTTTCTGCTGTGCGTCCCCGCGTGCCCTCTCGTAGTTTTGTGCACAGGCTGTGGACAGGCGGTCCGCGGCCCCGGCGGAGGGTGGACGTGATGACGGCGGTATTCGGCGTGGACATCGGCGGTTCGGGCATCAAGGGCGCTCCGGTCGACCTCGCCCGGGGCGTGCTGGCCCAGGAGCGGTACAAGGTGCTCACCCCGCAGCCGTCCGCCCCCGAGGCCGTGGTCGCCGCCGTCCGCGAGGTGGTCCGCCACTTCGACCACCAGGGCCCGGTCGGGCTCACCTTCCCCGGCGTGGTGGTCGGCGGCCGGACCAGGACCGCCGCCAACGTGGACAAGGGCTGGATCGGCCTGGACGCCGCGGGCCTGTTCCGCGAGGCGCTCGACCTGCCCGCGACCGTGCTCAACGACGCGGACGCGGCCGGCCTCGCCGAGACCGTGCACGGCGCCGGACGCGACCAGTCGGGCGTGGTGCTGGTGCTCACCTTCGGTACCGGCATCGGCAGCGCGCTCTTCGTGGACGGTGCGCTGGTGCCCAACACCGAGCTGGGCCACCTCGAACTGCGCGGCAAGGACGCCGAGCGCCGGGCCTCCTCGGCCGCCAAGGATCGGCACGAGCTGACCTGGGAGCAGTGGGCCGGGCGGGTCGACGAGTACCTGGACCTGGTCGAGATGCTGTTCTCGCCGCAGCTGATCGTGATCGGCGGCGGGGTGAGCCGCAAGCACGAGAAGTTCCTGCCGCTGCTGCGGGAGCGGGAGGCACGGGTGGTGCCGGCCGAGCTGCGCAACGACGCGGGCATCGTCGGGGCCGCCATGGCGGCGGCCCGGGCGGCGGGCTGAGGCCGCCCGCCCGAGGCGCCGCTCAGCGGGAGCGCTGGATCCGGCGCTGGGCCACGAACCGGGCGAGCACGATCAGCGCGGCCAGCCCGGTGCCGGAGAACAGCCAGCCGGCCCGCAGCGCCAGCCCGGTCGCCAGCGCCACCACCTGGGCGGTGACGCCCGAGGAGGTGACCGGCCCGAGCAGCAGCAGCGCCAGCGCGAAGGCGATCGGCCCGCTGATCGGTGCGGCCAGCAGGTCGACGTAGCGCACCCGGACGGCCAGTTGGAAGCAGACCAGCAGGTAGCCGACGCCGAACAGCCAGCCGAGGCCGTCGAACAGCAGCCGGTCCAGGCCGGCGACGGCGAGTGTCGCCAGCACGGCGACCACGCCCGTGCCGATGGCGGTCAGCCGGGTCGGCCGTCCGGTCCGGCGCCGCCCGTACAACGGGGCCTCGGATCCTCCGCGCAGCGGCAGCCGCAACCGCAGCTTGGGGGTGGCCGGGCGGCTGGCGGCGGGCGGCCCGGCCACCGGGCGTGGCCGGGCGGCGGGGGCTCCGGCGGACTCGGGAGCCCGTCCGGGCCCGGGGACGGCGGCCCCGGCCGCGCCGTTCGGCGGTCGGCGTCTGGGCCCTGGCGGCTGGGTACGGATGCTCTGCTCCACCCGCCCAACGTACGGTCCGATCATCGCCACACTGTGTAATGGACCGTTCAGGTCTTGTCCCGTGTCTCCTGACGGAGTACTGATGTGATCGTCGCTCAGTGGTCTGACCTGTCCGGCCCAGTCGACGCACCATGATCATCTGACCGCGTGCGGGGGACCGCATGACCACCGGATTCGCCTTCGAACGGCTCCACCGCGTCCAGCTCGACATCCCGGCCGGCGCCGAGGACGAGTGCCGTGCCTTCTGGGCCGGCGTCCTCGGCATGACGGAGCGGGAGAAGCCGCCGGTGCTCGCGGCGCGCGGCGGCTGCTGGTTCCGCGGCGGCGGCGTCGAGGTGCACCTCGACGTCACCCCGGACCTCCGCCCGGCCCGCAAGGGCCACCCGGGCATCCGAGCGGGCTCGCTGGACGCGCTCGCCGAACGGCTCACCTGCACGGCCACCAGGTGGTCTGGGGCGGCGAGCTGCCCGGCCACCGCCGCCTCCACACCGGCGACAACCTGGGCAACCGGCCGGAGTTCCTGGAGCCCCTCCCGGCGGCGACGGGGGCGTGAGGTGCTGCCCGTAGACTTGGGGGTCGGCGCGCACGGTGCCGACCCAACTCCTCCAAGCCCACGGGACTGCGCTTCATGTCGCTCACGATCGGAATCGTCGGCCTGCCGAACGTCGGCAAGTCGACCCTGTTCAACGCCCTGACCAAGAACGACGTGCTGGCGGCCAACTACCCGTTCGCCACCATCGAGCCGAACGTCGGCGTCGTCGGCGTCCCGGACGCGCGGCTGGCCAAGCTCGCCGAGATCTTCGGCTCCCAGCGCATCCTCCCGGCCACCGTCGACTTCGTCGACATCGCCGGCATCGTGCGCGGGGCCAGCGAGGGCGAGGGCCTGGGCAACAAGTTCCTCGCCAACATCCGCGAGTCGGACGCGATCTGCCAGGTCGTGCGCGCCTTCACCGACCCGGACGTGGTGCACGTGGACGGCAAGGTGTCGCCCAAGGACGACATCGAGACCATCCACACCGAGCTGATCCTGGCCGACCTCCAGACCATCGAGAAGGTCCTGCCGCGACTCCAGAAGGAGGCGCGCCTGAAGAAGGACACCGCCCCCGTGCTGGCCGCCGCCGAGGCCGCGCAGGCGGTCCTGGAAACCGGCAAGACCCTCTTCGAGGCCGGCTTCGACACCACCCCGATCCGCGACCTCCACCTGCTGACCGCCAAGCCCTTCCTCTACGTCTTCAACGTGGACGAGGCCGAGCTGGCCGACGAGGACTTCAAGAACCTCCAGCGCGAGCTGGTCGCCCCGGCCGAGGCGATCTTCCTCAGCGCCAAGATCGAGTCCGAGCTGATCGAGCTCGACGACGCCGAGGCCCTGGAACTGCTCCAGTCGATGGGCCAGGACGAGCCCGGCCTCGCCACCCTCGCCCGGGTCGGCTTCGACACCCTCGGCCTGCAGACCTACCTCACCGCAGGCCCCAAGGAGACCCGCGCCTGGACCATCAAGAAGGGCGCCACCGCCCCCGAGGCCGCTGGGGTCATCCACACCGACTTCCAGAAGGGCTTCATCAAGGCCGAGGTGATCTCCTTCGCCGACCTGGTCGAGACCGGCTCCATCGCCGAGGCGCGCTCCAAGGGCAAGGCCCGCATCGAGGGCAAGGAGTACATCATGCAGGACGGCGATGTGGTGGAGTTCCGCTTCAACGTGTGATCGGTGACATGGCACGGCGCTTTTGATCTGGCAAACATGCAGGTCAGGGGGGTCTGTTCCTTTCGGTTCAGGCCCCCTCGCCGCTCCCGTGCTGACTTGGTGCTGACCTGGAGGCACCCCTGATCACCCCTCGTCAGCCGTCCGGTGCTGACTTCGTACTGACTCCGGCGACGCTGGTGGTCAGGGCCGCCAGCCGCTTTGCAGTGCTGGTGATGTCGTACCGGCGCGCGTTGTCCAGCCCGGCTCGGACCAGGGCGTTGCGCCAGTACACGTCGCGGGCCAGCTCGTCGAGTGCAGACGCCAGGCTCGCCGGGTTGCTCGCCGTGAACGGGCTGCCGGCGTGACGCAGGATCTCCGCCATTCCGGACAGGTTCGCGTAGACGACGGGGAGGCCGTGGGCCTGTGCCTCGATGGCCACCAGGCCGAACGCCTCCGAACCGGCGGTCGTGAAAACCAGAGCGTCGAACTCGTGAAAGCGATGCCACAGCTCCTGGCGGGGCAGGAAGGGCACGAACTTCACCCGGTCCTGGATGCCGAGGGCGCGGGCGCGCTCACGCAGTACTTCCTCCTCGGGGCCCTGGCCGATGATGGTCAGCCGGTGCGGCTGGCTTGTCATAGCGACGGCCTCGATGCCGGTCACCGCGGACTTGTTGGCGTCCAGGCGTCCGGCATACACCAGAGACAGCGGTCCGGTCCCGGCGGACGGGTACTCGCGTACCCGGATGTCGTCCAGGGAGATGCCCCAGGGGATCACGGCAATTCGGTCGACGCACCGCCTTCTGGTGAGCTGGTCGATTCGGCCGGCGAGGGCGGCGGTCGGGGCCACAACCGCGGCGCTCGCGGCAACGACCTCATGCAGCAGCTCGCGGGCCCGCTCGTCGCGCTCGGCGACGATCACCTCCGGGCCGTGGGTAATGGAGATCACCGGGATGCTGCCCGAAGCTCGAACGAGTGCCAGGCTGAGAGCGAACCCGGGGTTCTGGGCGTGGATCACGTCGGGCCGGCTCTGCTCGATAAGCGCGCCGACCTCGCGGGTCAGCCGAGCAAGGTAGGCGTCGAATTCGGGGCCCTGGGGGCGCTTCGGCGTGGCCAAGGGGATCAGCTCGTCGAACGAGTAGTTCCAGGCCGGATCGACCGGTTCCCGGCCCAGGAACGTCGTGCTGAACTCCGGCATCGCCCCGTAGATGTCGTTCACGATGATCGTGCTCCCGGACGAGGGCCCGGAAGTCCGGTTGATGCCGGTCAGGATGCGGAGCTTGGCGGTCATGCAGCTACCTCGTTCATCTCGCGCTGACGGGGAGGCGCCCACCACGACGCCAGGTGCGGTGTGACGGTGGCCTGGATTTCCGTGACCGGGTGCAGAAAGCCCCTGGTGTCCCGCTCCGCCGTCCACACTCGGACCGACGCCCGGGGATAGGCAGGCTGGATTCCGATCTCCCCTTTTGGGAGGAGTCCATTGAAAGGGGTGGGAATTCCATGCTGATTCCAGAAGGCCCATGCCTCAAGGGCCTTGGCCTTCTCGAATTAGTGGTACAGCTCCCCGTAACGGGGGAGGTAGCGGACCTCGCGGAAGAGCATCTGGCCGATCAGCCCGGGCGCGAACTCCTGGACCGTCCCGAGACCGGCGCCCTGAAAGCTGACCGCCGCCGCATCCTGGAGCGGGTGCAGTGCGGTCTGGGCGAGAAGGTGGGACAGCCGCCGCCGTACGTACTCGGCGGCTCCCGCGCTGAGACCCGGTTCGATCCCGCTGATCAGTCGGACGAGCCTGTCGTAACGCGGTGCGAAGCGGGACAGGTCGAACAGCTTGCCCATGGTGTCCACCGCGGAGAACGCCAGCGCCTTGTAGAGCCGGCAGTTCAGCTCCCCGACCTGGGCGAGGGACTTGGTCTCTGGGGCGGTGGAGTGGAGCATCAGGTACTCGGACAGAACTTCGAAGTACAGGTAGCCGAGGAACGGCACCATGACCACGGCCTCGGACAGCCGGTCGACGAACTCCGGTGCCGCGGTGGGACGACCGGAGGCATTGCGGAGGGCGAGGTCGAGGAACTCGGCGGCCCCGCGCAGGCCGGCCAGCACGATGCGGTCGATCCGGCTGGTCTCGGCCGGGGTGAGGAAGCTCCGGTAGTGCCGGTAGATCCGCAGGTGGATCGCGCCGAGATGCAGGTAGTCAACGCCCAGGGGCCGGATCGGGGCGTCCGGGGTGACCTCGAAGATCAAGGGCCGGGTGGAGGGCTTCGTCTCCATCAGGTAGGCCCCGAGGTTGTGAGGCCGCAGTCCCTCGCGCTCGGCTGTGAGGGGCGAGCAGTACAGGGCCCCGACCAGGCAGCCGGAGGCGACGTGCAGCTGTCGGCCGGCCCGGATGGCGTCCAGGCCCCGGGTGGTGTGCAGCAGGTTCAACGGTCGGCCGCTCACCAGTGCCGCGGTCAGGGCGGGCGCAGGACTCGACGAAGGAGAGGTCCGGTGCGCCGTCGCGCAGCGGCGTCGGCACGGTGATCACCGCGATGTCGTAGCCGTCGGCCAGCGAGGTGGCGTCGGCGGTCACGGAGTAGGCCCCGGAGTCCAGCACCGCGCGCAACTGGGCGGAGGTCACGTCCTGTACGGACGACTCACCGGCGGCGAGCCGCTTGGTACGGTGCTGGTCCACGTCGTAGCCGACGACGCGATGACCGGCTGAGGCGGCCCGCACAGCGAGCGGCAGACCGACGTAGCCTTGTCCGGCAATAACAACCCGCATGACGACTCCAACCGGGTAAAGGAGCAGCTGTGCCGCTCGTGTCTGTCGTGATGCCGGTGCACAATTCGGCCTCCACCGTCGGCTCCGCGGTTCGGTCGGTGCTCGCGCAGACGCACGGCGACGTGGAGGTGCTGATCACCGACGACGCGTCCACCGATGACTCCTGGGACCTGCTGATGGAACTTGCCCGGCAGGATGAGCGGGTCCTACCGCAGGCGGCGCCAGAGCAGGGCGGTGCGGGCCGGGCGCGCAACCTCGCGATGGAGCACGCCCGGGGGGAGTGGATCGCCTTCCTGGACGCCGATGACCTGTGGCTACCAGGGAAGGTGGAGAAGCAGCTCGACCTGGGAGCCGCCACCGGCGCACTCCTCACGCACACCTCGTACTACAAGATGGGTGCCGAGTACGCCGGCGAGGCTGCCGATTTCCTTCCGAACGGCCGCGTGGTTCGAGCACGCGACCGGGTGAACTATCGGGCGATGCTGGTACAGGACCACATCGGGTGCCTGACCGCGATGTATTCCCGGAAGGCGCTGGGCACGCGCCTGATGCCGGAGATGCGGCGGCGCCAGGACTACGCCCTGTGGCTGTCGATCATGCGTGACGGCGTCGAGGCGCGGGGACTGTCGGAGCCGCTGGCGGTCTACCGGTCCGGCCGTGCGGGGTCGCTGTCCAGCAACAAGCTGTCGCTCGTCCCGTACAACTGGGAGCTGTACCGTCAACACGAAGCGTTGTCAGTGCCCCGGTCGCTCGGGGCGCTGGCCGGTGCGACGTGGGCCAGCGTGCGGAAGTCGCGGATCTAGCTCGGCCGGCCGGTGTCCCGCAGGAACGCCTGGAGGAGCCGCCTGCGATCGTCCGGTGCCACGTCGTGCTGTCCTTCGCCGAGCGCCTGGCGGCCGTGGAGCACGCGGTGGTGGTTCAGGAACAGGTCGCCGCCCTTGAGGGTGAAGACCTCCTGCCCGGCGATCAGCTGCGCCGCCAACTCCCGGGCCGCGTTGGCGTGCGGCTCGTCCATGCCGGACCGGGTGAGCATCTTGCCGGTGAAGCGGACGAAGCCGCGGTCGTGGGGCTCACCGTCCAGGACCGGGAACGGACGGAACTCCTTGCCGACGTCGGACAGCTCGAAGAACCGGCCGTAGGTGAACACCGGCTCAGCCAGCAGGTCGCGGCTGGTCTTCGTCAGGCGCTCCACGGCAGCACGGGCGTCGGACACGATGCTCGCGCCCCCGCCGAGCGGGTCGGGCCGCTCGCACAGGAGCGCCGTGTAGTCCGGCGGCATCGTGGCGTTGACCAGGTCGATGTGGTGCGCCTGGTAGCCCGTCCCGCTGGTCATGTTGGGGTCCTTGCCGGGCTGGGTGCCGATCGGCTTCCACAGCTCGTACCGCTGCAAGGGCTGGAACGGGACGGCAACTTCGGCGAGGATCGCCGTCACCAGGCGCAGGAACTGGACCTCGCCCAGCGCCGGCGCGACGTTCCCCAGGCGCACCACGGCACGGCCGGCACCCGCGGTGCTCAGCTTGGCGCGCAGGGCGGCCATGGTCTCGGCGAACTGCTGGACCGGGGCCAGCCCGGTCCGGTACCGCTCGATCGTGGAGGCCGCCAGGAAGGTGCCGTCCATGGTCGAGGTGGGGAGCGTTCCTCCGATCTCGACGAGAGCCTCTTCCAGCTCTCCCGGCAGATCGAGGAAGACGCCGTCCGCCGGGTCCGGCCTGCTGGGTGCCGCCGCGATGTCGAACGAGGACATGTGAACTCCTCTCCTGGGCCATCCTTCCGGCGAGTGCCAGAGGGAGGGCCTGGGGGTTGGTGCCCCGGCACGCCGTTGTGCCGGGGTCTTACATGGCGCCGCTCCTGTGGGCGCCTCCGCCCGTCTGACCGAGACAATCTGAGGGCGGAAATCTGCTTCACCAAGGGGAGGTTGCGCTAGCACCCAGGCCAGGCCCGCGAACATCTCCTCTTCGGTGGCTTGCTCCAGGCCCTCCTGGGCCTCGTCGTCGAAGGTCGTCAACTGACCGGAGCCGAAACGCCGTTCACGAGAAGCGGCAGGTGGTTTTCGTGTTCCCACGAGTCCCAGGCGTCTTGAACGCGGCGACTCTGGCCGTCGTTCATCACGGTGGCGACCTTGGATCGGGGCACCCAGTGCAGCCGGCGGATTTCCTTCGGCGGCCGGTGCAAGCGAACGATCTCGTTCTGCTCGGGCCTGATCAGCCCGCCGCTGTACACGAGGTCGATTCCCTCCGGGAACTTCGCCGCGGACACGTAATCCACGGCGAGGATGCTCCGGAGGGGTAGGACGAGGCCAGTCTCCGTTTCGAGGTGGCGACGGGTCGCGAAGTGCGGCAGCTCGCCCTGCTCGGCGCCGCCACCGGGGAGGGTCAACCCGTCCATGTACTCGGGATCGACCATGAGCGCCTCGATCCGGCCCGACCCCTCCGGGTCCACGCGGAGGACGAGAGCCTGCTGACCCAATCGCCTGCCCGGAGGGTTCTTCATGATGCCGATGTTGCTCAAGTGTGCTCCAACTGTCCGAAATTGACGTCGAGCCGCTCCCCGCCGGGGGGGGGGGCGGCGGGGAGCGACGCGCGCTCGACGAGGGCCTTCGCCGCCAACGCAGCCCTCGGAGCTGGCCGACAGGCGGAAGGAGGTGGCCGCCTGCCGGCCCCCATCCGCGCACCACGGATGGGGGTTTGAACCCCGCCGTCGAGGGGGCAGCGCCAACGACCTCGACGACGGGAGTTGTAGGAGGGGATAGCTTGTTTCAGGCCGATTTGATGCCTCTGGACCGAATGTCGGCCCGAAGCATCGGGGCGACCAAGTTCGGCGGGGCGGGGTGGTTGTCGGACGCCGAGGACGCGGTGGAGGTCCGGGAATTGCGGAGTTGCCGCATTTGGGCGCCGTTGATCTGGGCCTTCAGGTCGCTCAACAGTGCGGTGCTCAAGCGGAGTTCGAGGATGGGAGGTGGCTCGACCCCGTCGGGGTCGGGGCGTATGCCGAGTACGATCAGGCGCATCGGATACGCGACGGGATCAAGCCCACCGGAGTCCGTGGGGTCTACTTCCTGGACAATGATTCGGCTGCCACTCCAACTCGGCCCCGAGCTGACTTCCAAGGGACGGAGTACAAGTGGCTCCTCGGGCAGGGTGGTTGGAGTCATCGTCGGCTTCCCCCTTGAGTGTGAAACAAACGACCTTGGACCCGTTGAGCTGGTCAATGTCGTCGGCGTGCCAGTGGGACAGGCTGTCCATCAGCTCGTAGCCGCGACCACCGGGGGCGGTGGGGGTAGCGCTACGCGGCATCGGGGGCCTGATGGACCAGTCCTTCACCTCGATCCACCAGGGACGCCCCTCCAGCGCGACGAAGGTCACCCGGCAGGGCGTCTCGGCGTGCACCAGCGCGTTCGTGACCAGTTCGCTAACCAGAAGCTCGGCTTCGTCAGACCTCTCGCCGATCTCTTCGCAGCACTGACGGACAAACCCCCGAGCAAGCGCCGCGGCCTTGGGATCGGCTGCGAAGTCGCGGGAACGGACCAGCCGGACGAGGCTGCTGAGGTGGAGATGGTCAAGCTGGATGGGCACAGCTCCTCCAAGATTTGCCGGAGGGGCTGCGCGCCATGGGGGACGCACTACACTCCGCCATTGGCTGGACGCGCTTGGTGCTCTCCCAGTGTGGCTTCGCGCGAAGTTCGCGCGCAAGCCCTTCGCGCGAATACTCCCAGAAATCACTCCCCAGGGGCATGTGCCAGGCGGGGGGCGATACCCTGCACCAAGGAACAGCCCTGAGGTCCCCGGGAGGAGGAGCCTTGTCCGTGAACCCGCAGGCGTCACGCACTCGACGGGCGTTCGGTCGGCAGATGCAAGCCCTTCGCGAGCAGGCCAGGCCGCGGGTGACCCAGAAGGCGGCGGGCGAGGCGATCGGCAAGTCGAGGGACCTCGTCTCGTTTATCGAGCGCGGTGGTCAGTGGCCGACCGAGGAGCAGTTGGGCATCCTTCTGAGGCTCTACGGGGCAGATGACGCCACGCACGCGATGATGGAAGCGCTCTACCAAACCGCACAGGAGGCTGTCGCGGTGTGGTGGATGGAGTACCCGGGTCTCCCGAAAGACCTCATCAAGCTCATCGAACTTGAAGATGTCGCCGAACGGGTCCTGGTCTACGGTGGCGGCACCATCCCCGGACTGCTTCAGATCCCCGAGTACATCCAGGCCTTGTTCCGCTTCGAATCGCAGGAGTTCGGCGCCGCCCAGTCGGAGTTGCTGGCTGAGGTCCGCCGCCTGCGGGGCGATGTGCTCACTCGCCACCGTCCTCTCGTGCTGGACACTCTGGTGGCCGCCGGCGCCCTCCGGGAGAACACCGGCGGGCACGACGTTATGCGCAAGCAGCTCGAACACCTGCTGACGATGGGCCGTCGTCCGAACGTCACCATCCGGATCATTCCGAGGGAGGCTCCGGTAGCCGCGAGTGCCACCGCGCCGTACTGCGTCTTCGACTTCCCGAGTGACCCCAGCATGAGGCAAGCGGATGTCGCGGGCGGGCAGGCCTTCACGGAAGACGCGAAGGCGGTTCGCTATGCGCGGCGGCAGTACGACTACCTGGCCGGATTCGCACTCTCGCCGGAGGACTCAATGCAGCACATCGAGCAATTGATCAAGGACAAGTGACATGGACAAGGGCATCCTTCGCTCCGCCGACCTCTCCGAGGCCGTATGGACGAAGTCGAAGCGGAGCGGTACCAGCGGGGACAATGCCTGTGTAGAGGTGACCCCCATCTTCGTCGGTGGCAGCCGACTCGGGACAGCCATGCGGGACTCCACCGACCCGAACGGTCCGGTGCTGTTCTTCTGGAACGGGGAGTACGAGGCGTACGTGGAGGCCATCCGCGACGGGCAGGAAGACCTGCTTGCCCCCTGAGCCCACAACTTGCAGTTGCCCCCGAGTCGATCTGGTCCGGCTCGGGGGCAACGCATTTCCGACCGAAGGTGCGCTTCAGCCTGTGGACAGGTCGAAAGCGCCCCGATCAACGTCCGGTAGCTCGTCGTACCCGTCCACGTAGTCAACGCCGTTCAGGTGGGCGGCGATCTTCCCTACCCCTCGCTCGCAACGGTAGCGGGCGGCCCGGCCGGTGACGCCCTGGAGCGTGCCGGCCTCCTCGTCCGGAACGTCGGCGCCGTACCGAAGCAGGAGGGCCTGGCGCTCACCGAGAGAGAGCGGAGCGGTCGCCCACCCCTGCCGGATGTCGGCGAGGTGGGCGAACAGCAGGCCGGCCGTCCGCTTGTCGACCGTGGCTTTGGGCATGTCGGCGTCGGGCGCGGTGGGGTTGCGGATCCCGTACGCCGCCTCGCGGTCCCAGACGGCGGGGAGCAGGTGTTCAACCAGGCGCCGGTCGTACCCGCTCACCGCTCAGCCCCCTCTACACCGAGGCGGGCGGCCTCGTACGAGGTGTGCCCGGACCGTCGTCGTGCTTCGGTGAGCCAGCGGTCCCGAAGCCGCTGGCCGAGCCAGCGATGTGGCCGTCCTTGGTGATCGCCACCATCAGGCCGGGCGCCCCGGTGGTGCCCTTCGCGTGCCGCCACCAGGTCGATTCCGCTTCCATCGCGGGAGGCTGGAGGAACGTCCTCGGGCCATCGGTGTCGACGTCTCGTGGTGAAGATGGCCGGCGAGCAGAAGATCGGCCTGGTGCATCGCCGAGTTCTTGTTGAACGTGTGATCGTTCCATTACTGCATGTCACTTGATTTGGCAAGTGTGCAGGTCGAAGAGGGTCGGACTCCACGGAGTCCGGCCCCCTCCTCGTTGCCGTGCTGACTTGGTGCTGACTTTCGGGCGTCCCTACCGGTCGTCGACTGACTCGGAAGCGCACTCGGGTGGTACGTTATTCGGTACCACTCGCCGAAGGGGGTATGCGTCATGTCCATCACCGCGAGCGAGGCCCGCAGGGATCTCTTCCCGTTGATCAAGAAGGTCAACGAGGATCACGACGCCATCGAGATCGTGTCCAAGCACGGAAATGCCGTGCTCGTCTCTGCCGAGGACTATGCCGCCCTGCGTGAGGGCTCGTACCTCCTGCGTTCGCCGGCGAATGCGCGTCGCCTGCTCAAGGCGTACGACAATGCGCTGAACGGTATAGGGCTCTCCGAGCGCACACTCATCGACCCCGACTCGGCTGATGCCGGGCGGGGTGTCGAGTGAGGCTCGTCTTCGAAGAACAGGGCTGGGAGGACTACACGTCCTGGCTCAAGAGCGACCGCAAGATGCTCGCGAGGATCAACAAGCTCATCGAGGACGTGTTGCGCGACCCGTTCACCGGCATCGGCAAGCCCGAGCCGCTGAAGTACCACTTGCCGGGAGCCTGGTCGCGGCGGATTGATGACGAGCATCGCCTCGTCTACTTGGTGACGGACCGGGAGATCGTCATCCTCGCCGCCCGCTATCACTACTGATCGCCCGCAACCGGGCCGCCGTTGAGGCGGGCGGCGGCCGGACGGGGGGAGGGCTCCCCGCTCGACGCCGGCGGAATCGAGCGGGGCGACCGGGCGGCAGCCCCGGTCAGGAGCGGACGGTGACGGTCAGCGTGCCGTCCGGCGCGGCGGTCACGGTGACGTCGTCGAGGGTGTCGGCGTGGGCGTCCGGCCGGTGGGCGGCGGCGCGGGGGCCGATGCCGATGACGCGGAGGCCGGCGGCCCGGGCGGCCGCGATGCCGGCGCCGGAGTCCTCGAAGGCGAGGCAGTCGGCGGGGGCGAAGCCGAGGGTGGCGGCGCCCTTGAGGAAGCCCTCCGGGTCGGGCTTGCTGGCGCCGACGGACTCGGCGGTCACCAGGACGGGCGGCAGCGGCAGGCCGGCGGCGCCCATCCGGACCCGGGCGAGCGGCTCGTCGGCGGAGGTGACCAGGGCGTGCGGCAGGTCGGCCAGGGCGGCGAGGAAGGCGCCGGCGCCGGGGACCGGGACGACGCCGTCGGTGTCGGCGCGCTCGTCGGCGAGCATCCGCTGATTGTCGGCGAGGTTGAGTTCCACCGGGCGGTCGGGCAGCAGCTCGGCCATGGTCGCGTGGCCCTGGCGCCCGTGGGCGACGGCCAGGACGGCGACGGGGTCGAGGCCGTGCTGCTCGGCCCAGCGGCGCCAGCAGCGCTCGACCACGGCGTCGGAGTTGACCAGGGTGCCGTCCATGTCCAGGAGGAGGGCGCGAGCGGTCAGCGGGAGGGGGGCGGCGGGCATGGGGCTGCTCCTCGGGCAAGGAAAGGCGAGCTCTTTGTTCCTTGATGATACAAAAGATCAGCCGAGCAGATGGGCGTTGACCGCGCGAGCCTCCTCGGCGAGCTCCGGCAGCTCCACCACCTCGACCCCGGCCGCCGCGAGCAGGGCCGTGCCCTGGCAGTCGGTGACGAAGAGGTCCGGCTCGCGCCAGGCCACCACCACCCGCGGCACGCCCGCCGCGATCAGCAGCCGGGCGCACGGCGTCGGCCGCGAGGCGCGCCGCCCGCACGGTTCCAGCGAGCTGTAGACGGTCGCCCCGCGCAGCCGCGGGTCGCCGGCCGGGAGCTTGCCGAGGGCCGCCTCCTCGGCGTGGTCGTGCGCGTCGCCCTCCCGGCTGTGGCCCTCCGCCAGCACCTCGCCGTCGGCGCCGACGATCACCGCGCCGACCGAGAAGGCCGTCGCGGACGGCGGGCAGCGGCGGGAGAGTTCGACGGCCCGGCGCAGGTGGTCGAGGTCGCTGGTCGCGGGACGGGCTCCGGTCACGGGGTGGGCTCCTTCGGGGCGTACCTGAGCAGGACGACGTCGCCCACCGTACGTGCCTCCAGCAGGCGCATCCGCCGGGCCGGGCCGCCCGGGAAGGCGGCCGGTCGGACGAACCGCGGCGCCTCGGCCTGGCCGACCAGCAACGGGGCGACCGCCAGTTGGAGCTCGTCCGCCAGGCCCTGGGCCAGGAACTGGGTGTGCACGCCGCCGCCCCCCTCGACCATCAGCCGGCGCACCCCGCGCGCGCCCAGGTCGTCCAGCACCGCGCCGAGGTCCACCGTGCCGCCGAGCGCGACCACTTCGGCCAGCCCGTCCAGGCGGGGCCGCAGCGCGGCGGCGCCGGTGTCCGTGGTGTAGGCGAGCCGGGCGCCGCCGGTGTGCCAGAAGCGCAGGCCGGCGTCGAGCGCGCCGCTCGCGCTGAGCGTCACCTTCAGCGGGTGCTCGGCGCGGCCGGCCGCGAGCCGGGCGGCCCGGCTCGCGGGGTCGTTGACCAGCAGGCGCGGATTGTCGGCACGCAGCGTGTTGCCGCCGACCAGGATCGCGTCGGCGGCCGCGCGCTCGGCGTCGACCCGGTCGAAGTCGGCCCGGTTGGAGAGCAGCAGGCGGTCGGGGGAGGCGTCGTCGAGGTGGCCGTCGAGGGACATCGCGGCGCTCAGCAGGACGAAGGGGCGCTGGCCGGGCATGGGCGGGGGGACCGTTCTGTCGGGTGCGCTCCACGGTACGGCCGCCGGGGGTGGTACGACCGCCGGGTGACCGACAGGTGAGACGAATCTTCTCGACATGTGGAACATTCGCTAGCGTCGAAGGCGTCGCGGAAACCGACCACGCCCCAGGGGGACGCCATGACCGGACAGCAGCCCGCCACCGTCTACACCCACGGCCACCAGGAGGCCGTACTGCGCTCGCACCGCTCCCGGACGGCGGCCGACTCCGCCTCCTACCTGCTGCCCGAACTGCGGCCCGGGCGGGCGCTGCTGGACATCGGCTGCGGGCCCGGCACGATCACCGCGGACCTGGCCGAGCTGGTCGGCCCGGACGGGCGCGTGGTGGCCGTGGACACCTCCGCCGAGGTGCTGGAGCAGGCCGCCGCGTACGTGGCCGGCCGGGGCTTGTCCAATGTCGTGTTCGAGGTCGCCGACGTCCACGAACTGCCTTACCGGGAGGGCGAGTTCGACGTGGTGCACGCCCATCAGGTGTTGCAGCACGTGGCCGACCCGGTGGCCGCGCTGCGCGAGATGCGCCGGGTCGCGGCGCCGGGCGGAGTGGTCGCGGCCCGGGACGTCGACTACGCGTCGATGACCTGGTTCCCCGAGGCGCCCGCGCTGGACCGCTGGCTGGAGCTGTACGCGCGGATCGCCCGCGCCAACGGCGGCGAGCCGGACGCCGGGCGGCGGCTGCTGTCCTGGGCGCGGGCGGCGGGCTTCACCGACATCGCCGCGACCGCCACCACCTGGACGTACGCGACGCCCGAGCAGCGCGCCTGGTGGGGCGGGATGTGGGCGGACCGGGTGACCGGCTCCGCCATCGGCCGGACGGCGGTGGAGCGCGGCTTCGCGGACCAGGCCGAACTGGAGCGGATCGCGGTCGGCTGGCAGGAGTGGAGCGCCGCCGGGGACGGCTGGTTCTCCATGCTGCACGGCGAGATCCTGGCGCGCGGCTGACCGGGGCCGGGCGGCGGCTGCTGTCCTGGGCGCGGGCGGCGGGGGCGGGCGAAACGGTCGCGCGGGTGTTCGGAAAGATCGGGTAAAGTCGCGCGTCCGCTCGTACCGGGGCCGTTCGGGCCCGTCCGGCCCGCTGCTGGAGGGGCGAGCCGACGAGTCGAGCTGCCGAGTCGATGCCCGTACCGGCGGGCCGGGGGAGTCCACGTGTCCAAGCCTGAGTCCGAGCCGCCCGCGTCGGGGCCGGAGTCGCCCGCGGTCGATCCCCGCAAGCCGGCCCACGAGGCCGCGCCGACGGATCAGGCCGAACGGGCGGGGCGGCCGGGCCGGGCGGAGCAGCCGGATCAGCAGGCACCTGCCGTCCCGACCGCACCCGTCGCCCCACCCGCACCTGCCAGCCCGTGGGCCGCGCCCCTGGCGTCGCAGGCCCCGCCGCAGCCGCCGCCCCCGCCGTTGCCCGCCGGCGGCTGGGCGTCGGTGCCGCCCGCCCCGCAGCCAGGCTTCCAGCCCGGCTTCCCCTACTCCCGGGCCGCCCCCGTCACCAACGGTTTCGCGGTCGCGGCCCTGGTGACCGGCCTGATCGTGGTGGCGCCGGTGGCCCTGGTGTTCGGCATCATCGCGCTGGTCCAGATCAACCGCCGCAAGGAGCGCGGCTTCGGCATGGCGGTGACCGGCCTGGTGCTCGGCGTGGTCGGCACGGTGCTGTTGTCGCTCGCGGTGGTCGGTTCGACCTTCGAATTCTCCGGGGGCGGCCGGTTCGGCCAGTCCGCGAAGGGCCCGGCCGGTTCCGTCCCCTGGGCCGCGCTGAAGTCCGGGGACTGCTACAACACCCCCGCGAACGGCAGCCGGGCCGACCCCGAGGGAGGCGACGAGACGCTCTACTGGGTCCGCCGGGTGCCGTGCTCGTCCCCGCACCACGGCGAGGTGGCCGGCACCGCCCGGATCCCGGCGAGCGACGGCCCGTCCTACCCGGGCGAGGCGACGGTCCGCCTGCGGGCCGCCGAGCTGTGCCGCACGGTGCTCGACGACTACGCCCTCGACCAGTGGGCGATCCCGGACGGCATGGACGACATCTACCTCTACCCGACCCGGGGCAACTGGACGTCCGGCGACCGGTACGTCACCTGCGCCTACGAGGACCGCGACGGCGAGCACCTGGGGACGGTCCGCACCGACCGGGGCAGCCTGAACCCCGCCCAGCTGGCCTACCTGGAGGCCGTCCGGGGCTTCAACGACGCCTACGCGGAGCAGCCGAGCAAGGGCTTCGCCGACGCGTCGTCCGAGTACCGGACCTGGGCCCGGCGGATGTCCACCGCCTCCCGCGCGGAGGCCGCGGCGCTGAACAAGGCGTCGGCGGCGTGGCCGGCCGAGGTCAAGCCGGCGGTCCACAAGCTGGCCGCGGCCCAGGAGGCGGCCGCCGCCGCATGGGACGCCGCGGCCTCCGGCGACGACCTGGAGGGCGACGTGCGGCGGGCCAGGGCGCTGGTGACCAAGTCGGTGCCGATCAGCATCGAGGTCCGGCGCGGGCTCGGCCTGTCCACCGGCGAGCAGGTGCCCGACCTCCGGGTCTGAGCCGCCGACGGGTGCCGGCGCCGACGGGTCCGGGGTGCCGGCAGGCCTGCGGCGCGGACGGGCCTGCGGTGCCGGGCGCGCCGGGTTACCCGCCGTTAACCGCGCCCGTACCTGCCGGTAGCGAGCCGCCCGTAGCGTCGTGGGGCGGATCCCCGGCCCGACCCCCACGCAGGCCGGGGATACGCTCCCCGCCATGAGCGTCTTTCGGGTGATGCGGCAGGACGACAACGGCAACCGCTTCCTGGTCGCGGGAGGGCTCGAACGCGCCGAGGCGGAGCGGCTGGCGGCCGAGTTCGAGGCCCGCGGCCACAAGCAGCTGTACTGGGTCGAGGCCGAGCCCGAGGCTGCGGACGGTCGACGGCCCACCACGTCCTAAGGTCGGGTCCATGGACAAGGCCAGCGAGACCCCCGTCGAGCCCCGGATCGTCGTCGGCGGCGCCCTCATCCACCGGGGCCGGGTGCTCGCCGCCCGGCGCAGCGCGCCCGCGGCGGTGGCGGGGCGCTGGGAGTTCCCGGGCGGGAAGGCCGAACCCGGCGAGACCGAGGCGCAGGCGCTGGAGCGGGAGCTGTCGGAGGAACTGGGCGTCCGGGCGCGGGCGCTGGAGCGGCTGCCGGGTGCGTGGAGCGTCCGGCCGGGCCTGGAGCTGCGCTTCTGGGCGGCCGAACTGCTGGCCGGTGACCCCCGCCCGCTGGAGGACCACGACGAGCTGCGCTGGCTCGGCCCGGCCGAGCTGGACAGCGTCGACTGGATCGAGCACGACCGGGAGGTCCTGCCGCACGTCGCCCGGTTGCTCGGCGTCTAGCCGGGGCGTGCCTGACAACTCCCGCCGGACGGGCCCGAGGTCCTTGTCCGGCTGGAGCCGGTGTACGACGCGCAGCGTACGGGGTAGGTCAATCAGACAAGACGACCCAGCGGCCGGGATAGCCTGGGTTCTGCTGGGTATGTCACTTTTCGGCACCATTCGTCACCATCGGTGAGCCGCCCCAGCCGGCGACGCCGATCCCGACCAGAGCCGGAGGCCCCGTCGGTGTCGAGTACCGGGAACGGCGGCGGAGGAGCACGGCGGACAGGCGCCGCGGGGAGCGCAGCCGCCCGCGCCCGGCTGCGTCGGGGCGCCCAGCCCGCCGCCCCGCAGCCGCAGGCCGGCCGCCGTCGCCGGGACGCCGCCGATGCTCCCGAAGCCCCGCGGCCCGACCAGCCGGTGCCGACCCTGGCCGTCCCCGATCCGGGCGCCCGGCCCGGCGTGCGCAGCCGACCCGCCCGGCCGTTCCCCGGCGGGCCGTCCGACGCCCCGTACGGCCTCGGTGCGCCGGCCGAGGGCAGCCTGCTCGACATGCTGAAGGTCGCCATCGCGATCCTGGACACCGCGGGCCGGGTGGTGCTCTGGAGCCCGGCCGCCGAGGAACTGCTCGGCTGGCCGAACGAGCTGCTGGTCGGCCGCCGGATCGACGAGCTGATCCCCGACCAGGAGCAGGTCGTCCGGATCCGGGCCGCGATCCAGGACGCCCTGCGCCACGGCCGCTGGGCCGGCAACGCCGAACTGCGGGACCGGGACGGCGCGCCGGTCGCGGTGGACGCCCGGATCTCCCTCCTGGTGGACGGCGACGGCACTCCGTTCCTCCAGGTCAACCTGGCCGAGGCGGCCGCCGTCCGGGCCGTCGAGCGCGACCTCGCCGTCCGTGACGCGCTGTTCGAGCAGTCCCCGCTGGGCATCGCGATCATGGACACCGAGCTGCGCTACACCGCCGTCAACCAGACCCTGGCCGGGATGAACGGCGTCGCCCTGGAGGACCACGTCGGCCGGACCACCGGCGAGACCCTGCCCGAGCGGGCTGCCGACGAGATCACCGCGATCCAGCGCCAGGTGCTCGCCACCGGCGAGCCGGTCATCGACGTCACCCTCGCCTCCCCGATCACCGCCCGCTCCGGCTACCGCTCGATCTCCTACAGCCGGATGACCGACCGCTCCGGCCGGGTGCTCGGCATCTCCGGCACCGTGATGGACGTGACCGAGCGCTACCGGGCCGTGGCCAAGGTCGAGCACGCCCGGCGCCGGCTCTCGCTGCTCAACGAGTTCGGCTCCCGGGTCGGCGACCTGCTCGACGCCACCCGGATCGCCCAGGAACTCGCCAGCTCCGTCGTCCCCCGGCTCACCGACCACTCCGCGGTGATCCTGCTGCAGGCCGTCGCGCACGGCGACGACCTGCCCCGGCACGGCCACGACCGCCGCACCTCGCTGCTCCAGCTCGGCACCGCCTCCGTCCAGGACGGCCCGGAGGTCGAGGTGATGCTCCGCCGCGGCGCCCGGATCACCTTCGCCGAGGACTCCGCGTGCGGCCGGGTGCTGCGCACCGGCGTCCCCGAGCTGCTCTCCGGCGCCGACCAGCTCGACGACGTGACGTACCCCGGCGACCCGAAGACGCAGGCCGCCCACGACCTGGGCGTGCACTCGATGCTGGTCGTCCCGCTGCGCGCCCGCGGCATCGTGATCGGCCTGCTGCTGGTCAGCCGGGGCGGCTACCGGGAGGGCTTCGACCGGGACGACCTGGCCTTCACCGTCGAGCTGGCCGACCGGGCCGGCAGCTCGCTGGACAACGCCCGGCTGTACGCCCGCGAGCGCACCGCCGCGCTCACCCTCCAGCGCACCCTGCTCCCGCAGCAGGTCCCGCAGCCCACCGGCGTCGAGGTCGCCTACCGGTACGTGCCCGGCAGCAGCGGCACCGAGGTCGGCGGCGACTGGTTCGACGTCATCCCGCTGCCCGGCGACCGCACCGCGCTGGTGGTCGGCGACGTGATGGGCCACGGCCTGCGGGCCGCCGCCACCATGGGCCGGCTGCGCACGGCCGTCCGGGTGCTGGCCGCCCTCGACCTGCCGCCGGACGTCCTGCTGCGGCACGTCCACGAGCTGGCCGACGACCTGGCCCAGGGCCCGGACGAGGCGCTGCTCGCCACCTGCGTCTACGCGGTGTTCGACCCGGGGACGGCCAAACTGACCGTCGCCAAGGCCGGGCACATCCCGCCGGTCCTGGTGGTGCCGGGCGAGGAGGGCGGGGAGCCGACCCGGACCGGCGGCCCGCTGCGCGGCGGCGCCGGCCGGATCCTCGACCTGCCCTCCGGTGCCCCGCTCGGCGTCGGCGGCGTCCCGTTCGAATCCGTCGAACTGAAGATCCCCGAGGGCAGCCTGCTCGCGCTCTGCACCGACGGCCTGGTCGAGTCCCGGGACAAGGACCTCGACGTCGGCCTCGGCCGGCTGGTCACCGTGCTCCAGCAGCCGCACGCCTCCATCCAGGCCGCCTGCGAGGCCGTGCTCGACACCATGGAGCAGGGCCGTGAGCCGGACGACGTCGCGCTGCTGCTGGCCCGGCTCGGCCACGGTCAGGTCGGCACCCCGACGGCCGGCTGGACCCTGCCCGCCGAGCCCACCGCCGTCTCCCGGGCCCGCCGGCTGGTCCGTTCCACGCTCGTCGAGTGGGGCGTCGAGGAGCTCACCGACACCGCCGAGCTGCTGGTCAGCGAGCTGGTCACGAACGCCGTCCGGTACGCCAGCGCCCCCATCGGCGTGCGGCTGACGCTCGGCGAGACGCTGCTGGTCGAGATCTCCGACCCGCTGCCCGACCCGCCCCGGGAGCGGCACGCGGCCGAGGCCGACGAGGGCGGCCGGGGCCTGGAACTGGTCCGCCGCCTGGCACTGCGCTGGGGCGCCCGGGCCGAGGGCATCGGCAAGGTGGTCTGGTTCGAGCAGGCGCTGCCGGGTAATGAGCCGGACGAGTCATAGGGCGCGCAGCGGGTCGGGGGCGTGAGCCCGAGTGGGGGCGAGGAGGGCGGGGCCGCATGTGCCAGCAGGTGGCCGGGGGGAGCGCGCGGCCCGGAAGGGGGCGCGGGCGTGGCATTGTGGTTGCGCGGGCGGTAGGACAAAAACCTTCGCCCGATCTGATGTTGTGATGTTGAGGGCGTGTGAACGTACCCCTCGATGATGAATACTCGGTCTTCTCGACATCCGGACGGTCGCGGGTTGGAGGGGTCGGTCCGTTGAACAGCACCCCGGCGCGGAACGCGCCGAGCAGCAGCGGTCATGCTGTCGTGCCCGGGCAGGCCGGTTCACCGCACCTGCCCGTACCGGCGGACCCGCCCGGAGCCGCCCCCGCGGTCGGCGGGCACCACCTGGTGGCCGCCGACCGCCCGTGGGGCGCCGGCGGCCCCGGGTCGATCTACGACTACATGCGGGTCGCCACCTTCACGATCGGCCCCGACGGCCGGATCAGCCAGTGGAGCGAGCGCGCCGCCGAGTTCTTCGGCGTCCCCGCCCCCGACGCCGTCGGCGCCGACCCGATCACCACCTTCGTCCCCCGCGAACTCTGGCAGCGCGGTCGCGCCCGGCTGGAACGCACCCTGGCCGGCGAGGAGTGGGTCGGCACCACCCCCTACCGGGACGCCGCCGGCGGCGAGGGCCTCGCCGAGCTCTACCTGATGCCCGACAGCGCCCTGCCCGCCGCCGGTGCCACCTGCCTGGCCGTCGACCTCGGCCGGCTGCGCCGGGTCGAGACCGACCTCGCCGCCTCCGAGGCCGTCTTCGGGCAGACGCCCACCGGCTTCATCCTGTTCGACGACCGGCTGCGCCTCCAGCGGGTCAACGACGCCTTCGCCTCCGGCATGGGCCTGGCCCCCACCGACCTCGAAGGCCTCACTCCGCACGACCTCTTCCCGCCGTCCGAGGCCGACCGCCTCACCGCCGCCCTGCGCAAGGTCCTCGCCACCGGCGAGCCCGTCTTCGACCTGCGCTTCCACGGCGCCGTCCCCACCCGCGAGGGCAACCGGCTCTGGGCCGTCTCGCTGTACCGCCTCAACGGCGCGGCCGGACAGCCGATCGGCCTCGCGGGGCAGGTCTCCGACGTCACCAGCCGGCACGTCGCCGAGCGCGAGGCCGACGGCGTCCGCCGCAACCTCGCCCTGCTCAACGAGGCCAGCGCGCACATCGGCTCCACCCTCGACCTGGAGACCACCGCCAAGGAACTGCTCGACGTCGTCGTCCCGCCGTTCTGCGACCTCGCCACCGTCGACCTGTACACCGCGCTGCTCTCCGGCGAGACCGTGCCCAGCGCCGGCCGGCTCGGGGACACCGTGCTCACCGACGGCAGCGGCGAACTGCGCCGGGTCGCCGTCTCCAGCGTCATCGGCGGCGCCTCCTCGGTGCTCGGCTCGGTCACCGGCCTGCCCATCGCCGAAGCCGGCGGCACCCTCTGTTACCCGCGCCGCTCCCCGCACGCCCGGGCGCTGCGCACCGGCCGCAGTGTCATCCCCGAGCCCGGGCCCGACCCGCTGCTGCGCTCCACCCTGATCGTCCCGCTGGTCGCCCGCGACCAGGTGCTCGGCCTCGTCCAGCTCTCCCGCGCGATCGGCAGCGAGCCCTTCGACGCCCGCGACGTCGCCATCGCCGAGGAACTCGTCGCCCGCGCCGCCGTCTGCATCGACAACGCCCGGCTCTACCGCCGCGAGCACGAGCGCGCCCTGATCCTCCAGCGCAGCCTGCTGCCCCCGGGCAACCCGGCCGCCAGCGGCCTGGAGATCGCCTGCCGCTACCTGCCCAGCAACAACAACACCGAGGTCGGCGGCGACTGGTTCGACGTCATCCCGCTGCCCGGCAACCGCACCGCCCTGGTCATCGGCGACGTGATGGGCCGCGGCCTGCGCGCCGCCGTCGCCATGGGCCAGCTGCGCACCGCCGTCCGCACCCTCGCCATGCTCGACCTGGAGCCCGGCGAGGTGCTCACCGCCCTCGACGAGATCGCCCGCGGCCTCGGCGGCGACACCGTGCCGGCCGGCCCGCCCACCCCGTACGGCCGGCTCACCTCAGCCGCCGACGAGGAGGCCCGCGAGGTCTACCTGGCCACCTGCGTCTACGCGGTCTACGACGCCGTCACCCGGCGCTGCTGGATCGCCAACGCCGGCCACCTGCCGCCCGTCCTGCTCAGCCCCGGCGAACCCGCCCGGATGCTCGACGTCCCGCCCGGCCTGCCGCTCGGCGTCGGCGGCGAGCCCTTCGAGGAGGTCGAGCTGACCCTCCCGGACGGCGCCATCCTCGGCCTCTACACCGACGGCCTGGTGGAGAGCCGCAAGCACCAGCTGGACGAGGGCCTGCGGGCCTTCCGCACCGCGCTGTCCGCCGAGGGCAAGAGCCTCGAAGACCTCTGCGACCACGTCCTCGGCGAGCTCAACCGGCACCACGGCGAGGACGACATCGCCCTGCTGATGGCCGAGGTGCACGCCTTCCCCGAGGACGCCGTCGGCAACTGGTTCCTGCCGCCCGAGCCCACCTCCGTCGCCAAGGCCCGCGAGCTGGCCTGCAGCTGGCTGCTGGCCCGCGGCCAGGAGGAGCTCGTCGACACCACCGAGCTGCTGGTCAGCGAACTGGTCACCAATGCGCTCAAGCACGGCCGGGGTGAGATCCGGCTGCGGCTGCTGCGCGATCGCGGCCTGGTCTGCGAGGTCTGGGACGACGGTTACGCCCAGCCCCGGCAGCGGCGCGCCCAGGAGACCGACGAGGGCGGGCGCGGCCTGCAACTGGTCAGCCTGCTGGCCGAACGCTGGGGCAGCCGGCGGACGCCCAAGGGCAAGATCGTCTGGTTCGAACTGGCGCTGTAGGGCGGCTGGCGGCCGGTCGGCGGTTCGGCCGTTCGGGTGCAGTCGGCGGGCGGTTCGCCGTGTCGGCCCGGGCCCGGCGTCCGGGCGGCGTTCCATGGCCGCCATGCGCGTCCGCCAGCTCACCACCGCAGCCGCCGCGCTGCTGCTCGCCGCCGGCCTCGGCGGCTGCTCCGACGGCCCGGCTCCGGCCCGTACCCCCGACCCCGCGCCGGCCTCGGCCGACCCCACCGCCGGCACCGGGGACGTCCGACCCGCCGACCGCACCGCCGTCCGGGGCGGTGGCAGGCTGCGCTGGGCCGTCGACGGCGTCCCGGCCACGCTCAACGTCTACCAGGGCGAAGCGACCGCCGACTCGGCGCTGCTCGCGCACGCCCTCTACCCCTCGCTGTTCCGGCCGGACGGGCACGGTCGGCTCGTCGCCGACCCGGACTACCTGACCGGCGCCGAGTCCACCCCGCCCGGGAAGCAGCCGCAGGTCGTCACCTACCGGCTCAACCCGCACGCGGTCTGGAGCGACGGCACCCCGCTCACGGCCGCCGACCTGATCTCCCAGCGGGCCGCCCTCTCCGGCCTCGACCCGGCCTACCGGGGCGGCCGCCCGGCCGGGTACGACGCCATCGACTCGATCGCCCAGGGCGCCGACCAGCACGAGGTCCGGGTGACCTTCCGGCGTCCGTACGCCGAATGGCGCTCGCTGTTCGGCCCGCTCTACCCGGCGGCCGAGACGGCCACCCCGGCCGCGTTCAACCGGGCGCTGACCGGCGGCGACCACCTGAGCGCCGGGCCGTACACCGTCTCCGGGTACGACGCCGAGGGCGGGCGGGTCGCCCTCGCCCGCAATCCGCGGTGGTGGGGGGACCCGCCGAAGACCGACCGGATCGACTTCCTCGCCACGCCGCCCGAGGGCCGGCTGGACGCGCTCGACCAGGACCGGCTGGACATCGCCCCGCTCACCGCGGCGGTGGACCGGGCGGTGCCCGCGCCCGCCTCCGCCACGCCGACCGACCCCGCCACGCCGACCGACCCCGCCACGCCGACCGACCCCGCCACGCCGAGCGCCTCCGCCACGCCGACCGCCCCTGCCACACCGACCGCCGCCGCGGCGCCCCCGGCCGCCGCGCCCGAGGCCGCGGCGCTGGCCCTGCGGCGGGCCGAGGCACTGCCCGGCGTCATCGTGCACCGGGCCGTCGGCGCCTGGCTCACCCAGCTCACCCTCAATGCCGCCCACGGACCGCTCGCCGATCCGGCCCTGCGGCTCGCCCTCTCCCGGGCCGTCGACCGGCGGCGGATCGCCGACGCCGCGCTCACCCCGCTCGGCCTGCCCGGCGCCACGCTGGGCAGTCACCTGCTCGCCGGCGACCAGGACGGCTACCGCGACAACAGCGCGGTCGTCGGCCCGGCCGACGCCGCCCGGCTGTTCGACGAGGCGGGCTGGACGCGGCCCGACACCGGCGGCACCCGGACCAAGGACGACAAGGAGCTCTCCCTCACCCTGCTCGTCCCGGCCGGTTCCGCGACCGCCAAGCGCACCGCCGACGCGCTCACCGCAGACCTCGCCGAGTCCGGTGTCGAGGTGAAGGCCGTGACCGCGTCCGCCGACACCTTCGTCCAGGAGCAGCTGGCCGCCGGGGAGTACGACCTCGCCCTGTTCTCCTGGCCCGCCGGTGCCAGCCCGGCGAGCGAGCAGCGGCCCGTCTACGCCAAGCCCCGGCCCGATGCCGACGGCGCCCTCGACTCCGGCAGCAACTACGCCCGCAGCGGCACCGAGGAGATCGACCGGCTCTTCGACCGTGCCTCCGCCGAGCTCGACCGGGCCGCCCGGCTCCGCCTGCTCCAGGAGGCGGACGTGCGGATCTGGCAGCTCGGGCACTCGGTGCCGCTCTACCAGCGGCCCGAGCTGGCCGGCGTCCGGGCGGGCGTCGCGGGCGCCGGGGTCTGGGGGTACGGCTGGCCGCGCTTCCAGGACGTGGGGTGGAGCGGTTGAGCCCGTTCCCGGGGCCCGCCGGAACCGGGCGGAGAGGGAACACCGGGTGACGATCGGGTGACCTGCCTGTGATCTTGATCCCGCCCGACCTGCCCGTTTCTGCTCACCTGGACGCTTCCCCGTACGATAGGAGGAAGCCGGGGCATGTCCGTTGCCACGGCGGGTGGACCGGTAGTAGCAGGCGGAACGGGCGGCGGCGATCCAGAGGGATCGCTGGTCGGCGTCTCGCGGCCGGGCGCCGTAACCCACGATTCCAGGAGAATCCGCTAGGCATGCCCACGCGCAACGACATCCGCAACGTCGCTATCGTCGCCCACGTCGACCACGGCAAGACCACTCTGGTCGACGCCATGCTGAAGCAGGCCGGCGCCTTCGCCGCCCACCAGCACCTGGACGACCGGATGATGGACTCCAACGACCTGGAGCGCGAGAAGGGCATCACCATTCTCGCGAAGAACACCGCCGTCAAGTACCACCCGAAGGATGGTGGCGCTCCGATCACCATCAACATCATCGACACCCCGGGCCACGCCGACTTCGGTGGCGAGGTCGAGCGCGGTCTGTCGATGGTGGACGCGGTCGTCCTTCTGGTCGACGCCTCCGAGGGGCCGCTGCCGCAGACCCGCTTCGTGCTCCGCAAGGCGCTCACCGCCCGTCTGCCCGTCATCCTCTGCATCAACAAGACGGACCGCCCGGACTCCCGGATCGACGAGGTCATCAACGAGACCTACGACCTGTTCCTGGACCTGGACGCGGACGAGGACCAGATCGAGTTCCCGATCGTCTACGCCTGTGCCCGTGACGGCGTCGCCTCGCTGACCAAGCCGGAGAACGGCACCGTCCCGGCCGACAGCACCAGCCTGGAGCCGTTCTTCTCCACGCTGCTGGCGCACGTCCCGGCTCCGACGTACGAGGAGGACGCGCCGCTCCAGGCCCACGTCACCAACCTCGACGCCGACAACTTCCTCGGCCGCATCGCGCTGCTGCGCGTCGAGCAGGGCGAGCTGCGCAAGGGCCAGACCGTGGCCTGGATCAAGCGCGACGGCACCATGTCCAACGTCCGCATCTCCGAGCTGCTGATGACCGAGGCACTCACCCGCAAGCCGGCCGAGGTGGCGGGCCCGGGTGACATCTGCGCCGTCGCCGGCATCTCCGAGATCATGATCGGCGAGACCCTGGCCGACCCGGAGAACCCGATCGCGCTGCCGCTGATCACGGTGGACGAGCCGGCCATCTCGATGACCATCGGCACCAACACCTCGCCGCTGGTCGGCCGGGGCGGCAGCGGCAAGGGCGCGGACGCGAAGTCCGGCGCCAAGGTGGACCGCAAGGTCACCGCCCGCCAGGTGAAGGACCGCCTGGACCGCGAGCTGATCGGTAACGTCTCGCTGCGCGTCCTGGACACCGAGCGCCCGGACGCCTGGGAGGTGCAGGGCCGTGGTGAGCTGGCGCTGGCCATCCTGATCGAGACCATGCGCCGCGAGGGCTTCGAGCTGACCGTCGGCAAGCCGCAGGTCGTCACCAAGCAGGTCAACGGCAAGACCCACGAGCCGGTCGAGCGCCTCACGGTGGACGTGCCGGAGGAGCACATGGGCGCGGTCACGCAGCTCATGGGCGTTCGCAAGGGCCGGATGGACAACATGTCCAACCACGGTTCGGGCTGGGTCCGGATGGAGTTCGTCGTCCCGTCCCGCGGTCTGATCGGCTTCCGGACCGAGTTCCTCACCGGCACCCGCGGCACCGGCATCGCGCACTCGATCCACGAGGGCCACGAGCCGTGGTTCGGCACCCTGTCCACCCGCAACAACGGCTCGCTGGTCGCTGACCGGGCCGGTGTGGTCACCGCCTTCGCGATGACCAACCTGCAGGAGCGCGGCGTGCTCTTCTGCGAGCCGGGCACCGAGGTGTACGAGGGCATGATCGTCGGCGAGAACTCGCGCGCCGACGACATGGACGTGAACATCACCAAGGAGAAGAAGCTCACCAACATGCGTTCCGCGAACGCGGACGTTGCGGAGTCGATCGTCCCGCCGCGCAAGCTCTCGCTGGAGCAGTCGCTGGAGTTCTGCCGCGAGGACGAGTGCGTCGAGGTGACCCCGGAGACGGTTCGCATCCGTAAGGTCGTCCTGGACCAGAAGGACCGCGGCCGCACCGCCTCGCGCGCCAAGAAGGCGTGATCCGGACGGCTTGACCGGCCTTTGGCCGAAATGCTTCGCCCCCCTTTCCCATGGAGAGGGGGGCGAACTTTTTCAACTACTCCAAGTTGTCGACGCGGGTATTAACGGAATAGCGCTCATCACGCGAAGGTGTCCGCTGAGCGAACGTGACAGTTCGTCATTCATGACGACTGTCCGTTTGGTGCCTGTCTGGCTATGTCTCTTATGTCCGGTTTTCGAAACTTACCGACTGTTCATGTGACCTAATTGAGATCGTCACTGGTCACTTTCGTGTCCGTGCGTGACGGATAGTGGGTGCAGTCAGGCTCGGGTCAAGGGTGACGCGCAGGGGTGCGCGCCGAAACCACGAGCGCGGACGGCACGGCGGGCCCGGTAACACCCGGCCGCAGTGCCCTCCTCGTTGCAACGTCGAATTCAGGAGGCACACCGATGCGTGGTGGGAGCCAGGCCAAGTGGGTTGTCGCAGCTGTTGCGGTCGCCCTCGCCGCGACTGCTTGTAGCAGTGGCGGTTCCACCGGTGGGAGCAGCTCCGATGGCGCTGCGGTCGACCCCCAGGGCCAGTACAGCTACCAGAGCGGCGAGCCGCAGCGCCCGCTGCAGCCGGCCAACGCCATGGAGAACCAGGGCGGCCGCATCGTCAAGCAGCTCTTCCAGGGCCTCGTCGACTACGACCCCGCCACTGGCGCCCTGCGTAACCAGGTGGCCGACAAGATCGAGACCACTGACGCCAAGAACTACACCGTCACGCTGAAGTCCGGCTGGACCTTCCACGACGGCACCCCGGTGACCGCCAAGTCCTTCGTGGACTCCTGGAACTGGTCCGCCAACACCAAGAACAACCAGATCAACTCGGACTGGTTCTCCGACATCGTCGGCTACGACGCCGTTCACCCGGAGAAGGGTGACCCGACCGCTGACACCATGTCCGGTCTGAAGGTCGTCGACGACACGCACTTCACCATCGAGCTGACCAGCCCGGTCTCGTACTTCACGTACAAGCTCGGCTACTCGGCCTTCTACCCGCTGCCGGCCGGCTTCTTCTCCGACCCGGCGGGCTACGGCCAGAAGCCGGTCGGCAACGGCCCGTACAAGTTCGTGTCGTGGGAGCACAACAAGGCCATCACCCTGGCCGCCTACGACAAGTACGCGGGCGTCAACAAGCCGAAGAACGGCGGCATCGTCTTCCGGAACTACACCTCCGGTGAGGCCGCGTACAAGGACCTGATGTCGGACACCCTCGACGTCCTGGACCAGGTCGACTCGACCGACCTGCCCAAGTACAAGGACGACCTGGGCAAGCGCGCGGTCGACCAGCCGCAGGGCGCCATCCAGAACATCTCCTTCGCGCTGTACAACGCGGACTGGAACGCTCCGGAGAAGGCCAAGGTCCGCCAGGGCCTGTCGATGGCCATCGACCGTGACACCATCACCAAGACCGTGCTGAACGGCACGCGCCAGCCCGCCGACGCGTTCGTGGCGCCCGGCGTCATGGGCTTCAAGGCCGGCAGCTGCGGCGAGGCCTGCAAGTACGACCCGGTGAAGGCCAAGCAGCTGATCGCCGAGGGCAACGGCGTCCCCGGCAACAAGATCACCATCCTGTACAACTCCGACGGCGGTCACAAGGAGTGGGTCGACGCGGTCTGCAACTCGATCCGCCAGGCCACCGGCGTCGAGTGCCTCGGCGACCCGAAGCCGGACTTCAAGACCTCGCGCGACATCGTGACCAAGCGTCAGGTGTCGAGCATGATGCGTACCGGCTGGGTGCAGGACTACCCGCTGAACGCCAACTTCCTGCGTGACGTCTACGGCACGGGTGCCGCCGCGAACGACGCCGGCTACTCCAGCCCGGAGTTCGACAAGCTCGCCAAGGAGGCCGACGCGGCCACCACGGTCGAGAAGACCGCGGAGCTCTACCAGCAGGCCGAGGCCGTCCTGGCCAAGGACATGCCGGCCATCCCGCTCTGGTACTACAAGACCAGCTCCGGCTGGTCCAACAAGGTCCAGAACGTGAAGTTCGACTCCTTCGGCAACCCGGTCTACACCGACGTCGAGGTCAAGAAGAAGTAATCGGTCGGCACCGCCTGACCCGGTGACAACGGCCGGTGCCCGTCCCATCCCCACAAGGGCGGGGACCGGCACCGGCCGTTGGCACGCCGACTTATCTCTGACCGGGATGACGGGCCCGGCAGAGTCATACATGGAGGCACGATGGGGCGCTTTGTCGCGAGGCGACTGCTCCAGATGATCCCGGTCTTCTTCGGAACGACCTTGCTCATCTTTATGATGGTGCACGCGCTGCCCGGTGACCCGGTGGCAGCGATGTGGGGCGACAAGGCGCCGGACCCGGCCCAGGTTGCCGCCCTGAGGCACCAGATGGGTTTCGACAAGTCGATGGTCCAGCAGTACCTCGACTACATGGGGAACCTGCTGACCGGTGACTTCGGAACCACCCTGGCCGGGCGGCCGGTGGCCGACGTGATCACCGAGGCGCTGCCGGTCACGGTCCGACTGGCGCTGCTGGCCTTCGCCATCGAGATCGTGCTGGGTGTCGCCGTCGGCCTGTTCGCCGGTCTGCGCCGCGGCAAGGCGTTCGACAAGGGCGCCCTGGTCGTGACCCTGCTGCTGATCTCGATCCCGGTCCCGGTGCTCGGCTTCCTGTTCCAGACGATCTTCGCGGACGATCTGAAGTGGGTCACGCCGACCGTCCAGGACTCCAACGACATCACCCAGCTGCTGCTGCCGGCCATCGTGCTCGGCTCGCTGTCGCTGGCGTACGTGGCACGTCTCACCCGTACCTCCATAGCCGAGAACATCAAGGCGGACTACGTCCGCACCGCGGTGGCCAAGGGCCTGCCGCGGCGCAAGGTGATCGGCACCCACCTGCTCCGCAACTCGATGATCCCGGTGGTCACCTTCCTCGGCACCGACCTCGGCGCCCTGATGGGCGGCGCGATCGTCACCGAGGGCATCTTCAACGTCAAGGGTGTCGGCAACGCCCTCTTCCACGCGATCAACCTGAAGGAGGGCTCGACGGTCTCCGGCTTCGTGGCCTTCCTGGTGCTCGTGTACCTGGCCGCCGGCCTGATCGTCGACCTGCTTTACGCGGTCCTGGACCCGAGGATCCGGTATGCCTGACCTGACCGAGAAGAAGACCGCCGGGGAGATCCCGGCCCAGCGCGTCGCCGACGCCCCGGCGGCCAAGCCGGAGAAGCCCCGCAGCCTCGGCTCCGACGCCTGGCACGACCTGCGCCGCAAGCCGATCTTCGTGATCTCCGCGTTGCTGATCCTGCTGCTGATCGTCATCGCGATCGCCCCCGGGCTGTTCACCTCGGTGGACCCGCGCGCCGGCGACCTGCGTGCGCACTACCTGACGAAGCCGAACTACAGCCACCTCTTCCAGGCGGACTGGTTCGGCTACGACCTCCAGGGCCGCAGCATCTACGCCCGGGTGATCTACGGCGCCCGCGCCTCGGTCGTCGTCGGCATCTGCGTCACCGCGGGTGTGACCATCCTCGGCGGCATCACCGGCATGCTGGCCGGCTACTTCGGCGGCTGGGTCGACACGATCATCTCCCGGGTCACCGACATCTTCTTCGGCATCCCGCTGCTGCTCGGCGCCCTGGTGATCCTCAACGCCTTCACCTCGCGCACGATCTGGAGCGTGGTGTTCGCGCTGGTCGCCCTGGGCTGGACCCAGATGACCCGCGTCATGCGCGGTTCGGTCATCACGATCAAGCAGTCCGACTTCGTGACGGCGGCCAAGGCGCTCGGCGCCGGCACCACCCGGATCCTGTGGAAGCACATCCTGCCGAACGCGGTCGCCCCGGTGATCGTGGTCGCCACCATCGCGCTCGGCGGCTACATCGCCACCGAGGCGACGCTGAGCTTCCTCGGCATCGGTCTGCAGGACCCGACCATCTCCTGGGGCATCGACATCAACACCGCCCAGAAGGTGATCCGGACCGCCCCGTTCGCCCTGTTCTTCCCGGCCGGAATGCTGAGCCTCACGGTTCTGGCCTTCATCATGCTCGGCGACGCGGTGCGCGACGCCCTCGACCCGAAGCTCCGCTGAGAGAAGAGGTGACGACCCGATGACCACCGTGATCGAGAACAACCAGAAGAGCGGCCGACTCGAAGTTGGCACCCCGCTGCTGGAGGTCAAGGACCTCCACGTGGAGTTCCACACCCGGGACGGCATCGCGAAGGCCGTGAACGGCGTCAACTACTCCGTCGCGGCCGGCGAGACGCTCGCCGTGCTCGGCGAGTCCGGCTCCGGCAAGTCCGTGACCGCCCAGACCATCATGGGCATCCTGGACATGCCGCCCGGCAAGGTGACGCAGGGCGAGATCCTGTACCGCGGCCAGGACATGCTCAAGATGGGCAACGAGGAGCGGCGCAAGATCCGCGGCCAGAAGATCGCGATGATCTTCCAGGACGCACTGTCCTCGCTCAACCCCGTGCTCAGCGTGGGCTACCAGCTCGGCGAGATGTTCCGGGTGCACCAGGGCGCCTCCAAGAAGGACGCCAAGGAGAAGGCCATCGAGCTGATGGACCGGGTGCGCATCCCGGCCGCCAGGCAGCGCGTCGGCGACTACCCGCACCAGTTCTCCGGCGGCATGCGCCAGCGCATCATGATCGCCATGGCGCTCTCCATGCAGCCCGACCTGATCATCGCGGACGAGCCCACCACCGCCCTGGACGTCACCGTCCAGGCCCAGGTGATGGACCTGCTCGCCGAGCTTCAGGCCGAGTACAACATGGGCCTGATCCTGATCACCCACGACCTCGGCGTGGTCGCCGACGTCGCGGACAAGATCGCCGTGATGTACGCCGGGCGGATCGTCGAGACCGCCCCGGTGCACGACCTGTACGCCAACCCGGCGCACCCGTACACCAAGGGCCTGCTCCGTTCCATTCCGCGCCTGGACCAGAAGGGCCAGGAGCTGTACGCGATCAAGGGCCTGCCCCCGAACCTGCTGAAGGTCCCGGCCGGCTGCGCGTTCAACCCCCGCTGTGACGTCGCCACCGACCTGTGCCGCACGGAGATCCCGGAGCTGCACCACGTGGCCGACAAGGACGGCAAGGAGCTCACCGGCCGCCGCAGCGCGTGCCACCTCTGGAAGGAGACCCTCCATGGCTGAGCCCATCCTGGAGGTCAAGGACCTGGTCAAGCACTACCCGCTGAGCCAGGGCATCCTCTTCAAGAAGCAGGTCGGCGCGGTCAAGGCGGTCGACGGCATCTCCTTCGAGCTGGCGAAGGGCGAGACGCTCGGCATCGTCGGCGAGTCCGGCTGTGGCAAGTCCACGCTGGCCAAGGTGCTGATGAACCTGGAGCGGGCCACCTCCGGCCAGGTGCTGTTCAAGGGCGAGGACATCTCCACGCTGTCCGGGGCGGCCCTGAAGGCCGTCCGGCGCAACATCCAGATGGTGTTCCAGGACCCGTACACCTCGCTGAACCCGCGCATGACGGTCGGCGACATCATCGGGGAGCCGTTCGAGATCCACCCCGAGGTGGCGCCGAAGGGCGACCGCCGCAAGGCCGTTCAGGACCTGCTGGACGTCGTGGGTCTGAACCCGGAGTACATCAACCGGTACCCGCACCAGTTCTCCGGCGGCCAGCGCCAGCGCATCGGCATCGCCCGCGGTCTCGCGCTCAAGCCCGAGATCATCATCTGTGACGAGCCGGTCTCCGCCCTGGACGTGTCCGTCCAGGCGCAGGTGATCAACCTGCTGGAGAAGCTGCAGGGCGACTTCGGCCTGTCGTACATGTTCATCGCGCACGACCTCTCCATCGTCCGGCACATCTCCGACCGGGTCGGCGTGATGTACCTCGGCAAGATGGTCGAGATCGGCACCGACGAGCAGATCTACGAGAACGCCACCCACCCGTACACCCAGGCGCTGCTCTCCGCGGTGCCGGTGCCGGACCCGACGGCGCGTGAGAACCGCGAGCGGATCATCCTGACCGGCGACATCCCCTCGCCGGCCAACCCGCCGTCAGGCTGCCGCTTCCGCACCCGCTGCTGGAAGGCGGAGGACCGCTGCTCCGAGGAGATCCCGCTGCTCGCGGTGCCCTCGGTGCTGAAGGGCCCGGCCGCGCACGAGTCGGCCTGTCACTTCGCCGAGGTCCGGGAGTCGGCCGCCGCCTGATTCCCCGTGGCATCCCCGGAAGGGCCCGTGGCTTCGTGCCGCGGGCCCTTCCGTCGTTCCGTCAACTCGCAGGGCGGTCAGCGCACCCATCCGGGTGCACCCGACTCGCGCCGTCGGCGGGGGGCGCTTCTCATGGGGTGTGATGCGACACACACCATGAGGAGGGACCTCCATGCCCGTAGCCGCCCGTGCTCGTTGGGTCCTCGCCGCTGCGACGTCCGTGGTCCTGGTGGCCACCGGGTGCAGCGGCGGCGGAGGCAGCAGCAGCAGTTCGTCGGACAGCAGCAAGACCTTCAGCTACCAGAGCAGTGAGCCGCAGAACCCGCTGCAGCCGGCCAACGCGAACGAGGTCGGCGGTGGTCGCATCATCCAGAACCTCTTCAAGGGGCTGGTCGACTACGACCCCGACACCGCCAAGATCCGGATGCAGGTCGCCGACAAGATCGACACCAGTGACTCGCAGACCTTCAACATCACGCTGAAGGACGGCTGGAAGTTCCACGACGGCACGCCGGTGCACGCCAAGAACTTCGTGGACTCCTGGAACTGGAGCGCCACCACCAGCAACAACCAGATCAACAGCTCCTGGTTCTCCGACATCGAGGGCTACAAGGACGTCCACCCCGGCAGCGGCCGGGCGACCGCGACCAAGATGTCCGGCCTGACCGTCGTCGACGACCTGCACTTCACCGTCAAGCTCGTCAACAAGGTCTCGTACTTCGAGTACAAGCTCGGCTACATCGCCTTCTCGCCGCTGCCGGACGCCTTCTTCAACGACCCGACCGGGTACGGGCAGAAGCCGGTGGGCAACGGTCCCTACCAGTTCGTCAGCTGGACGCACAACACCGAGGTCGTCACCAAGGCCTTCCCGGACTACCAGGGCGTCGACAAGCCGAAGAACGGTGGCATCGTCTTCAAGATGTACACCACGTCCGAGGCCGCCTACGCCGACCTCCAGTCCAGCAACCTGGACGTGATGGACCAGGTGCCGCCGTCCGCGCTGGCGACGTACAAGAGCGACCTCGGCGACCGGGCGATCGACGCCCCGCAGGGCGCCATCCAGAACATCGGCTTCACCCTCTACCAGGCCGACTGGGCCGCCCCGGACAAGGCCAAGGTGCGCCAGGGCCTGTCCATGGCGATCGACCGCGACACCATCACCAAGACGGTGCTGCAGGGCTCCCGCAAGCCGGCCACCGCCTGGGTGGCCGAGGGCGTCGAGGGCTACAAGGACGGCGCCTGCGGCGAGTTCTGCACGTTCGACCCCGCCAAGGCCAAGCAGCTGATCGGCGACGGCGGCGGCGTCCCCGGCAACAAGCTGCTCATCACCTACAACTCCGACGGCGGCCACAAGGAGTGGGTCGACGCGGTCTGCAACTCGATCCGGCAGAGCACCGGCGTCGAGTGCCTCGGAGACCCGAAGCCCGACTTCAAGACCGCGCGCGCCGCGATCACCGGGCACCAGGTCAACGGCGCCTTCCGCACCGGCTGGGTGCAGGACTACCCGCTGAACGCCAACTTCCTGTCCGACGTGTACCGCACCGGTGCCGCGTCCAACGACTTCGGCTACAGCAGCCCGCAGTTCGACGATGCGGCCACCAAGGCCGACGAGGCCGCCAGCGTCGCCGACACGGTGACCGGCTACCAGCAGGCCGAGGCGGTGCTGCCGAGCGGGATGCCGGCCATCCCGCTCTGGTACTACCGCACCAACTCGGGCTACTCGACCAAGGTGCAGAACGTGAAGTTCGACTCCTTCGGCAACCCGGCCTGGACCCAGGTCGAGGTCAAGGGCTGATCCCCCGACCCCTCGCGCCGGCCCCGCCCTCCCCGCACGGAGGGCGGGGCCCGGCCCTCCCGGCCGACCGTCCCCGGCCGGTCGGGCAACCCGGGCACGTCTAGGAAGGAGGCTCGGATGGGCAGTTACGTGCTGCGGCGGGTGCTGCAGATGATCCCGGTGTTCTTTGGCACCACGCTGCTGATCTTCCTGATGGTCTACACGTTGCCGGGCGACCCGGTGACGGCGCTGTTCGGCGAGAAGGCCGCCGACCCGGCCATCGTGGCCAGCATCAAGCACAAGTACTTCCTGGACCAGCCGGTCTGGAAGCAGTACCTGCACTACATGGGGAACCTCTTCCAGGGGGACTTCGGGACGAGCTTCACCGGCCGCTCCGTCTCCGACATCATGGCGACCGCCTTCCCCGTCACCATCCGGCTCGCGCTGATGGCCTTCGTCTTCGAAGTGGTCCTCGGCCTCGTCCTGGGCATGGCCTCCGGCCTGCGGCGCGGCAGCATCCAGGACACCCTGGTGCTGATCCTCACCCTGGTGGTGATCTCGATCCCGGTCTTCGTGCTGGCCTACATCGCGCAGACGATCTTCGCCACCAACCTCGGCTGGGTCACTCCGACGGTGCAGGACTCCACGGACCTCTCCCAGCTGATCCTGCCCGCGATCGTGCTGGGCTCGCTCTCGCTCGCGTACGTCGCCCGGCTCACCCGGACGTCCATCGGCGAGAACCTGCGGGCCGACTACATCCGCACGGCGGTCGCCAAGGGGCTGCCCCGGCGGACCATCATCTCCCGCCACCTGCTGCGCAACTCGCTGATCCCGGTGGTCACCTTCCTCGGCACCGACCTCGGCGCCCTGATGGGCGGGGCGATCGTCACCGAGGGCATCTTCAACGTGCAGGGCGTCGGCAACGTCCTGTACCGGGCGATCAACCAGAAGGAAGGCCCCACCGTGGTCGGCATCGTGACCGTCCTGGTGATCGTCTACCTGGTCGCCAGCCTGCTCGTCGACCTGCTCTACGCGGTCCTGGACCCGAGGATCCGCTATGCCTGACGTCCACGACGAGAACTCGTACGAGCCGCGCCCCAAGCCCGGGGTCTCGCACCTCGACTACGCGGGGGAGCAGGGCATGGCGGTCGAGCAGGAGACCCTGGTCGAGGCCGACCCGGCCAAGCGGGAGGAGGCCCGCAGCCTCTGGGGCGACGCCTGGCGGGACCTGCGCCGGCGGCCGATCTTCCTGATCTCGGCCGTGCTGATCCTGCTGCTGGTCGTCATGGCGATCTTCCCGTGGGCGTTCACCGACGCCGACCCGCGCAAGGCCGACCTGGTGCACAACTACCTCAGACGGCCGGACTGGGCCGACTTCTTCGGCGCCGGCTGGTTCGGCTACGACGGGCAGGGCCGGTCGATCTACGCCCGGGTGGTGTACGGCGCCCGCGCCTCGATCACCGTCGGCATCTGCGTGACCCTGGCGGTCACCGTGCTCGGCGGACTGGCCGGCATGGTCGCCGGCTACTTCGGCGGCGCCGTCGACGCGGTGATCTCCCGGATCGTCGACATCTTCTTCGGCATCCCGCTGCTGCTCGGCGCCCTGGTGCTGCTGAACGCCTTCACCACCCGCACGGTGTGGAGCGTGGTCATCGCCCTGGCCTTCCTCGGCTGGACCCAGATCGCCCGCGTCATGCGCGGCGCGGTGCTGACCGTCAAGCAGTCCGACTACGTGGTGGCCGGCCGGGCGCTCGGCGCCGGGACGGGGCGGCTGATGTTCCGGCACATCCTGCCGAACGCGATCGCCCCCGTGATCGTGGTCGCCACCATCGCGCTCGGCGGCTACATCGCCACCGAGGCGACGCTGAGCTTCCTCGGCATCGGCCTGCAGGACCCGACCATCTCCTGGGGCATCGACATCTCCTCCGCCCAGAAGGTGATCCGGACGGCGCCGTTCGCGCTGTTCTTCCCGGCCGCGGCGCTCTCCGTCACCGTGCTGGCCTTCATCATGCTGGGCGACGCGGTGCGCGACGCCCTCGACCCGAAGCTTCGCTGAGCGAGGGGAGCGCAACGTGAGTACAGCCGTGGACGCCACCAGGTCCAAGCGGGACGCGTCGTACGAGGGCCCGCTGCTCGACGTCCGCGACCTGCACGTCGAGTTCGTCACCCGGGACGGCGTGGTCAAGGCCGTCAACGGGGTCAACTACAGCGTCCGGGCGGGGGAGACGCTCGCGGTGCTGGGCGAGTCGGGCTCGGGCAAGTCGGTGACCGCACAGGCCGTCATGGGCATCCTGGACATGCCGCCGGCCCGGATCCCGCGCGGCGAGATCCGCTTCCGCGGTCGGGACATGCTCAAGATGGGCAACGAGGAGCGGCGCAAGATCCGCGGCCGGAAGATCGCGATGATCTTCCAGGACGCGCTGTCCTCGCTCAACCCGGTGCTGACGGTGGGCTTCCAACTCGGCGAGATGTTCCGCGCCCACCAGGGGGCGTCCCGCAAGGACGCCAAGGCCAAGGCCGTCGAACTGATGGACCGGGTGCGCATCCCGGCGGCCAAGCAGCGGGTGAACGACTACCCGCACCAGTTCTCCGGCGGCATGCGCCAGCGCATCATGATCGCCATGGCGCTGGCCCTGGAGCCGGACCTGATCATCGCGGACGAGCCCACCACCGCGCTGGACGTCACCGTCCAGGCCCAGGTGATGGACCTGCTCGCGGAGCTCCAGGCGGAGTTCCGGATGGGCCTGATCCTGATCACCCACGACCTCGGGGTGGTCGCCGACGTCGCGGACAAGATCGCCGTGATGTACGCCGGGCGGATCGTCGAGACCGCCCCGGTGCACGACCTGTACGCGCGCCCCGCGCACCCGTACACCCGCGGCCTGCTCGACTCCATCCCGCGGCTGGACCAGAAGGGCCAGGAGCTCTACGCCATCAAGGGCCTACCGCCCAACCTGCTGCGGATCCCGCAGGGCTGCGCCTTCAACCCGCGCTGCCCGCGGGCGCAGGACCGCTGCCGGGCCGAGGTGCCGGAGCTGTACCCGGTCGCCGAGGACGACGGCGCCCCGACGGCCGGGCGGGGCAGTGCCTGCTTCTTCTGGAAGGAGACCCTCCATGACCGCTAACGGGTCCAGCGCACTGGGTGCTGCGGTGCCGGGGGAGGCCGCCTTCGCCCAGGAGGTGCCGCGCGGCGAGCCGATCCTCGAAGTCCGGGACCTGGTGAAGCACTTCCCGCTGACCAAGGGCGTGCTGTTCAGGAAGCAGGTCGGCGCGGTGAAGGCGGTCGACGGGGTTTCCTTCGACCTCAGGCAGGGCGAGACGCTGGGCGTCGTCGGCGAATCCGGCTGCGGGAAGTCCACGCTGGCCAAGGTGCTGATGAACCTGGAGCCGGCCACCGGGGGATCGGTCCGCTACAAGGGCGAGGAGATCTCCCGGCTGTCCGGGGCGGCCCTGAAGGCCGTCCGGCGCAACATCCAGATGGTGTTCCAGGACCCGTACACCTCGCTGAACCCGCGCATGACGGTCGGCGACATTATCGGGGAGCCGTTCGAGATCCACCCCGAGGTGGCGCCGAAGGGCGACCGCCGCAAGGCCGTTCAGGACCTGCTGGACGTGGTCGGGCTCAACCCCGAGTACATCAACCGCTATCCGCACCAGTTCTCCGGCGGGCAGCGCCAACGCATCGGCATCGCGCGGGGGTTGGCGCTCAAGCCGGAGATCATCATTTGTGACGAGCCGGTCTCCGCGCTGGACGTGTCGGTGCAGGCGCAGGTGATCAATCTGCTGGAGAAGCTGCAGGGCGAGTTCAACCTCTCGTACGTGTTCATCGCGCACGACCTCTCCATCGTCCGGCACATCTCCGACCGGGTCGGCGTGATGTACCTCGGCAAGATGGTCGAGATCGGCACCGACGAGCAGATCTACGAGAACGCCACCCACCCGTACACCCAGGCGCTGCTCTCCGCCGTCCCCGTGCCGGACCCGACGGCCCGGGAGTCGCGGGACCGGATCGTGCTCACCGGGGACGTGCCCTCGCCGGCCAACCCGCCGTCGGGCTGCCGCTTCCGCACCCGCTGCTGGAAGGCGCAGGACCGCTGCACGGCCGAGATCCCGCTGCTCGCCGCGCCGTCCTGGCTGGGCGGGGCGGCCCGGCACGACTCGGCGTGTCACTTCGCGGCGGAGCGCGAGATTGGGCGGAGTGCGGCGGAGCGCGAGATTGGGCGGAGCGCGGCGGAGCGCGAGATTGGGCAGAGCGCTGCGGAGCGCGAGACCGGGCCGGGTGGCACCGGGTTCACCGAGCCCGGCTAGCGGCCCGCGAGACCCAGGGCGCGCCCCCACGCCAGGGGGCGCGCCCTTTCTCGTGATGGAAAAGAGACGTACCGCGGAATTCCCCAAGTGGGGTCGGGTCGTTGATAGTTGCTCTGCGCGTATAGGTGGTCGCTGCTGCGCTGGGGGAGGCTGCTCGGATGGGCATGGTGGAGGTGATCGGCGGCGGTCGGGAGAACCTGGTGCCCGGGACCCCGCTGCTGGAGGTCGACGACCTGCACGTCGAGTTCCGTACCCGGGACGGCGTGGCCAGGGCCGTCAACGGGGTGAGCTACTCGGTGTCGGCCGGGGAGACGCTGGCGGTGCTGGGCGAGTCCGGTTCGGGCAAGTCGGTGACCGCGCAGGCGATCATGGGCATCCTGGACACGCCGCCCGGGCGGATCACCGGCGGGCGGATCCTCTACCGAGGCGAGGACCTGCTGACCATGGGCTCCCGGGCCCGGCGGTTCGTCCGGGGCCAGAAGATCGCGATGATCTTCCAGGACGCGCTGTCCTCGCTCAACCCGGTGCTCAGCGTGGGCTACCAGCTCGGCGAGATGTTCCGGGTGCACCAGGGCGCCAGTCGCAAGGAGGCCAAGGAGAAGGCCGTCGAGCTGATGGACCGGGTGCGCATCCCGGCGGCCAGACAGCGCGTCGGCGACTACCCGCACCAGTTCTCCGGCGGCATGCGCCAGCGCATCATGATCGCCATGGCGCTCTCCCTGGAGCCGGACCTGATCATCGCGGACGAGCCCACCACCGCGCTGGACGTCACCGTCCAGGCCCAGGTGATGGACCTGCTGGCCGAGTTGCAGCACGAGTTCCAGATGGGGCTGATCCTGATCACCCACGACCTCGGCGTGGTCGCCGACACCGCGGACACGATCGCGGTGATGTACGCCGGGCGGATCGTCGAGACGGCCCCGGTGCGCGAACTGTACGCGCGCCCCGCACACCCGTACACCCGGGGCCTGCTCGACTCGATCCCCCGGCTGGACCAGAAGGGGCAGAACCTCCACGCCATCAAGGGCCTGCCGCCCAGCCTCCTGCAGATCCCGCAGGGCTGCGCGTTCAGCCCCCGCTGCGACCGCGTGCAGGACCGCTGCCTGAGCGAACTCCCGCCGCTGGTGCCGGTGGTGGATGCCGACGGCGCCGAGCTGCCGGGCCGGCGCAGCGCCTGCCACTTCTGGCGGGAGACCCTGCACGGCTGAGGACGCCGGACCGTCGCCGCCTACCGCTCGAAGCCGACGTTCTCCCAGACGATGTCCGACAGCCCCTGGGCGCCGATGTTGGCGAGGTTGGCGCGGGCGCCGTACAACTGTGGGCGCTGGTAGAGCGGCAGCACGCCGGCCACCTTCCACAGCTCGCCGTCGGCCTGGTTGATCGCCTCGGAGGCGGTGGCCGCGTCGGGTGCGGCGGCGGCCCGGTCGAGGGCGGCGTCCACCGCCGGGCTGCCCGCGCCGACGTGGTTGGTGCCGCCGTTCTGGACGAAGTCGGCGCGGTTGCCGCTGGCCGGGAAGGGCGTGCCGAGCAGCGAGTAGGCGGTGATGTCGAAGTCGCCGCGGTTGACGTACTTGTCGAAGAACTCGTTGGCGGCGGAGGTGACCGTGGTGACCTTGATGCCGACGTCCTTGAGCGTCCTGGTGGCGCTGTCGGCCTCGCTCTGCGCCTGGGTGACGCCGGCCGGGATGACCATCCGCAGGTTCAGCTCGCGGCCGTTGCGCTTCCGGACGTCGCCGTCGAGCCGCCAGCCGGCCGCGTCCAGCTTGCGGGCGGCCTCGGCGGGGTCGTAGCGGCTGAGGCCGAGGGAGTTGTCCCGGTAGGCGTTCTGGTTGGCGACCAGCAGGTGGTTGTTGAGCGGGGCGGCGGGCCAGTCCAGGCCGTTCAGGTCGGAGCGGATGACGGCGTCCCGGTTGATGGCCTGGAAGACGGCCTGGCGGACGGTCGCGTCGCTGAGCGCCGGGGTGCGGGCGTTGAGGGTGAGCTGGCGGAAGTCGGGCCCGCCGGCCCGGCGGACGGCGGCGCCCTTGGTGCTCCTGATGGTCTGGTAGCCGGCCACGTCCGGGCCGTTGTTGAAGAGGTCGATCTCGCCCTTGGCGAAGGAGGCGGCCATGGCGTTGGGCAGCATGGCGTGGAAGACGATCCGGTCCAGCATCGGCTTGTCGCCCCACCAGGCGGGGTCGGCGACCAGGGTGACGGTCTGGGCGGCGCGGTCCAGCCGTTCGACCTTGAACGGGCCTGCGGTGACCGGGATCGCGTCCAGGTAGGCGGAGTTGAACAGCTCAGGGGTGGCGAGCCGGCTCGCGGGCAGCAGCGGGGCGTTGGCGGCGCCGTTGAACATCGACTGCCACTCGGAGAACGGCCGGTCGAAGGTCATCACCGCCTGGAAGTCGTCCTTGCCCCGCTCGACCGAGGAGACCTGCTCGAAGCCGGTGTTGCTGGCGGGCCGGTAGGCCGGGTCGTTCCCGTTCAGCGCACGCCAGTTGGCTTCGAGGTCGCGCCAGGTGATCGGGGTGCCGTCGGACCAGTGGGCCTTCGGGTTGAGCGTCCAGACGACCACCTGCCGGCCGTCCCGCAGCTCCGCGTGGGCGTCCTGCAGGTAGGCCGGGTTGACGGTCTGGGTGCCGGCCGCGTCGGAGCGGAAGAAGGTCGGCAGCAGCGGCTTGGTGACGCTGATCGTCGAGGACTCGCCGCCGTCGGTCTGGATCGGCGACCACTGGCGGGAGAACTGGGCGATCGCCAGGTGCAGGGTGCCGCCCTGGCGCAGTCGGGAGCGGTCGCGCGGGTTGACGTCGATCGAGGTGAGCTTGGGGGCCCCGGTGGCGGACGGCCCGTCCGCCGCGGCGCCGCCCCGGCCGGAGGCGCACGAACAGAGCGTCAGCGAGAGCGACAGGGCGGTGAGACCGGCGAGCAGGGCCGTCCGGTACTGGAGGCGGCGGCTCATCGGCGTGCTCCCCGAGGTGGCTGTGGCGGAAGGTGTGGCGTCACATCTTGCTGACCGGGAGGGGGAGTTGTCGAGGGGCGGGCCGGATCCCGGCCCGCCCCCCGATCGGCGCGGTCATCGCTCAGGCGACGGTGAACTTGAAGGTGCGGTCCTTCTCGCCGGTCTTGTCGAGCAGCGAGGTGACGGCGTCCGCGACGTCCTGCGGGGTGATCGCGGCGGTCTGGCCGTTCTTCTTGACCTTCATCTTGTCGAACACGCTGCCCAGCTGGCCGTTCAGCGCGTCGAGGTCCCACTTGGGCACGATCTTGCCGGAGGCGTCCGGAGTGAGCGTGAGCGTCTTGGAGGCGACCTGCTTGCCGAAGATCCACTTCTTGGCGCCGGCCAGGACGTACACGTTGCCGTTGACCGCGGACTTGCCGAGGCTGTCCGCGGCGGCCTGCAGGGCCTGCGGGGAGACCTTGGGCTGGGCGGCCGTGACGGCGAGCGCGACCGGCTGGTCGGGCTTGCCGGCGGCGCGGTCGCGGTAGGCCTGCTCGACCACGTCGAGGGCGCTCGCCGAGTCGACGGCCTGGCCGGCCCGGCCGGGCACCACGACCGGCTCGCCGGTCTCGGAGAACTTGACGTAGCCCTCCTGCAGGCCCTGGCCCGAGCCGGAGGCCAGGGTGTCCAGGGCGGCCTTGAGCTTGGCCCGGTCGACCTTGACGTCCGGTGCGACCGCCTTGGTGCCGCCCTTCAGCGACTTGATGACGTCGACCGGGCTGTAGCTGTGCTGGGCGAGGCCGTCCACGGTGCCCGTGGTGTCGAAGCTCAGCCCGGCGACGGTCGGGTCGAGGTTCAGCGTCTGGTCGCCGACCTTCAGCTTGAGCGGCTGCTGGCCGGCCTTGCCGACGGTCTCGTCGAGCTGGTGGATCGCCTGGTCGCGGCTGTTGCCGCCGATGTCGGTGCCGAGCACCACGGTGCCCTTGGGGATGTCGGACTGGTTGAGCATCAGACCGGTGCCGTACGCGGCGGCGCCGAGGAACAGCACGAAGCCGACGCCGTACACGCCCAGCTTGACGAGCTTCTTGCCGGCGCTGGGCTTGGCCTTGGTCTTGGCAGGCGCGGACTCGGCCTTGGCCGGCTGCGGTGCGGGCCGGGCCGGCGTGGGCATGGCCTGGGCGCCCTCGGGCCGGGGGCCCGGGGCGGCGGTCGGCAGCGGGGTGAACTCGGTGGCCTCCGGGTCCGGCCCGGGCTGCTGCGGGTGGCCGGGGCCGGCACCGGGGGCGCCGGGGAAGAGCCCGCCGGGGGCCTGGTGGGCGAAGGCGTCCTGGCCCGGTGCGGCGGGGCGCTGGGCGGCGAACGGGTCGGCACCGGCCGGGGCCGAGGCGAACAGGCCGGGCTGCGGGCGGGCTTCGCCGCCGTGCGCGGTGCCGTGCTGCGGCAGGCCGGATATGGCGGCGGGCGGCGGGGTGCCCTCGCGGATCGGCTCGAAGCCGTCGACCGAGGTGTCCTCCGGACCCGGCGCGCCGGCCGCCGGGCCCTGCGGGCGGGTGTCCGGACGCGGGCCCTGCTGCGGGTGGCCGTCGGACTGCCGGCCGTTCGGCTGGCCGCCGTTGCGCTGACCGCCGTTGCGCTGGCCACCGTTCTGCTGGGCGCCCTGCTGCGGGCGGCCGTCGCGCCGGCCACGGGCTCCGGCCTCGGGTGCCATCGGGGCGAACGGGTCGGCGGTGGGCGGCGCGAAGGGGGAGGCGGCCTCGTACACGCCGGGCTCCTCCGCCGGGGTCTGCGCACCGGGGCCGGCGGGGAACGGCGCGGCGGGCGCACCGTTCGGGTTCGGGGTCTGGGCCTGGGCGGGCACCGGTCGGCCGTTCGGACGGGCCGCGCCCTGGGCGGGGCGGGCACCGTTCGGGCGGGCGCCGGGAGCCGGGGCGGCCGTCGGCCGGGGCTCGGCGGCGGCGGGCGCGGCCGGGGCCTCCGGCGCGCTCGGCGCGTTCGGGGCACCGGCGGGTACGGCGGTCGGCGCCGGCTCGGCCTTCTTCTGTCGGGGCCGGAACCAGGCACCGGTGGACTCCGCCTCGGACGTCGCCGGCGGGATCGGCGGGATCTGCCACTCCGGCGGCAGGTCCGGCGGGGTGGCCGTGCGGGCCCCGCCCTCCATCACCCCGAGGACGGGGGAGGAGGGCGCGGAACGGTGCCGCGGGCCGCCCGGCTCGGGGGCGGCCGCCGGGGCCTCCTCGCCCGGGCCGTCCTCGTTCTTGACGGTGCTGCGGACCACGACCGGCGGGATCGGACGCGACCCGGGGATGTTGATCCGGACCCGGGTCGTCAGGGTGGTCTCGGTCTTCGGGCCGTCGTCCTCGCCGCCCGACGCGGCGCCCTGGGCGGCACCGGCCCGGTCGCCGCCCGGGAGTCCCGGTGTGCCGTAGGGCGGGGTGCCCGACGGGTAGGCGTCCGGACCCGTACGCCGGGGCGTCGGGTGGGCGTTGTCAGATTCGCGGCTGCTCAATGCTGCTCTGCTCCGGGTTCGCGGGCGGGCCGTGCGGCGCGACCGCGGTTCGTGGTCGCCGGGCCTGGGCGGGCGGCGGTCGGGTACGGCGTTCTGCGGGACCACCATACTGGGAAGAACTGAGCGGCGAACGGCTTCGGACAGATCCTGATACGTCCGGTTCCTCCGGTATGAGAGTACGGCCGCGCGCTCCTGACTGCGCGTCGTGCGCGGTGCCGTACGTGCCCCGGGGGCGGGATCAGCGCGGCGGCCCGGGCACGCCCGGGAACCAGCTGGTACGGGTCGGCAGCGTGGCGCAGATCACGCCCAGGACCGAGCCGGCGAACAGCCAGCCGAGCGAGGTGGCGTTGGACCACAGCACGTTGTCGCCCTCCGGGCGGGGCACGATCACCAGGAGCATCGCCATGAACCAGCCGGCCGCGGGCAATGCCGCGCCCAGCCGGGTACCGGTGACCCGCAGGCCGGCGTAGAAGGTGGCGCCGGTCGCGGCGAGCGCCAGCAGGACCCCCACGGGCGGCCACAAGGCCTGCACAAAGGATCCGCAGACCGACACCGCGACACCCAGCAGGAAGAACAGGGCGTAGGCCGTGACGCGGGCGGCGCGCGGGGGCTGAGGCTCGGCCAGCCGCTCCTCGCGGGTGCCGAGGACGGCCGCCGGGAACGAGCGGCGCGGCGGCCGGGCGGCGGCGGGCTCGGTCATCGGACGCTCTCCTCGGCGGTGGCGGTGGCGGTGGCGGTGGCGGTGGCGGTGGCGGTGTTGGTGGCGGCGGTGGCGGGCCGCGGGTCGGTGGCGGGCGCCAGGCCCGCGAACAGGTCGTCCTCGGGCCGGCCCGGCCCGGCCTGGCCGCGTACCAGCTGGTAGTACTCGGTGGCGACCAGCGGCTGGCCGAGGTCGTTGGAGAGCGCGAAGAAGGCGCCGTCCACGGTGATCTGGGTGGCGTGCGCGGCCATCGCGGCGGCCTTGCGTCCGGCGTACGCGGAGCCGTCCAGCACGGTGGTGACCACCTCGTCGGCCACCACCCCGGGGACGTCGGCCGGTCGGGCCGTCCCGGGGAAGGGCGCCCGGGCGGCGGTCTCGGCGAGCCCGGCCTCGATCACCGAGCGGGGCATCCGGTTCCAGTACACCTTGGCGATCCGCCAGGCCGGGCCCAGCTCCGGGCGGTGCGCCGGATCGGCCGCCAGCTCGTACGCGCGCATCGCGACCCGGTGCGCCTGGATGTGGTCCGGGTGCCCGTAGCCGCCGTTCTCGTCGTAGGTGACCAGCACCTGCGGCCGGACCTCGCGGATCACCGCGACCAGGTGGCCGGCCGCCTCGTCCACGTCGGCCCGCCAGAAGCAGCCGGGCACGTCGTTGTCGGGCAGGCCCATCATCCCGGAGTCGCGGTAGCGGCCCGGGCCGCCGAGGAAGCGGAGGTCGGTGACGCCGAGCGCGTGCATCGCCGCGGTCAGCTCGCCGATCCGGTACGCGCCGAGGGTGCCGTCCTGGTCGGCCGTCAGATGGGCCAGCCCGGGCGGGATCACCTCGCCGCCCTCGCCGAGGGTGCAGGTCACCAGGGTGACGTGGGCGCCCTCGGCGGCGTACCGGGCCATGGTGGCGCCGTTGCCGATCGACTCGTCGTCGGGGTGGGCGTGCACCAGGAGCAGGCGGCGGCCGGTAGTCGCGGTCATGGGAGGAAGCCTAACGACCGCGGTGACGGGGTCAGAGCTTCAGGCCGTTGATCATCCCGGCGAGGTTGCTGGTGACCTGGCTGATCGACGGCGCGATCGAGCTGGACGCCAGGTAGAAGCCGAGCAGCGCACAGACGATCGCGTGCGCGAGCTTCAGCCCGGAGCGGCGGATCAGCACCACCACGATGACCAGCATCAGCATGGCTGCGGAGACGGACAAAGCCATGTCGGCTCACACCCCTTCTCGGGTGCGCCACCCCCTGGGGAGGGTGACGGTGGGACCGTACGGGACTTGCGGCCGAGCGACCGGGGCCGGGACGGGGCCCGACGATCACTCGCCCGACCAGTCATACCCGATGGGTAAGGGGAGCATTACATTCAGTGAGTCTCCACGCGCCGGGGTACGGGGGCACTCGTGGGGCGCACGGGCCGGTCGGAGGGGGTATGGGCGTCTTTGGGGCGTACTCGGGCGCGATGCTCCGAACGAGTGATCACCAGGCGCCCGGCAGCGGGAGTACGGCGTCGTAGGGTCTGGTGCCATGACCTCCCACACCCCTGCGGACACCTTCCCCCGGCAGTACGCGCGGACCCTGCGCTACACCGTCGGCGCCCCCCGCTCCTTCTCCGTCGCACCGGACGGCTCGCGGGTCGTCTTCCTGCGCTCCCGGTCGGGCGGCGACCGGGCCAACCTGCTCTGGACCCTCGACACCGCCACCGGCGAGGAGCGGATCGCCGCGGACCCGGCCGTGCTGCTCGGCGGCGGCGAGGAGGACCTCTCGCCCGCCGAGAAGGCCCGCCGCGAGCGCAGCCGCGAAGGCTCGGCCGGCATCGTCGGCTACGCCCTGGACGCGGCCGGCCAGCTGGCCGCCTTCGCCCTCTCCGGCCGGCTGTTCACCGCCGACCTGGCCACCGGCGCCACCGCCGAACTGCCCGCCCAGGGCCCGCTGCTGGACCCGCGGGTCTCCCCGGACGGCAGCCACGTCGCCTACGCCAACACCGCCGGCGAACTGCGGCTCACCCGCACCGACGGCACCGCCGACCGGGTGCTCGCCGAGCCCGACGGCCCGAACGTCACCTGGGGGCAGGCCGAGTTCATCGCCCAGGAGGAGATGAGCCGGGACCGCGGCTTCTGGTGGTCCCCGGACGGCGACCGGCTGCTGGTCGAGCGCGCCGACGACACCCCGGTGCGCCGCTGGTGGATCGCCGACCCGGCCAACCCGCAGCGCGAGCCCGCCGAGGTCGCCTACCCGGCCGCCGGCACCGCCGACGCCGAGGTCGGCCTCTGGGTGTTCGACCTGGACGGCGGCCGCACCGAGGTGGTCTGGGACCGCACCGCCTTCCCGTACCTCGCCCGGGTGCACTGGTCCGCGGGCGGCGTGCCGCTGCTGCTCGTCCAGGCCCGCGACCAGCGCAGCCAGCTGGTCCTGGGCCTCGACGTGGCCACCGGCGCCACCGAGGTGCTGTTCGAGGAGCGCGACGACGTCTGGCTGGAGCTGTTCCAGGGCGTCCCGGCCTGGACCCCGGACGGCAAGCTGGTCCGGATCTCTGACGAGGGCGGGGTGCGGGCGCTGGTGATCGGCGACCAGGCCGTCACCGGGGCCGACCTGCACCTGCGGTCGGTGGTCGCCGTCACCGACGACGAGGTGCTGTTCAGCGCCTCCGGCGGCGCCGCGGAGACCGACCCCGAGCCCGGCTGGATCGCCGTCGGCCGGATCAGCCACGACGGCAAGCGGCTCGGCTGGGAGTCCGCCAACGGCCGTCCGTTCACCTCCGTCACCAGCGCCGTGCACGCGGGCGGGATCACCGTGCGCGCCACCGCCGAGCCCGACCTGCCCGGCACCCTCGTCCAGGTCGCCCGGGACCTGCCCGAAGGCGTGGTCGTCGACGACGTCGCCACCATCGCCTCCTACGCCGAGACCCCGGTCATCACCGCCCGGCCGGTGTTCCGCTTCGCCGGCGAGCGCCGCATCCCGGCCGCCGTCTTCCTGCCCACCGGCTACGACCGCGAGCGGGACGGCCTGCTGCCCGTCCTGATGGACCCGTACGGCGGCCCGCACGGCCAGCGCGTCGTCCAGGCGCACAACCCGCACCTCAACTCGCAGTGGTTCGCCGACCAGGGCTTCGCCGTGGTCGTCGCCGACGGGCGCGGCACCCCCGGGCGCGGCCCGGCCTGGGAGAAGTCGATCGCCTTCGACTTCGCCGGGGCCACCCTCGACGACCAGGCCGACGCGCTCCAGGCGCTCGCCGAGGAGTTCCCGCTGGACCTCGGCCGGGTCGCCATCCGCGGCTGGTCGTACGGCGGCTACCTCGCCGCGCTCGCCGTGCTGCGCCGCCCCGACGTCTTCCACGCGGCCGTCGCCGGCGCGCCGGTGACCGACTGGGAGCTGTACGACACCCACTACACCGAGCGCTACCTCGGCCACCCGGCCGAGCGGCCCGAGGTGTACGCGGCCAACTCGCTGACCGGCTACGCCGCCGGGCTGGAGCGGCCGCTGATGATCATCCACGGCCTGGCGGACGACAACGTGGTCGCCGCGCACACCCTGCGGCTGTCCTCCGCGTTGCTCGCGGCCGGCCGCCCGCACACCGTGCTGCCGCTGTCGGGCGTCACGCACATGACGCCGCAGGAGGAGGTCGCGGAGAACCTGCTGCTGCTCCAGGTCGACTTCGTGAAGCGCGCGCTGGGCGTCTGATACCTGGCCTGACCCGGCCCGGCCTGCGGTTCTGCGGCCGGTACCCCTGACACGGGTACCGGCCGCAGTCATGACATCCGTCATACCGAAGGCACGACGGCGGACACTGCCGCCGCACCCGGCCCGCACGGGACTCTGAGGTGGTGAGAACGACACCGATCGCGACACCGGGCGCGACACCGATCGCGACACCACCAGGAGAGAGGGGCGGGACGATGAGCACCGAAGTGGCCGCCTTCCGCGGCGTCGGCAAGAGCTACGGCCGGGTGCGCGCCGTGGACGACCTCGACCTCGTGCTGCGGCCGGGCGAGACCGTCGCCCTGCTCGGCCCGAACGGCGCCGGCAAGTCCAGCAGCCTGGACCTGCTGCTCGGCCTGCGCCAGCCCGACCAGGGCAGCGTCACGCTGTTCGGCGGCACCCCGCGGGAGGCGATCGCGGCCGGCCGGGTGGGCGCGATGCTGCAGAGCGGCGGGCTGATGGCCGACGTCAAGGTCCGCGAACTGGTCCGGCTCGCCTGCGACGTGCACCCGCGCGGTCGGTCGGTCGCGGAGGTGCTGACCGACGCCGGGATCACCGAACTGGCGGAGCGCCGGGTCGACAAGCTGTCCGGCGGCCAGGAGCAGCGGGTCCGCTTCGCGCTCGCGATCGCGGGCGACAGCGACCTGATCGTGCTCGACGAGCCCACCACCGGCATGGACGTCACCGTCCGGCAGGCGTTCTGGGCGAGCATGCGGGCGCAGGCCGACGCCGGGCGCACGGTGCTGTTCGCCACCCACTACCTGGAGGAGGCGGACTCGATCGCCGACCGCGTCCTCGTCCTGCACCGGGGTCGGTTGATCGCCGACGGCAGCTCCGCCGAGATCAAGGTGCGCGCCGGGGCCCGCCGGGTCGCCTTCGAACTCCACGACGTGGACGGGGAGTTCGAGGAGAGCGTGCTGCGCCTGCTGCCGGGCGTGCAGGCCCTGGACGTCACCGCCCGGGTGCCGGGCGTGCGGACCGTTCGGATCCGCACCGCGGACGCCGACGCCAGCGTCGCCGGGCTCTACCGGGCGGGCCTGTACCCGCGCGGGCTGGAGGTCACCGGCCTCGGCCTGGAGCAGGCCTTCCTGACCATCACCGGCGAGCAGGACCAGCAACTGGCCGAGAAGGAGACCGCGCGATGACCACCCTGATCCGGCTGGAGATCCTGCGGACCTTCCGCAACCGGCGCTACCTGCTCTTCACCATCGCCTACCCGGCGCTGATGTACTTCTTCTTCATCCACGCGTACGCCTCCTCCAACCTGGCCGGCGGCCTGCCGGTGAAGACCTACTTCATGGTCTCGATGGCCACCTTCGGCGCGGTCGGCGCGGTGCTCACCGGCAGCGCGCAGCGGATCTCGCTGGAGCGCAAGAGCGGCTGGGTGCGCCAGCTGCGGCTCACCGCGCTGCCCGGGCGGGCGTACACCCTCGGCAAGATCGCCGCGAGTTCGGTGACCACGCTGCCGGCGATCCTGGTGGTCCTCGCGGTCGGCGCGAGCCAGGGCGTGTCGCTGAGCGCGGCGCAGTGGACCGGCCTGGCGGCGGCGCTGTGGCTGGGCAGCTTCGTGTTCGCGGCGCTCGGGGTGGCGCTCGGGTACGCGGCGGCGCCGGACTCGGTGCAGACCATCGTGATGATCACCTACATGGTGATGGCGCTGTTCGGCGGGACGTGGTTCCCGGTGAGCGGCTCGCTGGAGAAGTTCGCCCGGTTCAACCCGGTGTACCTGTACAACCGGTTGGCCACCTTCACCCAGCCCGGGCACTCCCTGGACACCGTCGCGGTCGCCGGACTGGCCGGCTTCCTCATGGTGTTCGTCGTCGCCGCGGCGGCGTTGTACCGCCGCGACACCCGCCAGGCATGATGACCGACATGACCGAGCCGCGCCAGACCCACCGATCCGACGAGCAGCCGGAGGCGGGTCCGGCGCGCGCGTCGTTCATGAACGTCCCGGGCTCGCCGGTCGAGACCAGGCGGCAGCTGCTGGTCAAGGTCAGCTGGATGCTGATGTGGATGATCTACCTGGTCTACCCGGTGGGCACCCTGCTGCACGGCGGACACGGGCTGGCCGCCCGGGTGTTCGGCTGGCTGTGCCTGGCGGTCTTCGTCGGCGGCTACATCCTGCTGGTGATCTTCCGCTCGGCGGTCGGGATGCGGCCCCGGTCCTGCCGGCTGATCGTCGCGATGATGGTCGTGCTCGCGAGCGTCTCCGCCTTCGTCCTCGGCGAGGCCTTCCTGACCCTCTTCACCTACGCCTCGGTGTGCGTCGCGGTGATCCTGCCCGTGCGCTACGCGCTGCCCGGGGTCGCCGCCATGGCCGTGCTCACCGCCACCGTCGGCGTGCTCAGCCACGCCGGCGGCGACACCATCCCCACCCTGACGCTCACCTCCTTCCTCTCCGGCGCCGCCATGACCGGCATGCAGCGGCTGATCGGCACCATGAAGGAACTGCGCGAGGCCCGCGCCGCCGTCGCCCACCTGGCCGCCTCCGAGGAACGGCTGCGCCTGGCCCGCGACCTGCACGACCTGCTCGGGCACTCGCTGTCGCTGATCACCCTGAAGAGCGAACTGGCCGGGCGGTTCATGGACGCCGGCAAGGACGAGGCGGCGCGGGCGCAGGTCGCCGACATCGAACAGGTCGCCCGGCAGTCGCTGGTCGACGTCCGGGAGGCGGTGACCGGTTTCCGCCGCCCCACCCTGCCGGTCGAACTCGCCGCCGCCCGCACCGCGCTGGCCGCCGCCCAGGTCCGGCTGGAGGCCGCGCCGGAACTGGCCGACACCTGGCCGGGCCTCGCCAACGAGGAGGCGGGCGTACTGGCCTGGGCGCTGCGCGAGGCCGTCACCAACATCGTCCGGCACGGCGAGGGCGCCACCGTCTGCACCGTCACGGCCGACGAGACCTGGGAGAGCGGCGGCGAGCGCTACGCCGTCCTGGAGATCGCCGACAACGGGCGCGGACCGGGCAAGTCCCAGCTGGGCAACGGGCTCTCGGGCCTGGCGGAGCGGCTGGCCCTGGTCGGCGGGCGACTGGAGACCGGACCGGGCGAGCGGGGCCGGGGTTTCAGGCTCCGGGCCTCGGTCCCGCTGCGGACGGTCACCGCACCGGTCTGCCGCGCCGCCGAGGAACCCGATCGGTCGGGGTGATCGTCCTCCCCGGCATGGCTACTGCACTCATCCTCGGCTTCGACCCGCACGCCGTCCCCGGCATGGACGGCGACGGCCTGCGGGCCGTCCTCGACGCCGAACTCGCCCGCTTCGCCGACCACGGCATCGACGCGTCGATGACCCTGGTCGCGCCCGACGAGACCGCCGAGCCCGCGATCACCGCCGCCCTCGCCGGCCGGGACTGGGACGTCGTCGTCATCGGCGGCGGCATCCGCAAGCCCGAACCCGCCCTGCCCTTCTTCGAACTCGTCGTCAACCTCGTCCGCCGCCACGCCCCGCAGGCCGCCATCGCCTTCAACACCGGCGGCTCCACCAGCGTCGAGGCCGTCCAACGCTGGCTCTGACGCACATCCGGAGTGGGAAGTCGGCCGGGCCGACGTCCTACTCCGACGTCCTACTCCGATGGCCGGCCGTCGGCGAGGGTGCGGCTGAACCGGAGGCCGGGGCGGTCGTCGAGGGTGAGCTCGGCGACGACCGTGAAGCCGTTGCGGGTGAGGACGGCTTGGGAGGCGAGGTTGTCGAGGGTGGTGACGGCGGTGAGGGTGGTGAGGGCGTAGTCCGAGGCGGCCAGCTGGCAGAGGTCGGCGACGGCGGCCTTCGCCACGCCTCGGCCGGTCGCGTGTTCGCCGACGCGGTAGCCGAGTTCGGCGGTGCCGTCGGTGATGTCGACGAGGTTGATGCGGCCGAGGACGGCACCGGCCGCGTCGAGGATGAGGTGGAACCGGCAGGTGCCGGCGTCCTGTTCGGCGAGCAGGGCGGCGTGGCGGGCCGGGAACTCCGCGAAGTAGGCGTCGCCGCGGTCCGGGATGGTCCTCGCGAACCAGGCGCGGTTGGCGCGCTCGAAGGCCAGCAGGGCGTCAGCGTGGTCCGGGCGGAGGAGTTCCAGGGTCAGCATGCCGCCAGTCTGGCCCGCAGGGCTTCGGTGAGCCAGGCGAATACCTTCCGCGGCCTCCCCGGCACCCCTCTAAGGTCGTGGCCATGAGCGACATTCAGAACGGGGCCCTGATCCGCGTACTGCTCGCCGAGGACCAGGGGATGGTCCGGGAGGCGCTGGCGGCGCTGCTGGGGCTGGAGGGGGACATCGACGTCGTCGCGCAGGTGGGGCGCGGGGACGAGGTGGTGGCGGCGGTGCTGGCGCACCGGGTGCAGGTGGCCGTGCTGGACATCGAGATGCCGGGGATGACGGGCATCGAGGCGGCTGCCGAGCTGCGCCGGAACGCGCCGGGGACGCGGGTGGTGATCGCGACGACCTTCGGCCGGCCGGGGTACCTGCGGCGGGCGATGGAGTCGGGGGCGGACGCGTTCCTGGTGAAGGACGCGCCGGCCTCGGAGCTGGCGGAGGCGATCCGCCGGGTGCTGCGCGGGGAGCGGGTGATTGATCCGGTGCTGGCGGCGGCCGCGCTGGCGGAGGGCGCGAATCCGCTGACGGCGCGCGAGCGGGACGTGCTGGGTGCGGCGGCGGACGGGGCGGTGAACGCGGACATCGCGCGGCGGCTGCACCTGTCGGAGGGGACGGTCCGCAACTACCTGTCGATGGCGATCCAGAAGACCGAGGCCCGCAACCGCACCGAGGCGGTGCGGATCGCCCGGGAGAAGGGCTGGCTCTGAGTGGTCGTCAGTTGAGCCGGTGCCGGGCGGCCCGGGCCTCCCGGCGGACTGCGGCGGCGGTGTCGGGGTCGAAGGTGTCGAGGATCTGGGCGTAGGCGTCCATCTCGGCCGAGCCGCCGATGAAGTCGCCGGTGCGGACGAGGAGTTCGGCGCGTTCGAGGCGGAGCTGGGCGGGGTGGCGGGGCAGCAGGAGGGCGAGTTCGGTGGCCCAGAGCTGGGTGCGGGCGTGTTCGGGGCGGTCGGCGGCCCAGGCGCGGATGTTGCCGAGCACGCGCAGCACGAGGTCGAGCGGTTGGGCGGGGGTGAGCAGGTCGGGGCTGAACTCCTGCCCGGCGCTGCGGACCAGGCGTTCGGCGTCGTCCGGGTCGAGCAGCCGCCCGCCGTGGAAGGGGTCGGCGAGCACGTACTCGTCGCCGCCGGCCGGGCCGCCGACGGCGACGATGAAGTGGCCGGGCAGCGCGATGCCGTGGACGGTGAGCCCGGCCCGCCGTCCGACGGCCATCCACACCAGGGACAGCATGATCGGCAGTCCACGCCGCCGCCGCAGCACGTCGGGCAGCAGCGAGGATTCGAGCCGCCGGTAGTCGGACTGCCGCCCGTGGAAGCGTTCCCGCCCGCCGAGGAGGGCGGCGAGCAGGGCGGCGGTCTCCTCGGGCCCGGCGGGGGCGCGTTCGGCGACGGCGAGCCGGACGGCGCTCGCGTGCCGGTCCAGGGCGGCCTCGCAGGCGGCGAGCAGGGCGTCCACGCTGGGCGGTTCCCCGGGATCGTCCGGGTCGAGCACCGGGCCGTGTTCGGCGGCGGCGAGTAGGCAGAGCAGCACCGGGTCGGGGTGCTCGGCGCGGGCGGCGGTCCGGAAGCGGTCTCTGCTCTGCTCGGTCACGGTGACGGCGACGGCTTTCGTACGGCGGGCGAACGGCGGGGAGGAGGGGTGGCGGGGGCGGTGCGGCGGGTGGGCGGGGCGGGCGGTGCTACCCCTGGGGGATAAGGGCGTAGTGGTAAGTGTGACTGGTCGTGAAGCCGAGTCCGTCATAGAGCGCGATCGCCCCGGCGTTGTCCGCCTCGACCTGGAGGTATCCGCCGGTCGCCCCCTCCTCGGCGGCCCGGGCGGCGAGCACCGCCATGACGGCCGTGGCCAACCCGGCCCGCCGGGCGTACGGCGCGACCTCGATCGCGCCGAAGCAGGCCCAGGGCCCGTCGATGACGCCGCGTCCGATCGCCAGCGGCGGCTGTCCGGGGGCGCCCGGAACGGTGGCGAACCAGACCGACGGCCCGCCGTGCAGCACCTGCCGGGCGGCCCGTTCCAGCGCCTCGTCCTCGCCGACCCGCCGGTAGAGCGAGAGCCAGGCCGGGTCGGCGGTGCGGGCGAGCCGGACCCGGTCGTGCCCGGAGCCGGCCCGGGCGAGCCCGGCCAGCGGGGCGGTGCGGACCAGGGTGGGCGCGTAGCGGGCGCCCAGCCGGTCGAGCTCGGCCCGCAGGTCGTCCGGCGAGCCGGGGGTGACCACCTCGACGTACGCGGGCAGGCCGCGGGCCGCGTACCAGCGGCGGACGGCGTCGAGCGCGTCGGGCAGCGGCGGTCCGGGGTCGCCGAGCGCCTGGACGGAGTTGGCGCGCCGGGTGAACCCGGCCGAGGCGCGCAGCGTCCACGCGCCGAGCGGCTCCTGTTCGACGGCGGGCCAGCCACGGGCCGCGATCCGCTGGAGTCCGACGGGCGTGACGGTGGGCAGCGGCGCGCGCCGGGCCGGGAAGAGCGGCACGACCTTGCCCGCGACCAGCAGCTTCTCGGCGAAGGAGACGGGTTCGCCGGTCCGCGGAGCGACCGTCAATCCATGATCGTCCCACGATGTGAGCACGCCGATCGCATCCCGGAACACCGGCCGGTCGTCCACGAACCCCGAGAGGCGCCGGACGGACACGCGTCGTCCCACGTCAGAGCGATCTATCCGGACCTCCGGACGGTCCTGGACCGGGCCGCCTGCCGTCATCTGGGCACCTCCTGTGCATTTGCGGTCTCCGACCCGCGATACTAGGGGCGGGCATCGACGACGCCGCGCTCACCGCGCACGCGAGCAGAACAGAACGGGCCGCCACGGCCCTTCCGAGGAGGAACGACAGCGTGACCTACGTCATCGCGCAGCCTTGTGTCGACGTGAAGGACAAGGCGTGCATCGAAGAGTGCCCGGTTGACTGCATCTACGAGGGCGAGCGATCGCTCTACATCCACCCGGATGAGTGTGTCGACTGTGGCGCTTGCGAGCCGGTCTGCCCGGTCGAGGCGATCTTCTACGAGGACGACACTCCGGAGGAGTGGAAGGACTACTACAAGGCGAACGTCGAGTTCTTCGACGACCTGGGTTCGCCCGGCGGCGCCTCGAAGCTGGGCCTGATCGAACGCGACCACCCGTTCATCGCCGCTCTGCCGCCGCAGAACGCCGACCACTGACGATCGGTGGAAACCAAGCTGTGAGCACCAACAGCACGCGCGCGCCGTTCCCGGGCCACCCGGGGGCGGCGCGCCGCGTTTCAGACCTCCTGCCGGTCTTCCCCTGGGACAAGCTGGAGCCGTACAAGGCGACCGCGCTGGCCCACCCGGGCGGTCTCTGCGACTTCTCGGTGGGCACCCCGGTGGACCCGGTCCCCGAGCTGATCCAGAAGGCGCTGGCCGCCGCCACCGACACGCCGGGCTATCCGACGGTGTGGGGCCCGGTGGAGCTGCGCGAGGCGATCGCCGGCTGGCTGCACCGCCGCTGCGGCGCCGAGATCGGCCCGCAGGCCGTGCTGCCGACCGTCGGCTCCAAGGAACTGGTGGCCTGGCTGCCGACCCAGCTCGGCCTCGGCCCGGGCGACCAGGTCGCCTACCCGCGGCTGGCCTACCCGACGTACGAGGTGGGCGCGCGGCTGTGCGGCGCGGAGCCGGTCGAGTACGGCTCGGTGGACGAGCTGGACGGTTCGCGGGTCCGCCTGCTCTGGGTGAACTCGCCGTCCAACCCGACCGGCCGGGTGCTCGGCAAGGACGAGCTGCGCCGCACGGTCGCCTGGGCCCGGGAGCACGGGGCGCTGCTGGTCAGCGACGAGTGCTACCTGGAGCTGGGCTGGTCCGCGGAGCCGGTCTCGGTCCTGCACCCGGACGTCTGCGGCGCGGGCCACGAGGGCCTACTGGCCGTCCACTCGCTCTCCAAGCGCTCCAACCTGGCCGGCTACCGCGCCTCCTTCGTGGCGGGCGACCCGGTGGTGGTCAGGGAGCTGCTGGAGGTGCGCAAGCACGGCGGCCTGATCGTGCCGGCGCCGGTCCAGGCGGCGACGATCGCGGCGCTGTCGGACGACGCGCACGTGGCGGAGCAGCGGGAGCGGTACGCGGCCCGGCGCTCGGCGCTGCGGGCGGCGCTGGAGGCGTACGGTTTCCGGGTCGAGCACTCGGAGGCCAGCCTCTACCTGTGGGCGACGCAGGACCGCCCGTGCTGGGAGACCGTGGCCGAACTGGCCGGACTGGGCATCCTGGTGGCGCCCGGTGACTTCTACGGGCCGGCCGGCGAGCGCTTCGTCCGGGTCGCGTTCACCGCGACCGACGAGCGGGTGGCCGCGGCCGTGGAGCGGCTGGACGCGGCCCGCTGACCGACGGCGAAGGGGCCGGTGTTCCACGTGGAACACCGGCCCCTTCGCCGTACCCGGGGCGGTTACAGCGGCAGGCCGCTGATGCTGCCGCCGTTCACGCCGCCCAGCAGGCCGCCGATCGGGCCGAGCGCGCCGGTGAGGCCGGACAGCGGGTTGTTCGGGCCGAGGTCGGCGCCGCCGAGGCGGTTGGCCGAGCCGTGCTCGGCCAGGCCCAGGACGTCGGTGCCGGGCAGGGCGGGCAGCGCGCGCGCGACGGAGCCGAGCGGCAGCGCGTCGGTGACGGCGTTGGTGCCGGGGACGGCGCCGGCGAGCTTGTCCGCGCCGGGCAGGCCCTGGGCGACGGAGCCGGTCTGGGCGAGCCCGCCGACCGGGCTGGCGGCGGCGCTGCGGGTGCCGACGCCCTTGCCGGTGACGGCCTCGCCGAGCTTGCCGGCCAGTGCGGAGGCGACCTTCGGGGTGACGGCGGAGAGCTGGCCGGTGGTGGCGGCGGTCTGGTCGACCGGGGCGGTCAGCGAGCTGGCCTTCTCGTTCGCCTCGGGGAGCTGGTGGGCGACGATGTTGCCGGCGGCGTCGGCGGAGGCCGGTACGCCCGCGGCGACGGTGGCGGCGCCGGTGGTGCCGGCGGCCTGGCCCAGCTGGTGGGTGGTGTGCTGGAGGGTGGAACCGGTGTCGGTGTTGGTCAGCTGGCCCAGCGGCGCGGCCAGGTCGCTCTTGGGCAGCAGGGCGTCGCCGCCCAGGGCGGATGCGGAGCCGGCCGCGACCAGCGGGGTCGCGCCGGCCGCCACGAGCAGCGCGGCGCTGGCGATCCGTCGCGTGAGGGGGTGAGACATGGGGCTCCTCGAAGGGTCTGGGTCCGTCATGTCCGCCGGGCGGACGACGGTGTTACCGCTTGAGAAGCCAGAAGGTTTCGGCCTGGGCAAGGAAAGTGTCTGACCGACCATCGGATCGTATGGCCGGCGTGGCGGCGTCCAGCGGGGCCCGTCCGGCCCGGTGGACCCGGCCCCGGGCAAGGGGAGTGACGGTTCTCCACCAGGGCCGCCACAGCGGGTGCCCGGTCCACCGGGGTTGACCGGGTTCACCCGTTCGGCGGCCACCCGCACGTCAGTGCGTCAGCCCTTGTCGGACGTGGCGAGGGTGACCTGAACCAGCTTGGTCGACGTTCCGGAGGTCTGCGGCTGCCAGCCGTCCTCCGACTTGGTCTTGCGCCAGATCTTCCCGTCGTAGGCGACCGTCGCGATGCCCAGCTGCTGGGCCTGGGCGACCGCCCAGTGGGCGACCTCCCAGCCGCTCGCCCGCTCGGCGCTGATCCCGCCGTCGGTCCCGTCGGTCGAGGAGGTCAGCGCGGCGGCGGACGGGTCCGGGGTGAGCGAGACCGCGTTCTCGGCGCCCTTGATGGTCGAGGCGTACCCGGTGGCCGGGGTCACGGTGCGGCCGAACTCGCGGCGCACCCGGTCGGACAGTGCCTGGGCCCGGTCCGGAGCGGCGGCCGGGGAGGCGGAGGCACCCGCCGTGGGGGAGGACGAGTCGGCCGGATCCGGCTTGGCGTAGTCGTGCACCACGCAGGAGAACGAACCGGGCTCCCGGCCGGCCAGCGCCGAGGTGAGCAGCGTCGCCTTGGTCTCGTGCTTGGCGTACGCCTGCGGGTAGCCGCTCTTCTGCACGGCCTGGGCCGCGTCGGTCAGCGGCAGCCGGGTGTAGCCGGGCACCTTGACCAGGCCGTCCAGGAACTTGTTGGTCGCGTAGACCGGGTCCCCGATCTGCTGCGCCGTGCCCCAGCCCATCGAGGGCCGCTGCTGGAACAGGCCGAGCGAGTCCCGGTCGCCGCCCGCGAGGTTGCGCAGCTTGGACTCCTGCATCGCGGTGGCCAGCGAGATGGCGGTCGCCCGGTCCGGCAGTCCGCGCGAGCGCGCCACCGCGGCGATCGTCGCGGCGTTGGCCGCCTGCGGGAGCTCCAGCGTGCCGCTGCCGGCCGCGGTCTTCACCGAGCAGCCCTCGGACTCGCTCTGCTTGAAGCCGAACCACCAGATGCCGACCACGGCCAGTCCCGCGACCAGCGCGAGGCCGAGCAGGCAGACGATCACGAGCAGCAGCGCGCGCAGTAGACCGCGGCGGGGGGGCGCCAACTCCTCGCCCAGTTCCTCGTCGCTCTTTCTCCTGGCCACCGTCGCCCCTCTCGTGCCTTGCTTCTTGATCCGACACCGTACCCACTCGGACGGGTGTGCGGCGCCACCCGGTTGCTGCTACCCGTCACGTTCCGTGTCACAGAACCGCCACGCAGTGCACATGCCGCGCGGACTAGGCTGGCGCCATGAGCAGCCCGAACCCGACGCCCCTGGACCTCACTCTCGACGGCGGCGCGCTGACCGCCCGGCTCGTCGACTTCCCGTCGGTGAGCGGCGACGAGCAGGCGCTCGCCGACGCCGTGGAGGCCGCGCTGCGCGGCTACCCGCACCTGACCGTGGACCGGTACGGCAACAACGTGGTCGCCCGCACCACCCTCGGCCGCCCCGAGCGCGTCCTGCTCGCCGGCCACCTGGACACCGTGCCGATCGCCGACAACGTGCCCTCCCACGTCGAGGGGGACCTGCTCTACGGCTGCGGCACCTCGGACATGAAGTCCGGCGTCGCCGTCCAGCTGCGGCTCGCCGCCACCCTGCCCGAGCCCAACCGCGACCTCACCTTCGTGTTCTACGACTGCGAGGAGGTGGAGGCCCACCGCAACGGCCTCGGCCACCTCGCCAAGGAGCACCCGGACTGGCTGGCCGCCGACTTCGCGGTGCTGATGGAGCCGAGCGGCGCGGTCGTCGAGGGCGGCTGCCAGGGCACCCTGCGGGCGCAGATCCGGCTCACCGGCGTGCGCGCGCACGCGGCCCGCAGCTGGCTCGGCGACAACGCCATCCACCACGCCGCCGAGGTGCTCGCCCGGCTCGCGGACTACCGGCCGCGCCGGGTGGAGATCGACGGTCTGGAGTACCGGGAGGGCCTGAACGCGGTCCGGATCGACGGCGGCGTGGCCGGCAACGTCATCCCGGACGAGTGCGTCGTGACGGTCAACTTCCGCTACGCGCCGGACCGCAGCGAGGCGGAGGCGGAGAAGCACGTGCGCGAGGTCTTCGACGGCTTCGAGCTGACCGTCACCGACTTCGCCCCGGGCGCGCTGCCCGGGCTCTCCCAGCCGGCCGCCCAGGCCTTCCTGGAGGCCATCGGCGGCCAGGCCCGGGCCAAGTTCGGTTGGACGGACGTCGCCCGGTTCAGCGCGCTGGGCGTCCCGGCGGTCAACTACGGCCCCGGTGACCCGAACCTCGCGCACAAGCGGGAGGAGCACTGCTCGCTGAGCGCCATCACCGAGACCGAGGACCGGCTGCGGGCCTGGCTGACCAGCTGAGGTGTCGCTCCGATGATCGGCCGGTCGGACCAGCCGATCATCGGCTGAGCGCCATCTTCCGGTCGCCCAACCGACCTTCCCCTGTTGCCTGAAAAGCGGGATCACCGGGCGTAGGGTTTCGTCATGACAGGCACAGGAGACGAAAAGCACTACGGACACGGCCCCGAGCAGGTCGGCGTGCCGCGGAAGAAGAAGGCCTGGCCCGAGAAGCAGAAGGGCCCGGTGCTGGTGCGCCGGGACCAGGTCGGCACGAGCACCACGGACCAGCGACTGCTGGACACCACGGGCCCGACCGACTGGCTGCACACCGATCCGTGGCGGGTGCTGCGGATCACCTCCGAGTTCGTGGAGGGCTTCGGCGCCCTCGCCGAACTCCCCGCCGCGATCAGTGTCTTCGGCTCGGCCCGGACCCCGGCCGACTCTCCCGAGTACGAGGCCGGCATGGCCATCGGCCGGGCCCTCGCCGAGGCCGGCTACGCGGTGATCACCGGCGGCGGCCCGGGCGCCATGGAGGCCGCCAACCGCGGCGCCTCCGAGGCCGGCGGCCTCAGCGTCGGCCTCGGCATCGAGCTGCCCTTCGAGCAGGGCCTCAACGAGTTCGTCGACCTCGGGCTGAACTTCCGTTACTTCTTCGTCCGCAAGACGATGTTCGTGAAGTACGCCCAGGGCTTCGTGGTCCTGCCCGGCGGGCTCGGCACGCTGGACGAGCTGTTTGAGGCGCTCACCCTGGTGCAGACGAAGAAGGTCACCCGCTTCCCGGTGATCCTCTTCGGCAGCGCGTACTGGGGCGGCCTCTACGAGTGGCTGAAGAACACCCTGGTCGCGCAGGGCAAGGCGGCCCCGCACGACCTGGAGCTGTTCCACATCACCGACGAGATCGACGAGGTCATGAAGATCCTCGCCGACGCCCGCCGGCCGACCAACGAGATCTAGGTCCTCCGGCCGGCTACGCCAGCCCCCGGCGGGCGACCGCCGGGGGGCGGGTGCCCCGGATCGAGGCGACCATGTCCAGCACCTGGCGGGTCTCCGCGACCTGGTGCACCCGGTAGACCTGCGCGCCCAGCCAGGCCGAGACCGCGGTGGTGGCCAGGGTGCCGAGCAGCCGCTCGTTCACCGGCCGGTCCAGCGTCTCGCCGACGAAGTCCTTGTTGGACAGCGAGACCAGCACCGGGAAGCCGGTCGCGGTCATCTCCGGCAGCCGCCGGGTGGCCTCCAGCGAGTGCCGGGTGTTCTTGCCGAAGTCGTGCCCCGGGTCGATGATCACCGCGTCCCGCCGCACACCGAGCCCCACCGCCCGCTCGGCCAGCCCGACGGTCACCCGCAGGATGTCCGCCATCACGTCCTGGTAGCCGATCCGGTGCGGGCGGGTGCGCGGCTCGGCGCCGCCCGCGTGCGTGCAGACCAGCCCGACGTCGTGGCGCGCGGCCACCTCGGCGAGCTTCGGGTCCACCCCGCCCCAGGCGTCGTTCAGCAGGTCGGCGCCCGCCGCGCAGACCGCCTCGCCGACCTCGTGCCGCCAGGTGTCGACGCTGATCACGGCGTCCGGGTGGCGCTTGCGCAGCTCGGCCACGAAGGGCACGGTGCGCCGCAGCTCCTCCTCCACCGTGACCTCGTCACCGGGCCCGGCCTTCACCCCGCCGATGTCCAGGATCGCCGCGCCCTCGGCCATCGCACGGTCGGCGGCGGCGAACGCGGCCTCGTCCGCGAAGGTCGCCCCCTTGTCGAAGAACGAGTCCGGCGTCCGGTTGACGATCGCCATGATCACCAGCTCGTCGTCACCGAATTCCCGCGGTCCCAGGCGCAGTGCCACCGATGTCTCCTCCACAGCTGCTGCGGGTGCGATGATGGCCCCCGGCCTCACAGGGACCATGCTGTCATGATCAGTTTGGTCGGGGGCACTTCGCAGCAGGCCGGCCGGGAGTTCGGGAGGACAGCTCGTGTTCTGGGTGATCGTGGTCGCCATGGCCGTGGTGGTCGGCGGCGCCGCGCTGGTGGCGCTCGGCGGGGGCGGCTCGATGCCGGAGGCGGTGCAGGACCGCATCGCCGCCCGGCTGCCGCAGGAGCGTCCGCTGAGCAAGGCGGACGTGGACGACCTGCGGCTGCCGATGGCCGTCCGCGGCTACCGGATGGACGAGGTCGACGACGTCCTGGACCGGCTCGGCGCCGAACTCGCCTACCGCGACTCGCGGATCGCCGAACTGGAGGCCGCCGCCCACCTGCGCGGCGCGGTCGAGGCGACCAACGGCCCGGACGCCGGCGCCGAACCGCTGCCCGGCCTGGAGGAGTTCGCCAGGGTGGTCGAGCCGGCCGTCGCGCTCACCAAGGAGCGGCCCGAGGACGCGAAGCCGGTGAAGGAGCAGTGACCGCTCCCGCCGAGGGCGCGGTGCTCGGTGCGGACGGCCTGCGCCGTTGCGCCTGGGGCGAGTCGACCGACGACTACCGGGCCTACCACGACACCGAGTGGGGCCGCCCGGTGCACGGCGACGACGCCCTGTTCGAGCGGGTCTGCCTGGAGGCGTTCCAGTCCGGGCTGTCCTGGCTGACCATCCTGCGCCGCCGGGAGGGCTTCCGGTCCGGGTTCGCCGGCTTCGAGATCGCCAAGGTCGCCGAGTTCGGCGAGGCGGACGTGGAGCGGCTGCTCGCCGACACCGGCATCATCCGCAACCGGGCCAAGATCGAGGCCGCCATCGCCAACGCCCGGGTCGCCCGCGACCTGGACGGCGGTCTGGACGCGCTGATCTGGCGGTTCGCCGGAGCCCCGGACCGGCCGGCCCCCCGCACGATGGGGGAGGTGCCGGCCGTCACGCCCGAGTCGACCGCACTCGCGAAGGCGCTGAAGAAGGAGGGCTTCCGCTTCGTCGGCCCGACCACCGCCTACGCCCTGATGCAGGCCTGCGGCCTGGTCGACGACCACCTGGCGGACTGCCACGTCCGCACCGCGCTCGGGGGCCGGGGCAGCCGTTAGGGCACGGCCTAGCGGCCCAGGTAGGTCGGCTTCTCCTTGGCGATGAAGGCGCGGACCGCGATCCGGTGGTCCTCGCTCTCGCCGGCCAGGGTCTGCAGCTCGTCCTCCTTGTCGAGCAGTTCGTCCAGCGAGTGCGAGGCGCCGTACGCCAGCGACTCCTTGATGGCGCCGTAGGCCACCGTGGGGCCCGCGGCCAGCTCCCGGGCGAAGCCCCGCGCGGTGGCGGCGAGCTCCTCGGCGGGCACCACCTTGGTGGCCAGGCCCAGCTCCACCGCCTCGGCGGCCTTGACCGTCCGGGGCAGCATCAGCAGCTCGGTGGCCCTGGCGTGCCCGACCAGCCGGGGCAGCGTCCAGGAGGCGCCCGAGTCGGCGGTCAGGCCGATCCCGGCGAAGGCGGTGTTGAAGCCGGCCCGGTCGGAGAGGACCCGGAAGTCGCAGGCGAAGGCCAGCGAGGCGCCCGCGCCGGCCGCCACCCCGCCGACCGCGGCGACGGTCGGCTTGCGCATCCCGGCCAGCGCCCGCACCAGCGGGTTGTAGTGCTCGGCCACGGTGCCCAGCGGGCTCTGGCCGGTCTCCTCGGCCCGCTTCAGCGCCGTCAGGTGCTCGTTCAGGTCCTGCCCGACGCAGAACGCGCGCTCGCCCGCCCCGGTCAGCAGCACCGCGCGCACCGCCGGGTCCGCGGCCGCGGCGGTCACGGCGTCCCGCAGCGCGACCTTGGTCGCGACGTCCAGGGCGTTCATCGCCTCCGGGCGGTTGATGGTGATGACGGCCAGGCCGCCGTCCAGCTCGTACAGCACGGAATCGGACATGGGCGAGGGCTCCCCGGGATCGGCTCGGTGTCGGTCGTGTGCCAGGATGCCGGAGCGGACGGCCGGGTGGGGAGTGTGAGGTATCGCACCTTCCGACGGCCTGCGCACCGCCGCCACGCCGGGGCTTATGGCGGCAATTGCGGCGGTTGGGGGCGGTCCGGCCGATGTTGCACCGAGAGTGATGTTGGTCATCAGGCCGTGGCATGCGGGATAATGGCTTCCGATCAATGCGTTCGATACCGGCGGTGGACGGACTGCCGGTGCGTAGCTGAGCGGTTGCAGGAAGGGGAACGAGCATGGCGGCCATGAAGCCGCGGACGGGTGACGGCCCGCTCGAAGTCACCAAAGAGGGACGGGGCATCATCATGCGCGTTCCGCTCGAAGGCGGCGGACGCCTTGTGGTGGAGCTCACGCCTGACGAGGCCGACGCCCTCGGCGAGGCCCTGAAGAAGGCCTGCGGCTGACCGCAGCGGGTGCTCGTCATCTCCTGGAGATGTGCTGCCGGGCCCGGGTACGACGTCACGTCGGCCCGGGCCCCGCGACGTTCCGGGGCCCTGCGCGCCAGGCGGCCGAGACCGCCTGACGGCCCTACCGCCTGACGGCCCTACCGCCTGACGGCCCTACCGCTTGACGGCCCTACCGCTTGATGGCGCAGAGCAGCCCGTCCGAGACCGGCAGCAGCGCCGGCAGCAGCGCCTCGCTCTCCCGGACGTCCCGGACCAGGTCGCGCACCGCGCCCGTCTGGGGGTCCTGCAGCTCCGGCTCGGCCAGCCGGCCTTCCTGGAACACCCCCTCGAAGCAGACCATCCCGCCCGGCCGCAGCAGCCGCAGCGCCTCCAGCAGGTACTCCCGGGACTCGGCCGGGTCGCCGTCGCAGAACACCAGGTCGTACTGGCCGTCGGCGAGCCGGGGCAGCACCTCCAGCGCCCGGCCCGGTATGAACCGCGAGCGGTTGGTCGCGAATCCGGCCGCGTGGTACGCCTCGCGGGCCAACTGCTGGCGCACCGGTTCCGAGTCCACCGTGGTGAGCACGCCGTCCGGCCGCATGCCGCGCAGCAGGTAGACCCCGGAGACGCCCGTCCCGGTGCCGATCTCGGCCACCGCCTTGGCGTCCAGTGCCGCGGCCAGCAGCCGCAGGCACGCCCCGCCGCTGGGCCCGATCGCCCGTATCCCGGTGCGCGCGGACTGCGCCCGGGCGTAGGTCAGCACCGCGTCCTCGCCGACGTAGGTGTCGGCGAGGGCCACACGCGCGGGCCCGAACTCGCTGATGGCTGCCTCTTTCGGAGCCCCGGGTTACGGCCCGGTGCCGAGGGAAGTCGATATTTCCTGGCACAGATTACTGGCCGACCGGGAACCGCGTACGGCGGCGGGCCGTTGTGACGAAGGACCGGGTACGGGAGACCTCCCGGGCACTTTTATCCGGGCTTGACGGGTGAGGTGGATATGGTGGTGGCCCTGCTGGGCAGAAGAGCCGACCGAGGAGGTGTGGCCGAGGGCGACGTCCCCGTGCGGCGGCACTCCCGCGGCACCGCGTCGGCCCGTACGCCGAAGCCCGTGATGAACCAGCCTGCGCACTCCGACCTGGACCAGCCCGCCGCCGCGACGCCGGCCGCCGGTACCACCGAGGCCCCCGCCCTCGCGACCTTCACCGAGGGCCCCGACGCGCAGACCTGGACTCCGCCCTCCTGGGAGGAGATCGTCGAGGCGCACAGCGCCCGGGTCTACCGCCTCGCGTACCGCCTGACGGGCAACCAGCACGACGCCGAGGACCTCACCCAGGAGGTCTTCGTCCGGGTGTTCCGTTCGCTGTCCACCTACACCCCCGGCACGTTCGAGGGCTGGCTGCACCGGATCACCACCAACCTGTTCCTGGACATGGTCCGCCGCCGCCAGCGCATCCGCTTCGACGCGCTCGGCGAGGACGCGGCCGAGCGGCTCGCCTCCCGCGAGCCCAGCCCGGCCCAGCACTTCAGCGACACCCACTTCGACGCCGACGTGCAGCACGCCCTGGACACCCTCGCCCCGGAGTTCCGCGCCGCCGTGGTGCTCTGCGACATCGAGGGCCTGTCCTACGAGGAGATCGCCGCCACGCTGGGCGTCAAGCTCGGCACCGTCCGCAGCCGCATCCACCGAGGCCGCTCGCACCTGCGCGCCGCGCTCAAGCACCGTGCCCCCGGCTCGGCCCCCGGGCGCGAGCGCCGCGGGGGCTCGGAGGAGCCGGTGCCGGTCGGCGCCGCCGCCGAGGGCGCGCCCGCGCCGGGTGTGCGCGGACGGAGGCGATCGTGAGCGGAACCGGCCGGTCCGGGCCGGGCCAGTCGGACGCGTCCGGCCGGTCGGCGGCCAGGCGGGGCTGGGCCCTGCCCGGCCGCCGCGGCGCCGAGGAACCGGGCGAGCCCGTCCTGCCCGCGCTCCCGCTGCCGGGCGAGACGGCGCTGCGCGCGGTGCCGGTGCGCCCCGCCGAGCCCGCCGCCGAGGAGCACCACCTCGGCGAGCGCCTCTCCGCGTTCCTGGACGGCGAACTCGGCCACGACTCGCGCGAGCGCGTCCAGGCCCACCTGGCGACCTGCCCGCAGTGCCTCGCCGAGGTCGACGCGGGCCGGGCCGTCAAGCACCTCTTGACCCGTACCGGCACCCCGGGCCCCTCCTCCGGCCTGATGGCCCGCCTGATGGCCGTCGGAGCCCTTCCCGAGGACGATCCGGCGGACGCCGGCTGGCCCGTCGGCCGCGGCAGCCGCGGTGACGACGACGACCTGCCCGGCGGCGGGGTCGCGGCCGGCGGCACGCTCGGCGGCAGCCGGCTCACCGGCGGCTCCTTCGGCCGCGGCGCCGGCGCCTCCTTCGGCGCGGGCGCGCTCGGCGCCGACACCCCGGTGCCCGGGGTCGACCCGCGGGCGTTCGGGCGCGGCGGCGCGGTGCTGCGGCCGCTGATGGCCCGGCGCAACGGCCGCCCCGAGACCGCGGCCCGCCCCGAGACCCCCGTCCGGCCCCGTCCGGCGGCCGCCGCCGCCTCCGTCCGCTCCGCCGCGCCGCGCGGGCGCCGCTTCGTCTTCGCCGCCGCGGGCGCCTTCTCGGTCGCCGCGGTCACGCTCGGCGGGGTCGGTGGCCTCGGCACGCAGAGCGAGGACCAGCACGGCAACCCGGTCAGCACGGTCGGCAACACCGGCGGCACGGGCCGCTCCGGGGGCCTGGTCCCGATGACCGCGCAGATCCCGGTGGACTTCCCGGCCCACCCCGTCGCCGCGACCCGCGACGCGACGCCGCCGCCGGCCCCGGACCGCAACCCGGGCGGCCTGCCCGCGCTGCGCCAGCAGATCCGCTAGAACGCCGCTCGCGCCCCGGTGCCGACGACCTCGGCCATCGGCAGGTCTTTACCACGGCTTCATCACAGCGTGGGCCCTGGACCCGCCGATGGCCATTACCCTGTAGGGACCGTCGTCCGACGAGCTAGGGAGCTTAGGTGTTCAGCGATGTGGGCGGGCTGGAGATCCTGACCCTGGCCGTGATGGCGATCATCATCTTCGGCCCCGACAAGCTGCCGAAGCTGATCCAGGACACCATGGGCTTCATCCGGAAGATCCGTTCCTTCGCCGACAACGCGAAGGAGGACATCCGCAGCGAGCTGGGTCCCGAGTTCAAGGACTTCGAGTTCGAGGATCTGAACCCCAAGACCTTCGTCCGCAAGCAGCTCATGGGCGGCGAGGAGGACCCGCTGGGCCTCAAGGAGATGAAGGACTCGCTCGACATCCGCTCCGTCCTGGACGACAAGCCGGCGGCGCCGGTGAACGGCCGCAACGGCAGCGTCAGCTTCGAGAAGGCCGCCGCCGCCCCGGTGGCCGCCTCCGCCGGGGCGCCGTTGCAGCCCGGCGAGCGGCCCCCGTTCGACCCCGACGCGACCTGACCGGCCCCCGGTCACGCCCCGTACCACCACGCCACCGCCCCGCCCGGCCGCCCGGCTGAGCGGGGCGGTGGCGTGCGCGCCGCTATTGTGCTGATTGTTCCCGCCGAGCCGTCCGTCACGTTCCGCGCTGTCGCGGACCAGGAGCGGCTCCCGGGAACGCCGCGGTACGCCACGATGGGAGCGCGCCACGGCAGGCAAACGTGTGTTTGAGGAGGCCCGGGGATGGACGCGACGAGTCAGGCGGTGGGGACGACGGCCACGGCCGGCGGCCCGGTGGTCGGCGGGCAGGCCGGCCCGGCGGACCCGCTGGTGCCCTACCTGTCCGCCGACTTCCCCTGGTACGGCCTGGACGACGGCTGGACCGGCCGCCGCTACCTGATGCAGGCCGGCGCAGGCGGCCCCCGGGCCGGGGCGGCCGGCAACGTCGACTACGGCACCCTCGGCCACGGCGAGGAGCCGGCCAGGCAGTACGAGCCGCGCGACATGCGCAGGTTCGCGGTCGTGGTCACGGTGGCCCGCCGGGACAGCCGCCGCAGCGCCGACAACACCGGCACCCTGGAGGCGACCTCCGCCTCCTCCGCCGCCTGGCTGGCCGGCTCGGGCCTGCTCGCCTCGACCTGGCCCGGCCAGCTCGACCGCGCGCTGCGCCAGGACTGGCTGGACCAGCAGAGCACCCTCGCGTGGGACCTCGCCGACGATCTGGCCGGCCCCGGCTGGTCCACCCTCAGCCTCCCGGTGAACGGCCTGCCGCAGCCCTTCCGCTACCGCGAGTCCGAGTACGGCTGGGTGCTCGCCGGCGAGGCCCCCGGCGTCCTGCTCGGCGCCTACGGCCGCGGCGTCAGCGCCTACGGCGCCGGCTTCGCCACCGTCCCCGACCTGACCGCCTACACCCGGCCCTGACGTCGGTCCCCGACGGACACGGTGACGTCCCGTCACCGGCTGCGGGCAGAGGCGAACGGGCCGGGTGCACCGCACCCGGCCCGTGGTGTCCGCCGACGTCAGAACTTGTTCTTCGGGGTCAGCCCGAGGGAGAGCCCGGAGAGGCCGCGCTGGCGGCCGCCGAGCTTGCCGGCGACGGCGCGCAGGGCGGCGCCGGCCGGGGAGTCGGGGGCGGCGAGCACGACCGGGCGGCCGTCGTCGCCGCCCTCGCGCAGGCGCACGTCGATCGGGATCGAGCCGAGCACCGGGACGGTCGCGCCGACGGTGCGGGTGAGCGCGTCCGCGACGGTCTGGCCGCCGCCGGTGCCGAAGACGTCGATCATCTCGTCGCAGTGCGGGCACGGCATGCCGGACATGTTCTCGATCACGCCGACGATCTTCTGGTGGGTCTGCACCGCGATGGTGCCGGCCCGCTCGGCCACCTCGGCGGCGGCCATCTGCGGGGTGGTGACGATCAGGATCTCCGCGTTGGGGACCAGCTGGGCCACCGAGATCGCGATGTCGCCGGTACCGGGCGGCAGGTCCAGCAGCAGCACGTCCAGGTCGCCCCAGTAGACGTCGGCGAGGAACTGCTGGAGCGCGCGGTGCAGCATCGGGCCGCGCCAGACCACCGGGGCGTTGCCCGGGGTGAACATGCCGATCGAGATGACCTTCACGCCGTGCGACTGCGGCGGCATGATCATGTCCTGGACCTGGGTGGGCCGGCCCTCGACGCCGAGCATGCGGGGCACGCTGTGGCCGTAGATGTCGGCGTCCACGACGGCGACCTTCAGGCCGTCGGCGGCCATCGCGGCGGCCAGGTTGACCGTCACGGAGGACTTGCCGACGCCGCCCTTGCCGGAGGCGACGGCGTAGACCCGGGTCAGCGTGCCCGGCTTGGCGAACGGGATCTCCCGTTCGGGGGCGCCGCCGCGCAGCAGCTGGGAGAGCTCCTTGCGCTGCTCGTCGCTCATCACGTCGAGCTCGACCTCGACGCCGGTCACACCGGGGACGCGGCCGACGGCTTCGCGGACCCGGGTGACGATGGTGTCGCGCATCGGGCAGCCGGAGACGGTCAGGTAGACCGCGACGCGCACCGCGCCGTCCTCGGCGATCCCGACCGATTTCACCATGCCGATCTCGGTGATCGGGCGGTTGATCTCCGGGTCGTTGACGGTCGCCAGCGCCTGGCGTACGGACTCCTCCGTGACGCCGGCCGCGACCTCTGTCTCGTTGGCCATGTCTTGATGGTACGGCGCTCGGGGGATCCCCTAACCCGCCGGTAGCGTGCCGCCGGTCACAGGGTCTCGCGGGCCTCCCGGCGCTCCTCGATCTCCTTGAGCAGGGACTGCAGTTCGGAGCGGATGAAGTCCCGTGTGGCGACCTCGCCGAGCCCGTGCCGCAGTGCCGCGACCTCGCGGGTCAGGTACTCGGTGTCCGCGATGTTGCGGTCGCTGCGGGCCCGGTCCTGCTCCATGTTGACCCGGTCCCGGTTGTCCTGGCGGTTCTGCGCGAGCAGGATCAGCGGGGCCGCGTAGGAGGCCTGGAGGGACAGCACCAGGGTGAGGAAGATGAAGGGGTAGCTGTCGAAGCGCGCGCTGTCCGGCAGCAGGGTGTTCCAGGCCACCCAGATGATGATCACCACCGTCATCCAGACGATGAAGCGACCGGTGCCCAGGAATCGCGCGATCCGTTCGGAGAGCTTGCCGAACGCCTCCGGATCGTAGGCGGGCAGGGAGATCAGGCCGGGCCGGGCGGTGCGGGGCTGGTCGAGCCGGCTGCGGGCCGGGCCAGCCACGGAGATCTCGGCGCGCCGGTCCCGGCCGCCTTCGCGGCCGCGCAGCTGGCGCAGTTCCCGCAGTTCCCGCAGTTCGCTCTGGAGGCGTTGGCGGGGGGACTCGTCCCGCCGCCCCTTGCGGTCAGCGTCCACCGTGCACCTCTTCCCTCGGGTCGTCCGTGTCGTCGTGGCCGTGCAGGACGGACTCGCGCCAGTCCTCCGGCAGCAGGTGGTCGAGCACGTCGTCGACGGTCACCGCGCCGAGCAGGTGGTCGGCCTCGTCGACGACCGGCGCGGACACCAGGTTGTAGGTCGCCAGGTAGCTGGTGATCAGCGACAGCGGGGTGTCCGGCGGCAGCGGGTCCAGATCGTCGTCGACCAGCGAGCCGACCAGCACGTACGGCGGCTCGCGCAGCAGCCGCTGGAAGTGCACGGTGCCCAGGTACTTGCCGGTCGGGGTCTCGTTCGGCGGCCGGCAGACGTACACCTGCGCGGCGAGCGCGGGCTTGTGGTCGGAGACCCGGATGCGGGCGAGCGCCTCGGCCACGGTCGCGTCCGGCTCCAGCACGACCGGCTCGGTGGTCATCAGACCGCCGGCGGTGTTCTCCTCGTACGACAGCAGGCGGCGGACGGGCTCGGCCTCGTCCGGTTCCATCAGCTGGAGCAGCCGCTCGGCCTCGTCGTCGGGCAGTTCGGAGAGCAGGTCGGCGGCGTCGTCCGGGTCCATCGCCTCCAGGACGTCGGCGGCGCGTTCGTCCTTGAGCTTGCCGATGATCTCGACCTGGTCGTCCTCGGGCAGCTCCTCCAGGACGTCGGCGAGCCGCTCGTCGTCGAGCGCGGCGGCCACTTCGGCGCGGCGCTTGGCGGACAGGTGGTGCATGACGCTGGCGAGGTCGGCGGCGCGCAGCTGGTCGAAGGTGGCGAGCAGGTTGGCGGCGCCCTGGTCCTGCTCGGGCAGCGTGAAGCCGGTGACGTCCTGCCAGTCCAGGGTGAGCCGCTCGCCCTTGCCCTTGCGCAGCCGGCCGGCCCGGCCGATCTGGACGAAGACCTTGCTGATCTCCCACTCGCGCAGCCGGGTCTGCACCATCCCGACGTCCAGCACGGTGACGTCCTCGCCGGTCTTGGACCAGGTGACGGTGCGGTCCAGCAGTTCGGCGAGCACCAGGGTCTCGGACGGGCGCTGCTCGAAGCGCCGCAGGTTGATCACGCCGGTGGTGAGCACCTGGCCGGACTCCAGGCTGGTCACCCGGGTCATCGGCAGGAAGATCCGGCGCCGGCCGACCACCTCGACCACCAGGCCCAGGACCCGCGGCGGGCGGCCGCCGAGCCGCAGCGCGACGACGACGTCACGGACCCGGCCGACCTGGTCGCCGTTCGGGTCGAAGACGGCGAGGGCGGAGAGATGGGAGATGAAGACCCGGGTGCCTGGCCCTGCCATGAACTCCCTCGACTCGTTCGATGCCGTGCCGGGTACGCCGGGGCGCACCTGCGGCCAAGGCTACCCGCGGGTCGCGGGCCCGGCCCGACGAGGCACGGTACACAGCCGAGGAGTCCCGGGCGTGAATCTTTAGCGGCGCTTGAACAGCAGTTTGGGCAGACCGGCCGGGACGGGGCGGCGGGTGGTGGCCGGGGTGGGCATCGGCTGGGCGGCGTGCGAGTCGTCCGGCATCGAGCCCGGACGCTCGGTCAGTGCCCCGGCGGGCTCCAGCCGCAGCACCCGGCACTCGCGGGTCCAGCGGTCGGTGATGGTGTCGGTGTCGGGCGCGTTCAGCCGCTTGCCCTTGAGCTCCTCGACGGCGCCCAGCCAGGCCTCGCCGCCCGGGGCCAGCTCCGAGACCCGGGCGCTCCAGCCGGTCAGCCGGCCGCCCTTGTCCTTGCTGCGGACGGTCACCACCGCGCCGGATCCGGCGGCCAGGCCGTGCAGCGGCTGCTCGCCGCCGTCGCCGACCACCACCACGGCGCCGTCGTACCAGGCGTGCCAGAGCGGGCGGGCCTGCTCCTGGCCGTCCGCGCGGACCCAGAGCAGGCCGGACTTCTTCGCGGCCTCCTCCAGCAGGGCCTGGTCGAGGAAGTCGTCGGCGGTCGTGGCGGCGGGCGTACGGTCCATGGCGCCCAGCGTACGACCTTCGCCGTCCACGAGTTGTCTCAGCCGTCGGGCGACAGTCCCATCGGCTTTCCACGGGCCTTACCGTAGGAGCGCCCAGCTCAGCCCTACGTGACCAGCCCTACATGACCAGCAGAGGAGCGCCGTGCCCGCCGCCCGGCCCGCGACCGCCCCCGCACCAGCCGCCGCCACCACCGAGCCGGCGCACCCGCTCCCCACCGTCGACCTGCTGCTGCTCGCCGTCTCGATCGCCGGCATCTCGCTGTCCGGCCCGTTGATCAGCGCCACCGCCGCGCCCGCGCTGGCGATCGCGCTCTGGCGCAACGTCATGTCGGTCGGCGTCCTCGGCCCGTACGCGCTGCTGCGCCACCGCGCCGAGCTGCGCGGGATCGGCCGCCGGGCGCTGCTGCTCGCGATCGCGGCCGGCGGGCTGCTCGCCGTGCACTTCGCGCTCTGGATGCCCAGCCTGCGGATGACCTCGGTGGCCTCGGCGACCGCCCTGGTCACCACCACCCCGCTGTGGACCATCCTGCTGATGCGGCTGTTCGGCGTCCGCGCCCCCCGGATGGTCTGGCTCGGTACGGGCGTGGCCTTCGCCGGCGTGCTGGTGCTGACCGGCGTCGACCTCTCGCTCTCCCCGCGCGCGCTGCTCGGCGACGCGCTCGCCCTCGGCGCGGGCCTGGCCGCGGCCGGGTACCTGCTGCTGGGCGCGGAGGTCCGCAAGACCGTCAGCACCACCGCGTACACCCTGATCTGCTACGCCACCACGGCGGTGGGCCTGCTGGTGATCTGCCTGGTCGCCGGGACGCCGCTGGCCGGCTGGCCGGCCGGGGTGTGGTGGCAGATCGTGCTGCTGATGGTCGCCGCCCAGCTGCTCGGCCACTCGCTGAGCAACCGCGTGGTGCGCACCCTCGGCCCGTCGGTCACCTCCACCGCGATCCTGCTGGAGACCCCGGGCGCGGCCCTGATCGCCGCCCTCTGGCTCGGCCAGTGGCCCCCGGTGGCGGCCTGCCCGGCGGTGGTGCTGATCCTGGTGGGCCTGGTCCTGGTCGCCCGCGGCGGTCGGCGGTAGTGGCGCGCCGGGCGGATCGCGGCGCTACAGCCAGCCGTTGCGGCGGAAGCCCCGGTACATCCCGACGCAGATCAGGATGATGGCGCCGAGCACCATCGGATAGCCGTACTTGTGGTGCAGCTCGGGCATGTACTCGAAGTTCATGCCGTACACGCCGGTGATCATGGTGGGCACGGCGAAGATCGCGGCCCAGGCAGTGATCTTGCGCATGTCCTCGTTCTGCGCCACCGAGACCTGCGCCAGGTTGGCCTGGAGCAGCGAGTTCAGCAGCTCGTCGAAGCCGTGCACCTGCTCGGTGACCCGGGCCAGGTGGTCGGCGACGTCCCGGAAGTACTTCTGGATGTCCGGGTCGACGAGGCGCTGCAGCGGCTCGGACAACTGCTGCATCGGGCGCAGCAGCGGCACCACGGCGCGCTTGAACTCCAGCACCTCGCGCTTGAGTTGGTACACCCGGCCGACGTCGGCGCTGCGTCCGCCCTTGGCCGAGAAGACGCCGTACTCGATCTCGTCCACGTCGTTCTGCAGCCGCTCGGAGACCAGCAGGTAGTTGTCCACGACGTGGTCGGCGATCGCGTGCAGCACCGCGGACGGGCCCTTGGCGAGCAGCCCGGACTCGTCCGCGTCGGCCTCCAGCCGGTGCCGCAGCTCCTGCAGCGAGCCGTGGCCGCCGTGCCGGACGGTGATCACGAAGTCCCGCCCGGCGAAGACCATCAGCTCCCCGGTCTCCACCACCTCGCTGGTCGGGGTGAGCTGGTCGTGCTCGACGTAGCGGATGGTCTTGAAGACGGCGAACAGCACGTCGTCGTAGCGCTCGACCTTGGGCCGCTGGTGCGCGTGCACCGCGTCCTCGACCGCGAGCGGGTGCAGGCCGAAGCGCTGGGCGATGCCCTCGAACTCGGCCTCGGTCGGCTCGTGCAGCCCGATCCAGCTGAACGAGCCGTCCCCGTCCGGGAGTTGGTGTGAGGCCTTGATCCGGCGGGCGGCCTCGCGGGGGCTGCACGTCTCGCCGTGGCGCTTGCCGTGCTGGTACACCGCGCAGTCGACGACCGCGGAGCCGGCGCCCACCGGGACGGCGTCGTACGCGCCGACCGCGGAACGGCGGCGGTTGGTGCGGACGGCGGCGCGCAGGCTGTTGATCATCGACATGGCAGGCTCCCTGGAACAGGAGCCGCCGCACAGCGGCGTCAGGCCCCCCGGGTCGGAAGGCCGGGGGAGGAACGGGCGGCCGTGGTGCGACGGCGAAGAACACCGGTGAAGGGGGGTGAGGGTGCTCTCCCGGCCGGTTCGTCCGCGTCCGGCCTGCCCGGGCTACCTCGGCTGGTTCAGCCGGTTCAGCCTGCGTGGCGAGGGGTACGGGGAAGTCGGGGCCGGGTAGAGCTGCCGGTACTGCATGGTCGGCCGGTATCCACCGCAACCACCTCCTTCGTGCCGCCGCCCCGGGAACCTGAGGATTCCCGGTGGCCAGTCGCTCACCCTAACATCTGACCGACCATCGGCGCCCCGGGCTTTCCCGAGGCTTTGCCCGGGCCGCCCGCACGCGGCCGGCCGGCCCCCGGGGGTTACGCTCACCGGCATGGCGCACGACTTCCCGCTCTTCGGCGACCCCCACGGCGGCAGCTCCCCGGCGCTCTCCCGGGAGGCGGTGCTGGCCGCCGTCGAGGCCCGGCTGATCACCACCTTCGGCGAGCCGAGCGGCCGCGCCGCGGTCACCTTCCTCGGCACCGACCGGATCGAGGTGCTGCGCTTCGGCCCGGACGCCGACGGCCTGGTCCGGTACGCGACGCTCGGCATGTCCGCCGCGTCGATGGCCGACCCGACCGCACCGGTCGCCGACCAACTGCGCGGCCCGCGCGCCGAACTGGTGCTGACCGTCCGTGGCGGGCGCGACAGCGTGCTGCGCAGTCTGGCCACCCTGGCCGCGACCCCGCAGGTCGAGGGCCTGGTGGTGGCCCCGGGCGGCTCGCTGGACCTCGGCGCCCCGCTGTGGGACGGCGCGCCGTTCACCTCGGTGCTGGCCGCCGAGCCGGGCGGTCTGGTGCCGGACCTGGAGCTGGAAGACCCGGCCGACCCGGTCCGCTTCCTGCCGTTGCTGCCCATGACGCCCAACGAGGCCGGCTGGAAGCGGGTGCACGGCGCGGCCGCGCTCCAGGAGCGCTGGCTGAACCAGGGCGCCGACCTGCGCGACCCGGACCGCCGCGGCGTCCGGCTGGACTGACCGGGGCTCAGACCAGGGGTGGCCCCCGGCCCGGCCCCGCGCTCCCGCCGAGCCCCCGCACCCCGGCGTGCGGCCCTCAGCCGCCGATCGGCTTCGCGCCGGTGGCCTGTGCGAGCAGCGCCTCGTACACCGCGGGATCGGTGGTGTGCTCGCCGAGCCGGACGGTCTTGCGGCTGCCGTGGTAGTCGCTGGAGCCGGTGACCAGCAGCCCCAACTCGCCGGCCAGGCCGCGCAGCCGTACCCGGGTCTCCTCGTCGTGGTCGGTGTGGTCGACCTCCAGCGCCGCCAGCCCGGCCGCTGCGAGGTCGGCGATCACCTGGTCCGGGACGGTCCGTCCGCGCTTGACCGCGCCGGGGTGGGCGAACACCGGCACCCCGCCGGCCGCCCGGACTAGCCGGACCGCCTCGATCGGGTCGGTCTCGTGCTTGCGGACGTCCGCCCGGGCGCCGTTGGCCAGCCACTCGGCGGTGAAGGCGTCCGAGACGGTGGCCACCACGCCCGCCTCGACCAGCGCGCTGGCGATGTGCGGGCGCCCGACCGAGCCGGCCCCGGCGATCCGCTGCACCTGCTCCCAGCTGATGTCCGCGCCGAGTTCGCGGCAGCGCTCGACGATCGCCCGCCCGCGCCGGAACCGGTCGGTGCGCACCAGCTCCCGCTCGCGCGCGAACTCCGGCTCGTTCGGGTCGAACAGGTACGCCAGCAGGTGCATGCTGACGCCGTCCACCACGCAGGACAGCTCGGCCCCCGGGACGACGGTCAGCCGGTTGCCGGCCGGCAGCGCGCGCACCGCCTCGGCGGCCTCGGCGTGGCCCGCGACGGTGTCGTGGTCGGTGAGCGCCACGACATCGAGGCCCGCGGCCACGGCCGCCGCGACCAGCTCGGTCGGGCTGTCGGTGCCGTCGGAGGCGTTGCTGTGGGCGTGCAGGTCGATGCGCACGGGGCGGACTCCTGGAGGCTCGGGGTGCCGCCCAGGATAGGACAGGTGCGGGACACGCCCCAGGGCGTGTCCCGCCGCGAACTGTCAGACACGCCCTAGCCCAGCAGGCGGGGGGAGAGGGCCCCGCAGGGGAGCAGGTCCAGTTCGGCGCCGGCCTCGCGCAGGTCGGTGAGGACGAGTTCGTCGTACATCACCAGGGCGGACTGCTCGGGCCAGGCGATCGCCCAGAGCCAGAGGCCGCGGGCCTCGCCGACGAACACCGCGCGGTCGATCGGGGCGTCCGGGACGTGGAACATGGGGGTGGGCCGCCCGGCGGCCAGCAGTTTGGCGTCGGCGGGCTTGTAGAGGCCGACGGAGTCGCCCGGATCGGGCCCGGGCATCCCGGCGTAGCGGGCGCCGAGGCCGACACCCAGCTCTTCGGCGACCAGCACCAGTTCGCCGAAGCCGCCGAGCGGGGCCGGTCCGGAGCAGGCGACGGCGGTGGCCCGGGCGCCGGAGACGTCGTCGCCGACGTGTGCGATGCCGGTGTAGAGCCAGCCGACCGGGAGCGGCCAGGGCAGCCAGACGGGGACCTGTGAGCGGGCGACGGCGACGCCCAGGGCTTCGACGCTCGGTGGCAGCACGGGCTGCATCGGGTGCACGGCTCCGTGCCGGTCGCACTGCCAGGTGTCTGAGAACAGACCGGGGGCGCGGACCCGACCGGCGCACCTCGGGCAGCTGGGCTCGCCCCTCATAGCCGACAACGCTCCTCCCTCCGGACCGCCGCGTCAAGGACGATCACCCGTACGGAGGGCTCGGCGGCACCTGTCGGTGGTGGGGCCCGTCCGGCGCGGGGTGGGGCGCGGTACGGGCGGTTCCCGTTGGGGGATGTCCCGTGGCGGGCGGCGGCAAACGTCGACGGGCGCAGGGCCCGGACGCACTGACGCCCCGTCATCGGCGATCGCGGTGACGGGGCGTCAGTCGGGTATCGGAACGTCCGGATCGGACGCTCCCGGCTCGTCGGCGGCGGGTGGGGGCTCCCGGTCGGAGGCGCCGCGCGTGGTCAGACGGTCGGGCACGGGCGGATGAGCAGGCGCTCACCGGTGCGGGCGGCGGCCTGGACGAACTCGCGGACGGTCTCGGCGTCGGCTATCAGGCGGTCGGCGGCGGAGCCGTTGGTGTCATCCAGTCGGACGATCTCGAAGCGCATGGTCTTCGTCATGGGCGTCTCCTTTCCTGGCCCCGTCGGTCGGGGCGATTGCGGCTGAGTGGGTACCAGCCCTTTTGGGGTCCTACGGGTCCGGCGGTACGGCCGGATCGTTCGGTTCGTACGTGCGGCGGTCTGCTGCGGCAAGGGCTCCCCCTGCTTGCCCGATGCGTCTGGTGCCTCGTGAACCACGGTGACGTGGTGGTGCTTCCGGGCCGTTGCCCACCCGTGAAGTCCAGGTTTCGGCTGATTCGCGCCGACGCGGAGGCCGGCGATGATTCCCGGACAGAATCAAAGATTACCGTAACTAACGACTTTTGTCCTGTGTTGAAGACGGTCGAACTTCGGGAAGTGGTTCAGACCACTCTCCGGATCGGTCCGGTTCAGGACCAGAACGCGGCCAGCGCCTCGGCCGTGGCGGCCGGGCGTTCGGCGTTGGGGGAGTGGCCGGCGTCCTCGACGACCACCCGGCGGGCTCCCAGGCGCTCCGCCATCCGGGTCTGCTCCGGCACCGGCCAGGCGTAGTCCCGCGCCCCGGACAGCACCAGCACCGGCAGCCCGGCGGTGGCGGCGGCCAGCTCCGCCACCCGATCCGGCGCGGCGACCAGGTGGCCGCCGGTGACGCTCAGCGACAGCGGCACGTTGGCCAGCCAGCGGCGGTGCAGGAACTCCGCGACGGCCGGCTCCGGGCGCTGCTTCCGGTCCCCGCTGCCCTCCTCCATCTGCCGCATGACCTGCCAGATCTCCTCCAGGCTCAGGACCGGCAGCACGTCCAGCAGCAGCTTGGTGCGGGCCGCCTCGGCCGGGTCGATCGCGCCCGGGCCGGTGGACATCAGGGTCAGCGAACGCCACGGCGACGGGCCGTCCACGGCCGCGGCCAGCACCGCCTCCCGGACCACCTGTCCGCCGAGGGAGTGCCCCAGCAGGTGCGGCGGCCCGCCGCCGTCGGCGGCCACGGCCTCGGTGAGCGCCCGGACGTCCGCGCCCAGCGCCGCGACGGTGTACGCGTCCGGGTCGTCCGGGCCGTCGGTCTCGTACTGACCGCGCTGGTCGACGGCGGTCACCCGGTAGCCGGCCGCCGCCAGTGGCTCCAGCAGGGCGATGAAGTCCTCCTTGCTGCCGGTGAAGCCCGGCACCAGCAGCGCCGAGCCGCGCACCGGACCGTCCGGCTCGGCCCGCAGCGCGGCGAAGGCGCCGCGGCTGGTCGACAGTCGCAGTGCCCGGGCGCAGCGGGGGAGGGTGAGGAACGGCGGCGTGCTCATGGGCTGCTCTCCTACGGGCGACTGGCCGGTAACCCCGAGCCTATCCAGGCTGCGGGGGAACACCGGAACGCGGAACACCGGAACGACGGAGGGGGCGGGGTGCGTCAGCTCTCCGGGGTGGCCTCCGGTGCGGCGGCGGCCTTGCGGGCCCGGGTGCGCTTGCGCGGGGCCGGGACCTCGGTCGCGGCGTCGGCGGCCGGAGCCTCCGGAGCCGCCGGGGCGGTCGCGGCCTCGGCCTTGGGCTTGCGGGTGCGGGTCCGGGTGGCGGGCTTCTCCGCGATGACGGTCTCGGCGGCCGGGGCCTCGGCGGGGGCCTCGACGGCCTCCGCCTTGGGCTTGCGGGTGCGGGTCCGGGTGGCGGGCTTCTCCGCGACGACGGTCTCGACGACGACGGCCTCGACGGCGGGGGCCTCGACGGCCTCCGCCTTCGGCTTGCGGGTACGCGTCCGGCGGGCGGCGGGCTTCTCCGCGACGACCGCCTCGACGACCGCCTCGACGACCGCCTCGGCGGCGGCCACGACGGCCTCGGCGGCCGGGGCCTCGGCGACCGGAGCCACCGCGGCGGTCTCGGTCACCGCGACGGCCTCGGCCACCACGGCGGCCTCGCCGGCGGCGGCGCCGCGCGAACGGCGGCGCCGGCGGCGCGGGGCCGCCTCGCCCTCGGTGCCCTCGACGGCCGGGGCCGCGGGGGCCTCGACGACGGTCCCGGCCTCGCCCTCGGCGACCGCCGAGCCCCGCCGGGTGCGGCGGCGCTCACGGGTGCGGCGCGGCTTCTCCTCGGTCGCCACGGCGGCCTCGGGGGCGCCGGTGCGGCCGGCGCCGCTGCGCGGGCTCTTGGCCCGGACGGTGCGCGCACCGCGCCCGCCGGTCTCGCCGAGGTCCTCGACCTCCTCCGCGCCGAGCCCGGCCCGGGTCCGCTCCGAACGCGGCAGCACACCCTTGGTGCCCGGCGCGATCTTCAGCAGCTCGTACAGGTGCGGCGAGGTGGAGTAGGTCTCCTCCGGGTCGTTGAAGGTCAGCTCCAGCGCCTTGTTGATCAGCTGCCAGCGCGGGATGTCGTCCCAGTCGACCAGGGTGACGGCGGTGCCCGAGGCGCCGGCCCGGCCGGTGCGGCCGATCCGGTGCAGGTAGGTCTTCTCGTCCTCGGGGCACTGGTAGTTGACCACGTGCGTGACGCCCTCGACGTCGATGCCGCGGGCGGCGACGTCGGTGCAGACCAGCACGTCGACCTTGCCGTTGCGGAACGCGCGCAGCGCCTGCTCGCGGGCGCCCTGGCCGAGGTCGCCGTGGACGGCGCCGGCCGCGAAGCCGCGCTGGGTCAGCTGGTCGGAGACGTCGGCGGCGGTGCGCTTGGTCCGGCAGAAGATCATCGCCAGCCCGCGGCCGTCGGCCTGCAGGATGCGCGAGACGAGCTCGACCTTGTCCAGCGAGTGCGCGCGGAAGATGTGCTGCTCGGTGTTGGCGACGGTGGTGCCGGTGTCGTCCGGGGCGGCGGCCCGGATGTGGGTCGGCTGGCTCATGTACCGGCGGGCGAGGCTGATCACCTGGCCCGGCATGGTGGCCGAGAACAGCAGGGTCTGCCGCTTGGCGGGCAGCATGGTGATGATCTTCTCGACGTCCGGCAGGAAGCCGAGGTCGAGCATCTCGTCGGCCTCGTCCAGGACCAGCGAGCGGACCTGGGAGAGGTTCAGCTTCTTCTGACCGGCCAGGTCCAGCAGCCGGCCCGGGGTGCCGACCACGATGTCGACGCCCTTGGTGAGCGCCTCGACCTGCGGCTCGTACGCGCGGCCGCCGTAGACGGCCAGGACGCGCACGTTGCGGACCTTGCCGGCGGTCTGCAGGTCGTTGGTGACCTGGGTGCAGAGCTCGCGCGTCGGGACGACGATCAGCGCCTGCGGGCAGTTGGTGAGCTGCTCCTCGGTGGCCCGGCCGGCGTCCACGTCGGCGCGCACGACGACCCGCTCGATCAGCGGGAGGCCGAAGCCGAGGGTCTTGCCGGTGCCGGTCTTGGCCTGGCCGATGACGTCGTGGCCGGTCAGCGCGACCGGGAGGGTCATCTCCTGGATCGGGAAGGGGTGGACGATGCCGACGGCCTCAAGGGCCTCGACGGTCTCCGGGAGGATTCCCAGGTCCCGGAACGTCGTCTTGATGGGTTCAGCGGTGGTGGACAGGGTGCTGCCTCTTCCGTGTGAAAGGGGCCGAGAGCGAGCGGCGGGCGGGCAGCCGCACGGCTGCGTACGGGCCTGGCGGCCCTGATGCAGCTGAGCGGACGCACAACCGCGCCGGTCCCTGCGGCCGGCCGGTGCGCGCTGCCCGGTGCGGGGCGCGTCGCCGGCGGCGTCGGGGAGGATTCCCGTGAGGGACCTGCGCGGGACCTTCGCCAGGGGGCGCGGTCTCGGCGGCCCTCGCTCGGCCACTGATGCGGTGCCAAGGCTTGAAGTCCAAGCCATGGTCGGAGCCGATCGGCTCTCCGACCGGGCATCCGCGTACGTGAGTACCCGTGGCTCCGGTGCGGACACGTCCGGATGGACGGTGCCGCTTCGGAGCGGGCTTGCGTGGGGCACCGAGACGGCGGTGACACCGTGCAAGCACGACGGGGCTCCGTACCACCATACAGTCAGGCGACGACTCGAACACGTGACGCGTCTGACATTGCCCCTTCCGACCCGGTCCGGAAGGAGTGTTCCGGCCGGTCACCCGGGTGACCGGCCGGCGGCCGGTCGGGGTGGGGGCCCCGGGTGGGCGGGACTAAGGTGGCGGGTCATGGAGACCCATGGTGAGACGCAGGACGCCACGGCCGGCTCGATCGGGGACTGGGCCGCGTGCTCGGCCGACCCCGGCTACCGGGCGGCGGTGCTGGATCTGCTCGGCGCGCTCGCCTACGGCGAGCTGAGCGCCTTCGAGCGGCTCGCCGAGGACGCCAAGCTGGCGCCGGGCCTGGCCGACAAGGCGGCCCTGGCCCGGATGGCCTCCGCCGAGTTCCAGCACTACCAGCGTCTGCACGACCGGCTCGCCGAGATCGGCGCCGACCCGCAGGAGGCGATGCGCCCGTTCGTCGAGCCGCTGGAGCTGTTCCACCGGATGACCGCGCCCTCGGACTGGCTGGAGGGCCTGGTCAAGGCCTACGTCGGCGACGCCATCGCGACCGACTTCTACCGCGAGGTCGCCGTCCGGCTCGACGACGACACCCGCGACCTGGTGCTCGGCGTCATGTCCGACACCGGGCACGCCCAGTTCGCGGTGGACAAGGTGCGCCAGGCCATCGAGGCCGATCCGCGCTCCGGCGGCCGGCTCGCGCTGTGGGGCCGACGGCTGATGGGCGAGGCGCTCAGCCAGGCCCAGCGGGTGGTCGCCGAGCGGGACGCGCTGTCCAACCTGCTGGTCGGCGGCGTCCAGGTGCAGGGCTTCGACCTGGTCGAGGTCGGCAAGATGTTCAACCGGATCACCGAGGCGCACACCCGGCGGATGGCCGCCCTGGGCCTGGCCAGCTAAGACCTTGGGGGTCAGGCCGGCCGGTGCCGCCGCGTGCGGTGGACGCCGGCCCGGTGCGGGTGGTGCCGGTGCGCCGGGGCCCGCCCGGCGGCCAGGTCCGGTCGGGCCAGCGTCACGGTCAGCACCGCCGAGGCCACCGCCGCGGCCGCGATCGACACCGCCGGATAGCGCCCGTCCAGGCAGAACTGCGCCACCACCCCGCCGAGCAGTGCCGCCGCCAGGGCGGTGCCCAGGGTCAGGGTGCGGGCCGCCCGGAAGTACGCGGGCCGCGTCAGCAGTGCGACCAGGCCCGTGGCCAGGCCGACGAGGGCGAAGGCGATCGACTCGACCAGCAAAACTGCCTCCCCGGGGACGGGCGCGCGGCGCCGACGGCCGCACTGTCGCCGTACCCCGGCCCGCCCGGCCGTACACGCAACGGTGCCCCGCTCCCTGGGGGAGCGGGGCACCGGGTGAGCAGTCCGGGCGTCGCCTCAGGCGGTGCCGAAGCCGACCTTGCGGGCGGCCTGCTCGCCGATCTCCACGTACGCCAGGCGCTCGGCCGGGACGATGACGCGGCGGCCGTGCTCGTCGGTCAGCGCGAAGAGCTTCTCCGAACCCTCCAGCGCCTTGGCGATCGCGCTCTGGATCTCATCGGCACTCTGCGTGCTCTCGATCACGATCTCGCGCGGCGTGTTCTGCACGCCGATCTTGACCTCCACGGCTTCCGTCCCTCCGGGGTTGCAGCCTCCACGCGCGGACACCCGACCGCCTGGGACAAGCGTTCGCGACGACCGCGCCGTACGGCTTCACCATAGAGCACGGGATCACCGCGGCGACGAAGGTCGGTGGATCACCCCTGCTCGGGGGCCTCCCCGCCCTCCGAGGTCGGGTGCATCGGGAAGCCCTTGAGGCCGCGCCAGGCCAGGCTGGCGACCAGCCGCACCGCCTCGTCGCGGGGGATCTCCAGGCCCTGCGACAGCCAGTACCGGGCGGTGATCTGGGCCAGGCCGCAGACCCCGGCGGCGAGCAGCTTGGACTCCGCCTCCGGCAGGTCGGTGTCCTCCTGGATCACCTGGCTGACCAGCGTCGCGCTCGCCTCGGAGGCCCGCTCGACCCGCTCGCGCACGGCCGGTTCGTTGGTCAGGTCCGACTCGAAGACCAGCCGGAACGCGCCGGACTCGCTGGAGACGTAGTTGAAGTACGCCTCCATCGTCGCGGCCACCCGCAGCTTGTTGTCGGTGGTCGTCGACAGCGCGTCCCGGGTCGACTCGACCAGGGCGTCGCAGTGCTTGTCCAGCAGTGCCAGGTACAGCTCCAGCTTCCCGGGGAAGTGCTGGTACAGCACCGGCTTGCTGACCCCGGCGCGGTCGGCGATGTCGTCCATGGCGGCCGCGTGGTAACCCTGCGCGACGAACACCTCCTGGGCGGCACCGAGCAGTTGTTCACGGCGGGCGCTTCGCGGCAGGCGGGCACCGCGCGGGCGCTCCTGCGCCTCCTGGATGGCCGTCACGGCGCTCCTCACTTCGGTTGTTCGGGGCTGGCAAGAGGGCCGATTCTACTTTTCGGTAACCGCTTCCGCGTTCGGCGGGAGTGAGAAAGGTCCGAGGCCTCCTTGTCAGGAGCCCACAATACGGCGCTGACCTCGGCGTCGGCAGTGGTGTGACAGGGGTCGGAACGGCCGTCTGACCGCCGGAACCCGGGCCCCGTGACGCACCGCAGCGGCAGCGTCGCCGACCGTGCCGCGCCAGGTCCTGCCCGGCCGATCCTGGCGGGGATCCCCGTGCTTCGGCGAGGGGGAGTCAGCACCATCGTCCGCCATGAGGAGGGAGGCCGCCGGGCGAGGGCCGGTCGCGCGGACCGCCCGGTAACGGCATGGTTCGGGGCGAGGTCACGCCCGTTCACTCGTTCAGGTGGCAACCAGGCATGTGACCGATGGATTGCCCGGGCCCGGTCCTACCTTTCTGCTGTCGGACCGAACAGGTGTGGGGGAGGCCGCGGACGCCGGGGAAATCCGGAGGGCGGCCGCACCCAGGGGGCCCGGCGGGTCGGGCCCGATCCGCCGGAACGGGCGTGCGCCCGGGGGAACGGATCGCGGGAGGGGCGCGGCCGGACCGTCGGGCCGGACGGCCGCACCGCCGCTCGGTGGTGCCCCGCCCCGGGGAGCGTCGCGGTGTCGTACCCGGCCGACCGGACTCCTCGTCCCCGGACCGTCCCCGCCGCCGTGCGGGGCCGCCCCGGTGACCACTCAAGCCGCTCAAGCCATCCGTCGATCCGCCCGACCGTGATCCGCTCTGCCCTGGAGGTCTCCCGTGCGCATCGCCCTGCTCACCGAGGGTGCCCGTTCACATCCCCAGCGCGGTGCCGGAGGCTGGTGCGACCGGCTGGCCGTGGGCCTGCCGGAGCACGAGTTCGGGCTGTACCTGCTGGCCGACCAGGGCGGCCCGGGCGCCGCCGGGCGGCTGTCGCCCGCCTGGCGCGGGGTGCGCGAGCTGGCGCTGTGGGGGCACCGGCCGGGCGGTCGGGTGCCGGGCGCGCTGCGCAGACGCCAGTACGCCCGGGCGTACGAGGACCTGGTCAGAGCCCTGGTGCTGCCGGGGGAGCGGGCCGGCTTCGGGGCCGGGCTGTACCGGCTGGCCGCCCTCGCCCGGGAGGACGGCACGCTGCCCGCCTTCCTCGGCTCCGCGCACGCCCGGCGCACCCTGGAGCGGGTCTGGCGGCTGCCGGGCGCGGACACCTCGGCCGGGCAGCCGCTGGTCCGCGACGTGCTGGTCGCCGCGGACCTGCTGGAGCAGTGCCTGCGGCCGCTGTCCGCGTCCTGGTACGGCACCGGGCCCGACGGCCTCGGCGGCGCCGACCTGTGCCACGTGGTCGGCGGCGGCCCCGCGGCGCTGCCCGCGCTGGTGGCCCGGTACCTGCACGGGGTGCCGTTCGTGGTCACCGAGCACGGCCTGCACCTGCGCGAGCAGTACCTCGGCCAGCGCGAGGCGCCGTACCGGTGGCCGGTCCGGGCGCTGCTGCTGTCGTACTTCCGGGCGCTCACCGAGGAGACCTACCGGCAGGCGGCCGTCCTGACCCCCGGCAGCGCCCACGACCAGCAGTGGCAGCGCCGCTGCGGGGCCGACCCGGCGCGCACCCGGGTGGTGTACGAGGGGACGCCCGCGGTGGCCCGCCCGGCGGCCGGCCCCGAGCCCGCCGTACCGACCCTGGTGTGGGCGGGCGCGCTGGAGCCGGGGCGGGACGCCGAACTGATGCTGCACGCCTTCGCCCGGGTGCGCGCCGACCTGCCGCGGGCCCGGCTGGTGATCCACGGCGAGGAGGCCGCCCCCGGCTACCGGGCGCACTGCGCGGCGCTCGCCGAGCGGCTGGGGCTGACCGCGGCGGTGGACTTCGCCGGGCGGCCCGGCTCGCTCGCCGAGGTCTGGGAGGGCGGCACGCTGGCCGTCTTCTCCGCGCTGTCCCAGCGCAGCCCCCGGCTGCTCGCGGACGCGATGCTCAGCGGCCGGGCGGTGGTGTCCACCGACGTCGGGGTGGCCCGCGAGGTGGTCGGGCCGACCGGGCTGCTGGTGCCCGCCCGGGACCCGCGCGCGCTGGCCGGCGCCTGCCTGGCGCTGCTGCGCGACGAGGAGCGGCGCGCCCGGCTCGGGCTGGCCGGACGGCTGCGGGCGCAGGAACGCTTCGCCGTGGAGCCGGTGATCGGCGCCTTCCGGGAGATCTACCTGGAACTGGTCTCGCAGTACCCGGCCTTCCCCGGCGGCGGGGCCGGCGGCGCGGCCGGGGAGCCGCCGCGCCCGTTCGCCCGGCCCGCCGAGTACTGGCTCGCCGACGGCCGCCGCGCGCCGGACGGGCGGGCCGCCCCGGACGGCCGGGATGGCAGGGATGGTCCGGATGGCAGGGACGGTCAGGACGCGCCGGCCGGCCCCGACGGCCGCCACGGCACCGGGGCCGCCGGGCCGACCGGGCCGACCGGGCCCGCCCGGCCGGAGGACGAGGGCGGCGACGCCGGCGCGCAAGACCGCCCCGGCGCCCTCGCGGAGGCCGTCTGATGGCGGGCGGCGCGGCGGTGGGCGGCCCCGGGCGCCCGGTGGGGGACCCGGTACGCGAGGTGATGGCCGAGCACCGGGCGCTGTGCGAGCGGGCCGTCGACCCGCTGGAGATTGCCGCCGGGCTGGAGGAGGCCGGGCTCGGGCCGGAGGCCGCCGCGCGCTGCCGGCACGCCGACCTGTTCTCCCTCGCCGAGGAGCTGTACGCGCGGGTGCCCCGCCGCCCGCCCGCACCGGAGCCGCCGCGCGGCCGGGAGTGCGCCGCCGCCACCCGGGCGACGCTGACCGCCGCCGCGCTGGCCGCGCTGCCCTGCGCGGCCGTGGTCGCGCTCGGCGCCCGCTGGCCGGTGCTGCTGCCGGCCGCCGTCCCGCTGGTGCTGGCGCCCGCGCTGGCCGCGGACCCGCCGGCCGAGCCCGGCCCGCCGTGCACCGGCCCCTGCCGCGCGGCGGACGGGCTGGGCCCGGCGCGGCGCCCGCGCCGGGTCGGCTCCCGGTGGAGCCCGGCGGCGCTGGGGTACGGGCTGGGCCTGGCCGCGCTGCTGCTGCTCCCGCTGGCCGCGGCGGACGGGGACCGGCGGCTGACCGCCGCGCTGGTGCTGGCCGGGGCGGTGTCGGCCGGATCGGCCGAGCGGGCGGCCCGCTGGTACCGGCAGGTCGGCCGCGGCCATCTCGGCGCGGCGGCCACGCTGGCCGAGTTCCGGGCCCGGATGCGGCCGGTGCTCCCGGTGGCGGTCGCCCTGCACCTGGCGGTGCTCACGGTGCTGACCTTCGCCGCGCTGGCGGTGCTGACCGTCGTCGCGCCGCGCCCCGGGCCGGGCCACGGCGGGGGCCTGCTGCACCTGGCGGCCGAGCGGGCCGGCGCCGCGCAGTGGGCGGCGCAGGGCGTGCTGGGCCTGCTGCTGGTGCTGCCCGCGCTGCTGGCCCGCTGCGGCCGGACGGCGGCCGCCGCGGCGGGGGCGCTGGCCGGCCCCGCCGCGACGCTCGGGCTGCTCGCCCTGGGCCGCTCCGGTCCGACGGCCGGGCTGCTCGGCGGCGGTGCGGTCGCCGCGGTGCTGCTGGCGTACGCCTGGGCCGTGCTCGGCCGGGCCGGCTCGCACCGCTGAGCCCCCGCCCGCCGGTGCCGGGCCCCGGTGCCGGTCCCCTCTCTCGTTGCTCTCAGTCCGCTGTTGATTTCAGTCCGCCAGGTCGTCCCCGACCTCGCTTCGTGGAAGGACGCCCCCGATGAGGGTGCTGCTGCTGGGCGCCGACGGCTTCATCGGCCGCCGGGTCACCGATCGTCTGCTCATGGACCAGGAGTTGCAGGTGACGGTGCTCGGCCGGCGCGACTCGGCCGACATCCGCTTCGACCTGACCACCGGAAGCCCGGGCGCGCTGGCCCGGTTCCTGGACGCGGTCGCGCCGCAGGTGGTGATCAACTGCGCGGGCGCCACCTACGGCAGCTCGCGCACCCTGATCCGGTCGAACACGCTGGCCGTCGCCACCGTCTGCGAGGCGATCCGGCGCAGCCGGGAGCCGGCCCGGCTGGTGCACGTCGGCTCGGCCGCCGAGTACGGGCCGGTGCCGGGCGGGGTGCCGGTGTCGGAGCAGGCCGAACCGCGGCCGGTCGGCCCGTACGGGGTGTCCAAGCTGGCCGGGACGGAGCTGGTGCTGGCCTCGGGCCTGGACGCGGCGGTGCTGCGGGTGTTCGACGTGGTGGGCCCGGGGGCGCCGACCGCCTCGCTGTTCGGGCGGCTCGCGGAGGGGCTGCGGCGGGCCCTGGAACGGGACGAGGCCCAGGTGCGGATGCCAGACCTGTCCGGATACCGGGATTTCGTGGACGTGCGGGACGTCGCGCGGGCGATCCAGGCGGCGGCGGTGTCGGCCGCCACCGGGGTGGTCAACATCGGCAGCGGGCACGCCGTCCGGGCCCGGGACGCGGCCCAGCTGCTGGTCCGGGCGTCCGGCTTCGAGGGGGCGATCGTGGAGGAGAACCGGCAGGTCCTGCTGCCCGCGCAGGCCGGCGGCCCGGGCGGCGACCACCTGCCCGGCCACCACCTGCCGGGCCACCGTGCGGAGGGCCACCGGCCGGAGGGCCGGGTCGCGGCGGGGGAGCCGGTGCCGTGGCGGCAGGCGGACGTGCGCACCGCCCGGGACCGTCTCGGCTGGCGGACACAGGTGCCGCTGGAGGAGTCGCTCGGGGACGTCTGGCTGGAGACGGCCTGCCGGGTCTGAGCGGTCACCGGAAGGCGCCCCGGGCCTGGCGGCACAGGCCGGGGGCGCCTTCCGGGGGCCCGGCGGGCGGTCCCACGATCCGGCGCAGCCCGTCTCGCCCATCGGACGAGCTGTCTCGGAATACCGGAGGGGCATGACACTGTTGGCGTAAGGAGCCACCCGTGTGGCGGCGCAGCAACCACCATGAGGCTGGCCCTGGCCACCCGAACCAGACACCCATCGGAGTCCCCGTGTCGTTGCCACCCCTGGTCGAGCCGGCCGACGAGCTCACCGTTGACGAGGTCCGCAGGTACTCCCGCCACCTGATCATCCCCGACGTGGGCATGGCCGGGCAGAAGCGGCTGAAGAACGCCAAGGTGCTGTGCGTCGGCGCCGGCGGCCTGGGCTCGCCCGCGCTGATGTACCTGGCCGCGGCCGGTGTCGGCACGCTGGGCATCGTCGAGTTCGACGTGGTCGACGAGTCGAACCTGCAGCGCCAGATCATCCACGGCCAGTCGGACGTGGGCCGCTCCAAGGCGGAGTCGGCGCGGGACTCGGTCAAGGAGATCAACCCCTACGTCGACGTGATCCTCCACGAGGAGCGCCTCGACAACTCCAACGTCATGGAGATCTTCTCCGGCTACGACCTGATCGTGGACGGCACCGACAACTTCGCCACCCGCTACCTGGTGAACGACGCCGCGGTGCTGCTCGGCAAGCCGTACGTGTGGGGCTCGATCTACCGCTTCGACGGCCAGGCCAGCGTGTTCTGGGCCGAGCACGGCCCCTGCTACCGCTGCCTCTACCCGGAGGCCCCGCCGGCGGGCATGGTCCCCTCCTGCGCCGAGGGCGGCGTGCTGGGCGTGCTGTGCGCGTCCATCGGCTCGATCCAGGTCACCGAGGCGATCAAGCTGCTGGCTGGCGTGGGCGACCCGCTGGTCGGCCGGCTGATGATCTACGACGCCCTGGAGATGAACTACCGCCAGGTGAAGGTCCGCAAGGACCCGAACTGCGCCGTCTGCTCCGAGAACCCGACGGTCACCGAGCTGATCGACTACGAGGCCTTCTGCGGCGTCGTGTCGGACGAGGCGCAGGCCGCCGCCGCCGGTTCGACCATCACCTCGGCGCAGCTCAAGCAGTGGCAGGACGACAAGGAGGACATCTTCCTGATCGACGTCCGCGAGCCCGGCGAGTACGAGATCGTCAACATCCCCGGCGCGGTGCTGATCCCGAAGAACGAGTTCCTCATGGGCGACGCCCTGGAGAAGCTGCCGCAGGACCGCAAGATCGTGCTGCACTGCAAGTCGGGCGTCCGCTCGGCCGAGGTGCTGGCCGTGGTCAAGGCGGCGGGCTTCGCCAACGCCGTCCACCTGGGCGGCGGCGTGCTCGGCTGGGTCAACCAGATCGAGCCGCACAAGCCGGTCTACTAGGTCGTGCACCGCGCAGGCTAGGTCGTCCACCGCGAAGGGCCCGCCTCGGCGGGCCCTTCCGCGTATCCGGACTCAGAGCGCGCCGCGGCGCTGCAGCACGTTGTAGGAGATCCAGCCCGGCAGTACCGGCAGCCAGAAGGTGAGCGCCCGGTAGAGGAAGACCGCCGGGGTGGCGACCGCCGGCGACACGTCCGCGACCGTCAGGGCGCCGATCAGGGCGACCTCGACCGGGCCGATGCCGCCCGGGGTGGGGATCGCCGAGCCGGCCGCGTTGGCGGTCAGGAAGACCACCGCGACCGTCGAGAAGCTGACGTCGCCGCCGAAGGCCTGCACCGAGGCGTCCAGGCAGGCGGTGAAGGACAGGGTCAGCAGCAGGATGCCGCCGAAGCCGGTGACCAGCTTGCTGGGCGTCTGCATCAGGTCGAGCATCCGCGGCACCACGCCGAAGAACAGCGAGCGCAGCCGGCCCAGCACGAACCGGCGCAGCGGCGCGACCGCCGCCACCACCAGGGCGAGCACGGCGGCGGTCAGCACGCCGATGATCACCGCGCGGGAGGCGGACAGGTCGCCGTTGGTCTGGCTGCCGGTGATCAGACCGAAGCTGAACAGCAGCAGCAGGTGTCCGGCCAGGCCAGCCAGCTGGGAGGCGCCGACCGAGGCCACCGCCTGGCCGGAGCGGATCCCGGCCTTCTGCAGGTAGCGGGTGTTGAGCGCGATGCCGCCGATCGCGGCGGGCGCGACCAGCTTGACGAAGGAGCCGGCCAGCTGGGCCGCGACGGTGCGCCGGAACGGCAGCTTCTCCGGGACGAAGCCGGTCAGGCTCATCGCGGCGGCGACGTAGCTGAACGCGGCCGCCAGCAGGGCCGCCGCCGCCCAGACCCAGTTCATCTGGGAGAGCTTGAGCTGGGCCGGCTTGATGGTGGTCAGCGCCAGGTAGGCGGCGAAGGTGAGCGCGATCACCATGATCAGGCTCTTCGGCTTCAGCCGCTCCAGCTTGGCCGGCTCCATCGGCGCCTCGGGGGCGATCTGGAGGATCTGGCCGCGGATGCGGCTCAGCAGGTCCTCGCCCGCCACCGCGATGTCCTCCTCGGCCTGCTGCTGGGTGCGCTCGCCGGCCGCGACCTGCTCCAGCGCCCTGGCCCGGGCGACGGTCTTGCGCTCCTTGGTGAGCCGCGCGAGGTCGACCCTGGTGGAGCGGCTCATCCCGACCGGCTGGAGCAGCGGCAGCGCCTGGGCGACCCGGTCGGCGCCGAGCACCGCGTTGGCGGTGGCGACGGCCCGCTCCGGGCCGATCCGCAGCGCGAAGGTGGTGACCAGCTGGGCGACGTCGATGCGCAGGGTCAGGTCGGTGGCGGCGATGTCGCCGCCGGAGAGGTTGACCAGGCAGGCCGTCTTCTCGTCCACCACCAGCAGGGACTCGCCGGTCAGCCGGCGGTGGGCGATCCGGCGCTCGTGCAGGGCCGCCACCGACTCCCAGAGCGAGGCCATCACCTGGTCGGTGACCTCCTCGTCGGAGAGCTCGTCCAGGATGCGGCCCTCGACCTTGCCGTAGACCAGGATCGCGGCGTCCGGGCCCAGCTCGGAGGTGGCGACCAGCTGCGGCGCGCGGGCGCCCGAGGCGGCCGCCGCGTACGCGATCAGGGCCTCCTGCTCCAGCGCCTGGCGCAGCGACTGCGGGCTGCGGCGCACCGCCACCGAGCGCAGCCGCAGCCGCCGCCAGGCCCGGTAGAAGAAGCCGGAGGCCTGCTGCTCGCGGTCGATGATGTGGACGTCCAGCGGCGGGCCGCTCTGCTGGGTGACGTAGTAGCGGCGGGTGCCACCGGGGGCGTCCGGGGCGCGGTGGGCGCTCTCCGGGGTGAAGCCGACCTTGCGCAGGCCGATCATCAGGTGCTGGCCGGTGGGCCGGATGTTGGGGGAGCCGATCGCGTACAGCGTGCCGTACGCGACGGACCAGCCGATCAGGACGGTGAGCAGCAGGGACAGCGGGGTGGTGTAGCCGCCGAGCAGTTCGGTGATCCCGCTGAAGACCACCACCACCCACAGGGCGACCCGCCACCGGGGGCGGCTCGACATGCCGACCGCGGTCATGTAGGCGATCACCGGGGCGAGGTAGCCGTGCACCGGGTCGGTGAGGGTGCCGTTGCTGTCCATCGGCAGCCGGGTCAGCGCGTCCCGGATGTGGTCGGAGGCGCCCTCGGCCACCCACCAGTCGATGCCCAGCGAGACGCCGTAGGCGAGCACCGAGGCGAGCACGCCGTCGGCGACCCGCAGGCCGTCGCGTTTGATCAGCCGCTCGACCGCGAAGGCCAGCGGTACGGCGAGCACCGCGACGCTGGAGAGCAGGCCGGTGATGGTGGAGAGCACCACGGAGAAGTGCGGTGCGTTGGTGGCGATGTCCTGTTCGATGCCGGTGGTGGTCGAGGTGGCGATGCCCGCCAGCACGAAGACGGCGACTATGCCGAGGACGCCGGCCAGGAAGCGGATCAGGTCGGACGGGCGGTGCGCCCGGGCGGCGAGCAGGGGCTCGTCGACGTCCAGGTGCGGGGTGTCGTCCAGCGGGTCGTGGTAGTCGGGCAGCGGGTGCCGGGCCGGTGGCTCGGCGGCGGCCGGTTCCCCGGGGGCTTCGGCGGGTCCGGCGGGTTCTTCGGGGGCCTCGGCGGGCGCGGGGGTCTTGATCGTCAGGTCCTTGATCAGGGAGACTTCCGGTGTCGGCCCGGTCGCGGGCCCACCACCGGGCGCCGAGGGCATGGCGGCGGCGGACTCGTCGGAGTCCTCGTCCACGCCCACGTCAGCCGTCCCGGTCATCTGGTCTTGTCCTCGTATCACCACTCACCGCCCCGAAGATGGTGGCATGCCCTGGCGCCCTGTGCTGGACAGGGGGCGGATCGGGCGCGGCGGATCGTTCGTACGGGGCCGCGGGTGTGCCCCCGTGAGGAAGAATGCCGCAGGTGACGGACGTAACAGACGACGGCCTCCCGGACGCCCTGCCACCCTTCGCCGAACTGGTGCTCGATCTGACCGAGCGGATTCCACCCGGCAGGGTGATGACCTACGGGGACGTTGCCGAGTACCTCGGCCAGGGCGGCCCCCGGCAGGTCGGCCGGGTGATGGCCCTGTACGGCGGCTCGGTCCCCTGGTGGCGGGTGATCCGCGCCGACGGCCGCTTCCTGCCGGGGCACGAGCACCGCGCCCTCGCCCACTACGGCGAGGAGGGCACCCCGCTGCGCGAACTCGCCGACCCGCCCCGGGTCGACCTGCGGCGGGCCCGCTGGGACGGGCGCGAGCCGGGCACCGCGGAATGAGGATGCCGGGAAACCGCCGCGCGGGCGGGATTGACGGGGCAGGATCGTAGGCTCGATGTGGGCGGGCCCCGGCGGGCCCGCTTGACCACGCCTCCAGCACAACCCCAGGATCCGCCCCCGTGAGTTCCCCCTACCGGCTCGTGCGCAGCCCGCTCGTCCAGCCCGCCCCGCCCGTGCTGGACGAGTACCAGCGCGCCGTGGTCGAGCACGGCGGCGGGCCGCTGCTGGTGCTCGCCGGCCCCGGGACGGGCAAGACCACCACGCTGGTCGAGGCCGTCGCCCGGCGGATCGAGAACGGCACCGACCCCGAGCGCATCCTCGTCCTCACCTTCAGCCGCAAGGCCGCGATGGAACTGCGCGACCGGATGTCCGCCCGGCTCGGTTCCTTCTCCTCGGCCGCGCCCCAGGCGACCACCTTCCACTCCTTCAGCTACGCCCTGCTGCGCGCCCACCAGGACCCGCAGGACTACGCCGAACCGCTGCGGCTGCTCTCCGGCCCCGAGCAGGACGTCATGGTCCGCGAACTGCTGGCCGGCGGAGCCGAGGACACGAAACTCGGCAGCTCCCGGATCCACTGGCCGCTCGACCTGCGGGCCTGCCTGACCACCCGCGGCTTCGCCGACGAGGTCCGCGCCGTCCTCGCCCGCAGCCGCGAGCTGGGCCTGGGCGAAGCCGAACTGGAGCGCTTCGCCCAGGGCGTCCAGCGCCCCGACTGGGCCGCCGCCGCGCACTTCCTCGCCGACTACCTCGACGTGCTCGACCTGCGCGGCGTCCTGGACTACGCCGAACTCGTCCACCGGGCCGTCCTGCTCGCCGAACGCCCCGAGGTCGGCGAGGAACTACGGCGGCGCTACGAGGTGGTGTTCGTCGACGAGTACCAGGACACCGACCCCTCCCAGGTCCGGCTGCTGCGCCAGCTGGCCGGCGGCGGCCGCGAACTCGTCGCGGTCGGCGACCCCGACCAGTCGATCTACGCCTTCCGCGGCGCCGACATCAACGGCATCCTCGACTTCCCGCAGACCTTCCGCCGGGCCGACGGCGAACCCGCCGACGTCAAGGTGCTGCGCGTCTCCCGCCGCTCCGGCGCCGTCCTGCTCGCCGCCTCCCGGGAGATCGCCCGGCGGATGCCGATGGGCCGGCTGCCCGCCGACAAGCTCGCCCAGCACCGCGCGCTGCTGCCCTCCCGCGAGGGCGGCCGGGCCGAGGTCTACACCTACCCCACCCCCGGCGCCGAACTCGACTCGATCGCCGACCTGCTGCGCCGCGCCCACCTGGAGGACGGCGTGCCCTGGGGCGAGATGGCCGTCCTGGTCCGGGCCGGCGCCCGCTCCATCCCCGGCGTGCGGCGGGCGCTCGGCGCGGCCGGCGTCCCGCTGGAGATCGACGGCGACGACCTGCCGCTGCGCGAGGAACCGGCCGTCGCCCACCTGCTGCTCGCCCTGCGGGTCTGCGCCGAGCAGGCCGCCCGCGACCGGCACGGCGACCCCGACGCGCCCGACCCGCTCACCACCGAGCTGGCCCACGCCCTGCTCACCGGCCCGCTCGGCGGCCTCGACGGCTCCGACCTGCGCCGCCTCGGCCGGGCCCTGCGCGAGGAGGAACGCGCCGCCCTGCGCGCCGACCGGAACCCCGCCGCCCCGCGCCCGGCCGGCGACCTCCTGCGCGAGGCCCTCGCCGAACCCGAGCGGCTGATCGCCCTCGACCCCGCCCACGCCCGCCGGGCCCGCGACCTCGGCACCCTGCTGCGCAAGGTCCGCGAACGCCTCGCCGGCGGCTGCACCGCCGAGGAGGCGCTCTGGGAGCTGTGGGACGGCAGCCGCCGCTGGCGCGAGCGCCTGGAACGGGCCGCCCTGCGCGGCGGCGCCGCCGGCCGCAACGCCGACCGCGACCTCGACGCGCTGTGCGCCCTCTTCGAGACCGCCGCCCGCGCCGAGGAGCAGGTCACCGGCCACCGCGGCGCCCTCGACCTGCTCGCCGAGCTCGACGCCCAGGACATCGCCGCCGACACCCTCACCGTCCGGGCCGTGCGCCCCGAGGCCGTCCGGCTGATGACCGCCCACCGCTCCAAGGGGCTGGAGTGGCGCCTGGTCGTCGTCGCCGGCGTCCAGGACGGCCTCTGGCCCGACCTGCGCCGCCGCGGCTCCCTGCTGGAGGCCGACCGGATCGGCCGCGACGGCCTCGCCGAACCGCTCTCCCCGGGCGCCCTGCTCGGCGAGGAGCGCCGGCTCTTCTACGTCGCCGCGACCCGCGCCCGGGAGCGGCTGATCGTCACCGCCGTCAAGGCCCCCGCCGACGACGGCGACGAGCCCTCCCGCTTCCTGCGCGAGCTCTACCGCGAGGACATCGACCCGCGCACCGGCAGGGTCGTGCGCCGCACCCCGCCGGTCGTCGTCGAGGACGTCACCCACCGCCCGCGCCGCCCGCTGTCCGTCGCCGCGCTGGTCGCCGAACTGCGGGCCGTCACCGTCGACCCGGCCCGCTCGCCCGAACTGCGCCGGGCCGCCGCCGAACGGCTCGCCGTCCTCGCCGCCGCCACCGACGACGAGGGCCTGCCGCTGGTGCCCGCCGCCCGCCCCGACCGCTGGTGGGGCCTGGCCGACGCCACCGCCGCCCCGGACCCGCTGCGCAGCGCCGACCTGCCGGTGCGGCTGTCCGGCAGCGGTCTGGAGCAACTGGAGAACTGCTCGCTGCAGTGGTTCCTGGACAAGGAGGTCAAGGCCCGGGGAGCCGGCTCCGCCGCCCAGGGCTTCGGCAACGTCGTGCACGCGCTCGCCGACGAGGTCGGCTCCGGGCGCACCCCCGCCGACCTCGCCGTCCTGATGGAACGCCTGGACACCGTCTGGGACGCGCTGGCCTTCGACGCGCCCTGGAAGTCCCAGCAGGAGAAGACCCAGGCCCGCGCCGCCCTGGAGCGCTTCCTCAACTGGCACGTGCTGGAACGCGGCCGCGCCCTCGTCGCCACCGAGCACGGCTTCGACGTCACCCTCGACGCCGGCGGCGTCTCGGTGCGCATCCGCGGCTCGATGGACCGGGTCGAGAAGGACGCGGCCGGGCGCGCCTACGTGGTCGACTTCAAGACCGGCAAGCAGATCCCCACCGACAAGTCGCTGCCCGAGCACAAGCAGCTCGCCGTCTACCAGCTCGCCGTCCGCGCCGGGGCGCTCAACGAGCTGCCCGGCTTCGCCGACCGCCCCCCGGCCACCGGCGGCGCCGAACTCGTCCACCTGCGCGAGCCCGCCGCCAAGGCCGCCCAGGACGCCCCCAAGGTGCAGCGGCAGGACCCGCCGGAGGGCGAGCCGTGGATCGAGAACCTGCTCGCCGACGCGGCCGGCCGGGTCCTCGCCGAGCGCTTCGTCCCGCAGACCGGCGGCGGCTGCGACCGCTGCACCTTCCGCCGCAGCTGCTCCGCCCAGCGGGACGGGGCCCAGCTCGTCGAGTGAAGGTTGTCCGCCGCTCCGGTTAACGTTGCGGGGTGACCGCCGTGCTCAGCCATCCCGACCAGCTCAAGGAGCTGCTGGGCATCCCGTTCAACCGGGAGCAGATGGCGGCCATCGGCGCCCCCCTGGAACCGGCCGTGATCGTGGCCGGCGCCGGCTCCGGCAAGACCACGGTGATGGCCGCCCGGGTGGTCTGGCTGGTCGGCTCCGGCGCCGTCCGGCCCGAGGAGGTGCTCGGCCTCACCTTCACCAACAAGGCCGCCGGCGAGCTCGCCGAGCGGGTGCGCGCCGCCCTGCTGAGAGCCGGCGTCGCCGAGGAGGACGACGCGGAGCCGCTCGGCGAACCGGAGATCTCCACCTACCACGCCTTCGCCGGCCGACTGCTCAAGGAGCACGGCCTGCGGATCGGCGTCGAACCCGACGTGCGGCTGCTCGCCGACGCCACCCGCTTCCAGCTCGCCGCCAGGGTGCTGCGCACCGCCCGCGGCCCGTTCCCCGCGCTCACCGGCACCTTCGCCAACCTGGTCGCCGACCTGATCGCGCTGGACGGCGAACTCGCCGAGCACCTGGTCGAGCCGGACACCCTGCGCGCCCACGACGAGGACCTGCTGGACACCCTCGCCACCGTCAAGCTCACCAACGACGACCTGCGGGCCGTGCCCGTCACCGCCCGGGCCCGGCTGGAGCTGCTGCGCCTGGTCGAGGACTACCGGCGCCGCAAGCAGGCCGCCGGGCTGATGGACTTCGGCGACCAGATAGCCGCCGCCGCCCGGCTCGCCCAGCAGCGGCCCGAGGTCGGCGCGCTGCTCCGCGGCCAGTTCCGGGTCGTGCTGCTCGACGAGTACCAGGACACCTCGGTCGCCCAGCGGTTGATGCTGGCCGGCCTGTTCGGAGCCGGCCCCGACGGCACACGCCCCGATACCGGCGGCCCCGACGGCACACGCCCCGATACCGGCGGCCCCGGCCACCGCGCCACCGGCCACCCCGTCACCGCCGTCGGCGACCCCTGCCAGGCGATCTACGGCTGGCGCGGCGCCTCCGTCGCCAACCTCGACGAGTTCCCCCGGCACTTCCCGAAGGCCGACGGCCGCCCCGCCGCCCGCTACGCGCTCAGCGAGAACCGCCGCAGCGGCGGGCGGCTGCTCGCCTTCGCCAACCACCTCGCCGCGCCGCTGCGGGCCATGCACGAGGGCGTCGAGGCGCTGCGCCCGGCCCCCGGCGCCGAGCAGGACGGCTACGTGCGGGCGGCGCTGCTGCCCACCCACGCCGAGGAGGTCGACTGGCTCGCCGACTCGATCGCCCACCTGGTGCGCACCGGCACCGCGCCCGGCCGGATCGCCGTGCTGTGCCGCGGCGGCGCGGCCTTCCCGGACATCCACGCGGCGCTGGTCGCCCGCGAGGTGCCGGTCGAGGTGGTGGGCCTGGGCGGCCTGCTGCAACTGCCCGAGGTGGCCGACCTGGTGGCGGTCTGCGAGGTGCTCCAGGACCCGACCGCCAACGCCGCGCTGGTGCGCCTGCTGATCGGCCCGCGCTGGCGGATCGGCCCGCGCGACCTCGCCCTGCTCGGGCGCCGGGCCGCCGACCTGGTGCGCACCGACCGGCCCGAGGGCGTGGAGGCGCTGACGGCGGCCGTCGCCGAGGCCGACCCCACCGAGGTGGTCTCGCTCGCCGACGCGGTGGAGACCTTCCTCGACGCGGAGCAGCCCGACGAACTCCCCTTCTCCGCCGAGGCGAAGGTCCGCCTCGCCCGCCTCGGCCAGGAACTGCGCGACCTGCGCCGCTCGCTCGCCGACCCGCTGATGGACGTGCTGCACCGGGTGCTGGCCGTCACCGGCCTGGAGGTCGAACTCGCCGCCTCCCCGCAGGCGCTGGCCGCCCGGCGGCGCGAGACCCTGCACGCCTTCCTGGACGTCGCCGCCTCCTTCTCCGACCTCGACGGCGACCCCGGCCTGGCCGCCTTCCTCGGCTTCCTGCGCGCCGCCCAGGAGTACGAGCGCGGCCTGGACAGCAGCCTGCCCGGCGGCGAGGACACCGTGAAGGTGCTCACCGCGCACAAGTCCAAGGGCCTGGAGTGGGACGTCGTCGCCGTCCCCGGCCTGGTCAGGGGATCGTTCCCGTCCGCCACCTCGCGCGAGCGCTGGACCAGCAGCAAGCGGGTGCTCCCGCACGCCCTGCGCGGCGACGCGGACACCCTGCCCGACGTGCGCGGCGGTTGGGACGGCAAGGCCATGGCCGCGTTCAAGCGGGAGCTGGCCGAGCACTCCGGCACCGAGGAGCTGCGCCTGGGCTACGTCGCGTTCACCCGCCCGCGCGCGCTGCTGCTGGCCTCCGGGCACTGGTGGGGGCCCAGCCAGAAGACCGTCCGCGGCCCGTCCGCCTTCCTGGAGCAGCTGCGCGAGCACTGCGGGCGGCCCGGTGCCGGGGAGGTCGAGCACTGGGCCGAGCAGCCGGAGAAGGGCGCCGAGAACCCGGCGCTGGCCGCCCCCGTCGAGCGCCCCTGGCCGCTGCCGCTGGACCCGGCCGCCCAGCTGGCCCGCCGCCGGGTCGCCGAGGTGGTGCACGCCCGGCTGGCCGGCGCGCCCGCCCCCGAACCCGAGCCGATGGCCGCCGAGGACCAGCGCCAGGTGGCCTCCTGGGACCGCGACCTCACCGCGCTGCTGGGCGAGTTGGAGCGCTCCCGGCGCACCGCCCGCGACGTGCCGCTGCCCGCCGCGCTGTCCGCCACCCAGCTGCTGCGCCTGGCCGCCGACCCGGACGGCTTCGCCCGCGACCTGGCCCGGCCGATGCCGCGCCCGCCGCAGCCGGCCGCCCGGCGCGGCACCCGCTTCCACGCCTGGGTGCAGTCCCGGATCGAACCGCTGCTGCTGATCGAGCCGGGCGCGCTGCCCGGCGCCGACGACGACGGCATCGAGGACGAGCAGGACCTGGAGCAGCTCAAGGAGGCGTTCCTGCGCACCCCGTACGCCCAGCGCCGGCCGCACCGGGTGGAGGCGCCGTTCCAGCTGGTGCTCGGGGGGCGGGTGGTGCGCGGCCGGATCGACGCGGTCTACCGGGACGGTGACGTGACGTCAGTAACCGGTGGCGCGTCACGCTACGAAGTGGTGGACTGGAAGACCCACCGCGAGGAGACCGCCGACCCGTTGCAGCTCGCGGTCTACCGGATCGCCTGGGCCGAGCAGGCGGGCGTTCCGCCGGAGCAGGTCACGGCGTCCTTCCTGTACGTCCGCAGCGGGCGGATCGTCCGTCCGACAGGACTTCCCGACCGAAAAGAGTTGGAACGGCTCCTGATCGGGAACAGTGAAGAATGAGTCACGCAGAGCATTCAAGTCATCACGGCAGCGCCCGAAACCTGTGCGTCATGCACGTTTCGCGCCTATTGTGGGGTCGGTAACCGGTCAACCCCCGTGCTCCGGCCGCCAGCGAGGCCCGCATTCCCTAACCCTCAGTCATCACCGCAGGTGCCCCCGGGCATCGGCGTCTTCTGCTGGAGTAACCGACGTTGAGCGCGACCGGATGGATCAGAGAGCGGTTCACCGGGCCGACCCCGGGACCCGCTCCGGGCGTGACCGGCACCTGGCCGAGGACGGCGCTCGCGCTGCCCTTCATCGGCATGGCGCTGATCGTCGCCCTCGACTACGTCAGCAACACCGAGGTGACGGTCGAACCGGCCCTCACCGCCGTCCCCGCGCTGGCCGCCGTGGTCAGCCACCGAACCTGGTACCCGCTCGCCATCGGCCTCCTCACCGAGGCGGTGGCCTTCCTGATGGCCTTCCGCAGCGACGCGCTCGACCAGTCCGTGCACGCCGCCAGCGTCTTCGCGATCCTGCTGGTCGCCCTGATCGGCTGGGTCAGCGCCACCCTGCGGCTGCGCCAGGAGCGGGCGTTGGCCGACGCCCAGCTCGTCGCCTCGATCGCCCGCCGGGTGCTGCTGCGGCCCGTCCCCGAGCGGGTCGGCACCGTCCAGGCGGCCGTCCACTACGAGGCCGCCGCCGCGCACGCCAGGATCGGCGGCGACCTGTACGAGGTGGTCAACACCCGGCACGGGGTGCGGGCCGTGGTCGGCGACGTCCGCGGCAAGGGCCTCGGCGCGGTCGAGACCGCCGCCGCCGTCCTCGGCGCCTTCCGCGAGGCCGCGCACCAGGAACCCGCACTGGACCGGGTCGCCGGCTGGCTGGCCGTCAGCCTCGACCGGGCCCTGCACGAGAACGACCACCCGGGCGTGGAGGAGGAGTTCGTCACCCTGGTGCTGATCGGCGTCGGAGCGGACGGCACCGCGGAACTGGTCAACTGCGGCCACCCCTCGCCGCTGCTGCTGCGCGGCGGGGACGTCCGGCCGCTCGAACTCGCCGAGACCGTCCCGCCGCTGGGCGTCCTCGACCCGGCCGACGTCCGGCCGCCGGTGCACCGGGTGCCGCTGCGGCCCGGCGACCGGGTCCTGCTGTTCACCGACGGGGTGATCGAGGCCCGCGACCGCTCCGGCGCCTTCTACCCGCTCGCCGAACGCCTCCCGCGCTGCGCCGACGGCCGCCCGGCGGACGTCCTGCAGCGCCTGCACGAGGACGTGGTGCGCCACGTCGGCCGCCAACTCGGCGACGACGCGGCCATGCTGCTCCTCCAGTACGATCCGGCCCCCGCCGCCGGCGCCCAACTACCGCGCCAGAACGGCATCCTGACCAGACACTAGAGCGGCACTGGAGCAGCGCTAGAGCGAGACCTCCACCAGCAGCGGCCGGTGGTCCGACACCGCCGTGCGCGGCGCCGCCGCCGGGCCGACCGCGGCGCGCGGCACGCCGACCGCCAGCACGTGGTCGAACTGCACCGCCGGGCGGTGCGAGGGGTATGTCGGGGTGCGGGCCAGGTCGTACCAGCCCGGCAGGCGGGGGCGGGGCTCGCGCACCCGGCGCCGGCGCGACTCGGCCAGGGCCGGCCGGGCCCGCCGGGCCGCCCGCAGCTCCCGCACCCGGGCCCGGGGCGCGGTGCGCTCCAGCGCGGTCGCCCCGCCGAGCACGGTGCGCGGCACCGCGCCGACCAGGTTGAAGTCACCGAGCACCAGGTACGGCTGCGGCAGGTCCGCGATCCACCGCCGGATGCCGGCCAGCTGCGCCATGTTCCACCCGGGGACGAAGGACAGGTGCGCCGCCACCACGGTGAACGGGCCGTGGTCGCCCTCCAGTACGGCGGCCAGCGCCGCCCGCGGCTCGTCCGGCACCGGGGTGAGCCCGCGCCGGCCGGCCACCCGCAGCGGCAGTCCGAACGGCGCCGGGGCGAACCGGCGGGCCCGCCAGTGCCGCACCGGCAGCCGGGTCAGCAGTGCGGTGCCGTACGAGGGCAGGGCGCCGTCGCCCACGTCGCCGGGCCCGTACACCCGCAGGCCGTCGGGCGCCGAGGGCTCCGGCACCCAGCCCGCGACCGGCGCCGGGCGCCCGTGCAGGGCGGCGGCGAACCGCCAGTCGGTGGCCCCCATGGCCTTGGCGGCCACCGCGGCCTGGTCGGTGCCGCCGGATCGGGACTGGTGGCGGTCCACCTCCTGGAGGGCCAGTACGTCGGCGTCCAGCGCGGCGACCGCCTCCGCCAGCGGCCCGCCGGCGTCGGCGGGGTAGGGCCGCGGGGCGCCGTCCGGGGCGAGCGGCTGACCGTGCAGCAGGTTGAAGGTGGCGATGCGCAACTGGCTCACACCGCACGACGGTACCCGCTCGCCGGGGGCGGGGGCGCGGCTTGAGCCTGTAGGGCATACCGGGTATACATACTGAGTATGTCCATCCGACACGGTCTGCTCGCCCTGCTCGACCAGGGCCCGCGCTACGGCTACCAACTGCGCACCGAGTTCGAGGCGCGCACCGGCGCCACCTGGCCGCTCAACGTCGGGCAGGTCTACACCACGCTGTCCCGACTGGAACGGGACGGCCTGGTCGAGCCCGCCGGAGAGGACGAGGAGGGCCACCAGTTCTACGCCGTCACCGACCAGGGACGCACCGAGCTGCGGGCCTGGTTCGACACCCCGGTGCCCCGGACCAACCCCCCGCGCGACGAACTGGCCATCAAGCTCGCCATGGCCGTCACCGTCCCCGGGGTGGACGTCTCCGCCGTCGTCCAGGGCCAGCGCCGGCACAGCATCAAGGCGCTCCAGGACTACACCCGGCTCAAGGGCCGGGCGCTCTCCGGAGAGCCACGGCCCGGTGCCGCGCCCTCCGCGAGCAACGACCTGGCCTGGTTGCTCGTCCTCGACCAGATGATCTTCCAGACCGAGGCCGAGATCCGCTGGCTCGACCACTGCGAGACCCGGCTCTCCCAGCACGCCGAGACCGAACAGGCCCGCGCCGCCGAAGCCGCCCGCGACGGCGGCGCCACGGCCGCCCGGCCCGCCCGCCGCCGCTCGCGCACCTGACCCCGGCGGCCCACCCGAACCACCGGCCCGGACCCGACGCCGAGCCCACCACCAGCACAAGGGGGGAACCATGTCCCACACCGAACCGGCCCCGCAGACACCGGTACTGCACCTGGAGAACGTCACCCGCGTCCACGGCCAAGGCGCCGCGGAGGTCCAGGCCCTGCGCGGCATCGACCTCAAGGTCCACCCCGGCGAGTTCGTCGCCGTCATGGGCCCGTCCGGCTCCGGGAAGTCGACGCTCCTCACCCTCGCCGGCGGACTGGACACCCCGACCACCGGCCAGGTCCTCGTCGAGGGCGTCGCCCTCGGCGGGCTCAACCGCAAGCAGCTCGCCCAGGTCCGCCGCCGCTCCATCGGGTACGTCTTCCAGGACTACAACCTGATCCCGGCCCTCACCGCCGGCGAGAACATCTCGCTGCCGCGCGAGCTCGACGGCCTCTCCGCCCGCGCCGCCCGCCGCGAGGCGCTCGCCGCCCTGGAGGAACTCGGCATCCCCGAGCTCGCCGACCGCTTCCCCGACGACATGTCCGGCGGCCAGCAGCAGCGCGTCGCCATCGCCCGTGCCCTCATCGGTGAGCGCCGCCTCGTCCTCGCCGACGAGCCCACCGGCGCCCTCGACTCCACCACCGGCGAGGCCGTCCTCGCCGTCCTGCGCGCCCGCTGCGACGCCGGCGCCGCCGCCATGATGGTCACCCACGAGGCCCGGCACGCCGCCTGGGCCGACCGCGTGGTCTTCCTGCGCGACGGCCGCATGGTCGACGAGAGCGTCAGCCAGGACGCCGCCAGCCTGCTCGTCAGCGCCGCCACCAACAGCATGAAGGTGGACGAGTGAAGCTCAGCGCCTGGCGCGTCGCCCTGCGCATCGCCCGCCGCGACGCCCTGCGGGCCAAGGGCCGCAGCGCCCTGGTCATCGCCATGGTCGCGCTGCCCGTCCTCGGCGTCACCGGCGCCGACGTGGTCTTCCGCAGCGCCGACCTCGAACCCGCCGAACACGTCGTGCGCGTCATGGGCCAGGCCGACGGCGAACTGCAGATGCTCGAACGCGGCGCCACCGTCCTGCAGGCGCCCGACCCCGACAAGGGCACGAGCGTCAAGAGCACCAAGGACGATGCCAAGGACGGCGCCAAGGACGATGCCAAGGACGGCGCCAAGGACGGCGCCAAGGACGATGCCAAGGACGGCGCCGCGCCCCAGTACACCCCCGCCCAGCAGCGCAGCCTCGACACCGACCCCGCCGAACTGGCCCGCCAACTGCTCCCGCCCGGCACCACCCTCGTGCCCGAGCGGCAGGGCCCCTACATCGCCGCCGGCAGCTCCCAGGGCCTGCTCACCACCGGGACCACCGAGCTGGACCTCACCGACCCGGTCTGGAAGGGCCGGATCAACCTGGTCAAGGGCCGCGCCCCCACCACCGACCGCGAAGCCGCCGTCACCCGGGAATTCCTCTCCCGCTCCGGTCTCAAGGTCGGCGACCAGACCGCCGTCCGCGGTCTGGAGGACACCCCCTTCACCATCACCGGCGTCGTCGAGTACCCCGGTGAACTGACGGCCACCGAGATCATCGCCCGGCCCGGCACCCTGATCAGCCAGGTCGCCAAGCTCCCCGGCGCCGACCGCGGTCGCAACGCCGGCACCGACGCGCCCACCCGCTGGCTCGTCAAGCTCCCCGCCGGCACCACCCTCGACTGGCCCAAGGTCACCGAACTGGGCGGCTACGGCTTCACCCTCGCCTCCCGCGCCGTCCTGCTCGACCCGCCGGCCCGGGCCGACGTGCCCTACTACGTCGAGGCCGACAAGCGCGGCGGCGCCCCCGGCTACCTCGACCGCACCTCCGTCGTCATCCTCGCCACCGTCGTCGGCATGGCCCTGCTGGAGATCGTCCTCCTCGCGGGCCCCGCCTTCGCCGTCGGGGCCAGGCGTTCCCGGCGGCAGCTCGGCCTGCTCGCCGCCGGCGGCGGTGAGCGAGCCAACATCCGCGCCGTCGTCCTCGGCGGCGGCATCGTCCTCGGCGTCACCGGCGCCGTCGTCGGCCTCGGACTCGGCATCGGCCTGGTCGCCCTGCTGCGCACCCGGGCCGAGGAGTACGCCGGCCAGCGCTTCGGCCACTTCGACCTCCAGCCGCTCGACCTGCTCGGCGTGCTCCTGGTCGGCCTGGTCACCGGCCTGCTCGCCGCCGTCGTGCCCGCCGTCCAGGCCTCCCGCCAGGACGTCGTCGCCGCGCTCACCGGCCGCGACTCGCTCAAGCCCCCGAGCCGCAAGCTCGCCCTGGTCGGCCTGGTGATGGTCGGCGGCGGCTCCGCGCTCGCCCTGCTCGGCGCCACCAGCGGCTTCGCCAACCGCAGCCTGTCCGTCCTCGGCGGCTCGGCCGTCGCCGAACTCGGCATGGTCGCCCTGACGCCCTACCTGGTCGGCCTGTTCGGCCGGCTCGGCCGCTGGCTCTCGCTCGGCCCCCGGCTCGCCCTGCGCGACTCGGTGCGCCACCGCGGCCGCACCGCGCCCGCCGTCGCCGCCGTGATGGCCGCCGTCGCCGGCACCGTCGCGGTCAGCGTCTACCTCGCCAGCTACGACGAGGGGAACCGCCGCGAGTACACCGCCGCCGCCCCCTCCGGCGCCGTCATGCTCGGCAGCGGCTGGCTGCCCGCCTCCGAGGGCAAGCTGCTGCCGCAGATGCGCGACGCGGTGGAACGCAACATCCCCGCCCTCGGGCCGCGCGCCGACGTCCAGCGCGTCAACTACAAGGGCGACTGCGCCGACGGCGGCACCGACTGCGGCTACATCCGGGTCGAGCTGCCCAAGGAACTGCGCTGCCCCGCCCTCGACGACACCGAGCGCAGCACCACCGAGACGGAGCACATCCTCGGCACCGACCCGCGCTGCCAGAGCAGCGGCCACCGCGGCAACCAATTCAGCAACCTCTCCGTGGGCGACGCCACCCTGCTGCGCAACCTCTACGGCGTCACCGACCCGGCCGCCGGGCAGGCCCTCGCCGCCGGCAAGGCCGTGGTCTTCGACGCGAGCTACCTCAAGGACGGCAAGGTCGCGGTCGAGTTGAACGATCCGATCGAAGGGACGGCCGGGCCGTCCCCCAAGAAGCCCGGCCGCACCGAGATCGCCGTCGACGCCGTCCTCGCGTCCGCGTCGGTGCCGGCCAGCGGCCAAGCCGTGATCAGCGCCGAGACCGCCACCCGGCTCGGCCTCACCACCTCCCCGGCCGGCTCGGTCTGGTTGCCCGACGGCGCCCCCTCCGACGGCGCCCAGCAGAAGGCCAACGGGGCGCTGGCCAAGCTCACCGACCAGGACGTCTTCTCGATCGAGCGCGGCTACCAGTCCAGGTCCGACCTGATCGGCCTCGGACTGTCGATCTTCGCCGGCATCGTCGCCCTCGGCGCGGCCGGAATCGCCACCGGACTCGCCGCCGCCGACTCCCAGCGCGACCTGACCACCCTCGCGGCGGTCGGCGCCGAGCCCCGGATCCGGCGCACGCTGTCCGGCTTCCAGTGCGGGGTGATCGCCGCCATGGGCACCCTGCTCGGCACCGTCTGCGGGATCGTGCCGGCGGTGGCCCTGCGCAAGGTCCAGGGCGTGGCGGCCACCGCCCCCGGGATGCCCGCCGAGATGATCGCCAACAAGTCGGTCGTGGTCTTCCCGTGGCTCACCATCGGGGTCACCGTGGTGGTGCTGCCGCTGCTCGCGGCGGGCCTGGCCGCGCTGCTCACCCGCTCGCGGATCTCCCTGCTGCGCCGCTCCGGCTGAGGTTCGTGCACCCTTCCGTCACCCCCGTCCGCGCCCCGTCCACTCCGGGGGCGCGGACGGGGGTGACGGAGGTTACAGCCCCGACGGCGCCCGGCAGCCGGACGGCCGGGGCGGGCACCCGCACGGGCGAACTAAAGTCGTCCGTATGACGAGAACTCCGGACAGCGTCGTCCGCTCCTTCATCGACCAGCACCAGGCCGGCTTCCTCGCCGACCTCTCCGAGTGGCTGGCCATCCCCTCGGTCTCCGCCGACCCGGCCCGCGCCGGCGACGTGCGGCGCTCCGCCGAGTGGCTGGCCGCCAAGCTGCGCGACACCGGCTTCCCGGTGGCCGAGGTGTGGGAGACCGACGGCCTGCCGGCGGTGTTCGCCGAGTGGCCCTCCGGGGACTCGTCCGCGCCGACCGTCCTGGTCTACGGGCACCACGACGTGCAGCCCGCCGCGAAGGAGGACGGCTGGGCGACGGAGCCGTTCACCCCGACCGTGGTCGACGGACGGCTGTTCGCCCGCGGCGCGGCCGACGACAAGGGCCAGGTGTTCTTCCACACCCTGGGCGTGCGCGCCCACCTGGCCGCCACCGGCCGCACCGCGCCGGCCGTCAACCTCAAGCTGCTGATCGAGGGCGAGGAGGAGTCCGGCTCGCCGCACTTCGCCGACCTGGTCCGGCGCGAGGCCGGGCGGCTGGCCGCCGACGTGGTGGTCATCTCGGACACCGGCATGTGGTCCGAGACCACGCCGACCGTCTGCACCGGCATGCGGGGCCTGGCCGACGCCCAGATCGACCTGTACGGCCCGGACACCGACATCCACTCCGGCTCCTTCGGCGGCGCCGTCCCCAACCCGGCGCAGGTCGCCGCCGAACTGGCGGCCGGCCTGCACGACGCCGACCGCCGGGTGGACATCCCGGGCTTCTACGACGGCGTGATCGAACTGACCGACCGCGAGCGCGAGCTGTTCGCCGAACTGCCCTTCGACGAGGCGCAGTGGCTCAGGGTCGCCAAGTCGTACGGCACCCGGGGCGAGGCCGGCTACTCCACCCTGGAGCGGGTCTGGGCCCGCCCGACCGCCGAGGTCAACGGCGTCTGGGGCGGTTACACCGGCCCCGGCGGCAAGACCATCGTGCCGTCCTCGGCGCACCTCAAGCTGTCCTTCCGACTGGTCGCCGGGCAGGAGGTGGAGAAGGTGCGCGAGGCCGTCCGGGAGTGGGTGGCCGCGCGGGTACCCGAGGGCATCCGCCACGAGCTGACCTTCCCGGGCGCGACCCGGCCCTGCCTGACCCCGCTGGACCACCCGGCGCTGCAGTCCACCGTCCGCGCCATGGGGCGGGCCTTCGGGCAGAAGGTCCTCTTCACCCGCGAGGGCGGCTCCGGCCCCGCCGCCGACCTGCAGGACGTGCTCGGCGCGCCGGTGCTGTTCCTCGGCATCTCGGTGCCCTCGGACGGCTGGCACTCGGTCAACGAGAAGGTCGAACTGGACCTGCTGGCCAAGGGCGTGGAGACCGCCGCGTACCTGTGGGGGGACCTGGCCGAGAACTTCCGGCCCGGCGCGTGACCCCGCGCGGGCACACCATGGCAGTCAGATCACTCATCCGGATGATTCATCACGTGGGGATGGAACGAAGTGAGCACCGTGCCTGAGACCGAACGCCCACTGAACCTGGCACTGGCCCGGGCCGGGGTGGACCGGGCGGCCGAGCACCGGCTGGACGAGCCCTGGCTGGCCGCCGCCTGGAGCCACCCGGCCACCCGGGTGCTGCCGATCGCCGGCGGCGAGGCGTTCGTCGTCGACACCGCGCAGGGCACCGAACTCGTGCTGCTGCCCTCCTTCGAGGCGCCGCAGACCGGGGACCGGTACTTCCTCGGCACGGACGAGGACGGTGTCTCGTACTTCGCGCTGGCCGGTGAGAGCCTGCCCGGGCGGCTGGACGGCGACGCCCGTCCGGCAGGGCTGCGCGAGGTCGGCGCGATGCTGTCGGACCGGGACGCCGGACTGCTGGTGCACGCCGTCGCGCTGGAGCACTGGCACCGGCTGCACAGCTTCTGCTCGCGCTGCGGGCACCCGACCGAGAAGGCCGGCGCCGGGCACGTGCGGCGCTGCACCTCCTGCGCGGCCGAGCACTACCCGCGCACCGACCCGGCGGTGATCATGGTGATCACCGACGACCAGGACCGCTGCCTGCTCGGCCGCCAGGCGCTGTGGCCGGAGGGCCGCTGGTCCACCCTGGCCGGCTTCGTCGAGCCGGGGGAGTCGATCGAGCAGGCGGTGGTGCGCGAGGTGCACGAGGAGGCCGGCGTGCAGGTCGGCGAGGTGCGCTACGTCGCCAGCCAGCCCTGGCCCTTCCCGTCGAGCCTGATGCTCGGCTTCACGGGCCGGGCGCTGCCGGGCGGGACCGCGATCACCGTGGACGGCGAGGAACTGGCCGAGGCGCGCTGGTTCTCCCGCGACGAGCTGAGGGCCGGGATGGAGGCGGGGGAGATCCTGCCGCCCTCCGGGATCTCGATCGCGCGCCACCTGGTCGAGCTCTGGTACGGCGGACCGCTGCCGGCGGCGGCGCGCTGGTAATCCCCGATGAATGGGGGGCGTGCGGGTTATTCCGCGCGCCCCCGTTTTTCTTTTCCATTCCCTCCCGAATCCGCCACGCTCAGATGTTCGTGGCCGGACGGGCCAGTTCTGCTACCGCCACCCGCCACCCGGCAGCCCTCGTCAACCCGCGCGGACGACATTGCCGGAAACGGCTGAAACCGCGCCATCGCGCTCGCTACATTCACTCGGGTGACAATCCCCCGGGGCACCGCCCAATCCCCCAAATACCAGCGCCTCGCCGCGGACCTGCGCCGCCGGATCGCCGAAGGCGAGTTCACCGCCGACGCCGCGCTGCCGGTCGAGAGCGAACTGGAACGCCAATACGGAGTCGCCCGCAACACCGTCCGGCTCGCCGTCGACGTCCTGGTCAACGAAGGCCGCCTGGTCCGCCTCCAGGGCAAGGGCACCTACCTGCGGGAACACCCCGTCCTCGACCACCGCGCCTACGGCCCCACCCTGGCCCCCACCCCCCGGGACTGCCTGGCCGTGCCCTCCGCCGTCTACCTCGGCGAGGCCGCCGAGGCCGGCCGCGAACTCACCACCGACTTCGAGATGATGATCGTCCGGGCCCGGGTGGACATCGCCGAACGGCTCGGACTGCGCCCCGGCGAGGCCATCGTGGTCCGCCGTCAGCTGCGTCTGCTCGACCGCGAGCCCTACTCGATCGAGGAGAGCCACTACCGGGCCGGCCTCGCCGCCGGCACCCCGCTGATGGAACCGGACCCGGTCGAGGGCGGCGACGAGGCCGTCCTCGACGAACTCGGCCGCACCGAGATCGGCGCCGTCGACCACCTGGTCGCCCGGATGCCCGGCCCCGAGGAGGCCCAGTGGTTCCAGGGCGGGCCCGGCGTGCCGCTGATGGTCCAGACCCGTGTCACCTACGACCGGCGCGGGCCCGTCCGGGTCATCGAGACCCGCTACTCGGCCGACCGCAGCCGACTGGTCTACGGCATCGGCGACCTCGGCGCGCGCGCCACCCTGCCCGCGCCCGCCGCACCCGTCGACCCCGCCCGGGCCGACGCGCAGTGACGCGCGCCGGCCCGGGGCCCCGGGCCGGCTCAGCCCGCTCGGGCGGCCCGGATCACTCGGGCCACTCGGGCACTAGGGGCACTAGGGGCACTCGGGGCACTCGGGGCATTCGGACCACTCAGGTCACTCAGGCCACTCAGACCCCGAGGGCCTTCTTCACCTGAAGCAGGCTCGGGTTGGTCATCACGACCCGCTCGCCGCCGGCGTTCGGCGTCACCAGCACCGTCGGGACGGTCTGGTTGCCGCCGTTGACCGACTCGACGAACGACGCCGACGCCGGGTCCTCCTCGATGTTGACCTCCGTGTAGCCGATCCCCTCCCGGTCCAGCTGGCTCTTGAGTCGGTTGCAGTACCCGCACCAGGTCGTGCTGTACATCGTCACGCTGCCGGACATCGAGGAGGCTCCTTCGGAAAGAGGGCGTACGGTCTCAGGGCAGGAACGCCCACCGCGCGGCGGTCATTCCGCACGGCCACGCTCCGTCGCACCACGACGGCGCACGAACGGCTCCGCGCGCCCCGGTGCGCAGCGATCATCCTGCGATCACACCGTGCCTGTGGACAACCCCGCCCCCGTTGTCCCACCGGGCTGAGAGGATGGAACGCATGCAGGAAGACCTCTTGAGCGGCAGCCCGTCCGACGGCCCCCACGGCTCCCTCTGGGCCGACCCCACCGCCGCCACGGGCCCCGACGCCGTGCTCGCCGGGCTCGACCCCGAACAGCGCGCCGTCGCCACCGCCCTGCACGGGCCCGTCTGCGTCCTCGCCGGCGCCGGCACCGGCAAGACCCGCGCCATCACCCACCGGATCGCCTACGGCGTGCGCAGCGGCGTGTACCAGCCCCAGCAGGTCCTCGCCGTCACCTTCACCGCCCGCGCCGCCGGCGAGATGCGCGGCCGGCTGCGCCAGCTCGGCGCCGAGGGCGTCCAGGCCCGCACCTTCCACGCCGCCGCCCTGCGCCAGCTCCAGTACTTCTGGCCGCGCGCCGTCGGCGGCCCCGTGCCGCAGCTGCTCGAACGCAAGGTCCAGCTCGTCGCCGAGTCCGCCGGCCGCTGCGGCCTGCGCGTCCAGCGCACCGAACTGCGCGACCTCACCGCCGAGATCGAATGGGCCAAGGTCACCCAGATCGGCCCCGACGACTACCCCGCCGCCGTCCAGAAGTCCGGCCGCGAAGCCCCCCGCGACCCGGCCGAGACCGCCCAGGTCTACCGCGTCTACGAGGAGGCCAAGAGCCGCCGCGGCGTCATCGACTTCGAGGACGTCCTGCTGCTCACCGCCGCCATCCTGGAGGACCGCCCCGACATCGCCGACCAGGTCCGCTCCCAGTACCGGCACTTCACCGTCGACGAGTACCAGGACGTCTCCCCGCTCCAGCAGCGGCTGCTCGACCAGTGGACCGGCCCCGGCGGCGGCGCCAGCCTCTGCGTCGTCGGCGACGCCAGCCAGACCATCTACTCCTTCACCGGCGCCACCCCCGACTACCTGCTCAACTTCCGCACCAGCCACCCCGAGGCCACGGTCGTCAAGCTGGTCCGCGACTACCGCTCCACCCCGCAGGTCGTCCACCTCGCCAACGGACTGCTCAACCAGGCCCGCGGCGAGGCCGCCCGCCACCGCCTCGAACTCGTCTCCCAGCGCGAGGCCGGCCCCGAACCCGTCTACACCGAGTACGAGGACGAGCCCACCGAGGCCGAGACCACCGCCCGCCGGATCAAGGACCTGCTCGCCGCCGGCGTGCGCGCCAGCGAGATCGCCGTCCTGTTCCGCACCAACGGCCAGTCCGAGGTCTACGAGCAGGCCCTCGCCGACCTCGGCGTCCCCTACCAGCTCAAGGGCGCCGAGCGGTTCTTCGAACGCCCCGAGGTCCGCGACGCCGGCGTCCTGCTGCGCGGCGCCGCCCGGGCCGCCGCCGACCCGCTCACCGCCGACGCCCCCGACCTCGCCGGCCAGGTCCGCGCCGTCCTCGCCGCCCGCGGCTTCACCGCCGAACCGCCCGCCGGCTCCGGCGCCGTCCGCGACCGCTGGGAGTCCCTCGCCGCCCTCGTCCGGCTCGCCGAGGAGTTCGAGCGCACCCGCGCCGCCGCCGGCCACAGCGCCGACCTCGCCGCCTACGTCGCCGAACTCGACGCCCGCGCCGCCGCCCAGCACGCCCCCGCCGTCGAAGGCGTCACCCTCGCCTCGCTGCACGCCGCCAAGGGCCTCGAATGGGACGCCGTCTTCCTCGTCGGCCTCACCGAGGGCACCCTGCCGATCATCTACGCCAAGACCGACGAGCAGATCGAGGAGGAGCGCCGGCTCCTCTACGTCGGCGTCACCCGCGCCCGCAGGCACCTCTCCCTCTCCTGGGCGCTCAGCCGCTCCCCGGGCGGCCGGGCCAGCCGCAAGCCCAGCCGCTTCCTGGACGGGCTGCGCCCCGGCTCCAGCGCCCCCGGCGCACGCACCGGCGGGCGGGGCGGGCGCGGGGGCGCCGAGCCCGGCGAGCGCTCCGCCGGACGGCGGGTCCGGGGGCCGGTCAAGTGCCGGGTCTGCGAGAAGGTGCTCACCGAGGCGGTCGAGCGCAAGCTGCGCCGCTGCGAGAGCTGCCCGTCCACCATGGACGAGGCGCTGTACGAGCGGCTGCGCGAGTGGCGGGCCCGGCAGGCCAAGAAGCAGGGGGCGCCGGCCTACGTGGTGTTCACCGACGCGACGCTCATGGCGATCGCCGAGGACGTGCCGGCCAGCCGCCAGGAGCTGGCCGTGATCTCCGGGGTCGGCGCGATGAAGCTGGACAAGTACGGGGCGGCCGTGCTCTCGTTGTGTGCGGGGGAGGAGCCCGAGGAGGAACCGGACGGCGTCCAGGACGGCGAGCCGGTCGATCCGGCGTGAGTCGGTCCGGGCGAGGTCCAGGGGAGTCTCCCGGGGGCCGCTCGGGGGACATCCGAACCCGCCGTGAAAAATAGTTTGCGCGGCGTACCGGGAGCGCAATAGCCTGCCGGAGCGGTCAAGGGGACGCGATCGCACGGGGTCACACCTGTGCCGAATCCCCTGCACCCAACAGCTTCACCGAGACAGACATCCGAACATTCGGAGCCGGGGCGACCTGGCTCCGCGAGACGCCGAGAGGAGGCGATGACAGTGGGAAACATCATGATCACCAAAATGACTGGCCAGACCGTTGTTGCTGCCTCCCTGCGTGCCGCCCGTCTGCGGGCGCTCGCCGAGCTCGGTGGAACCGGTCTGGGTCTCGACACCAGCGGTGTCTCCGTCGTCCCCGTTGTCAGTGGTCTTGGACACACTGATTTCTCCGCCGCGGGCGGCAGGAACGTCGAAGGCACCTCCGTCGAGACCGGTCTGTCCCGCGACTGGGCGTCGTTCGGCACGTCGCGCTCCCTGCGTGATGAGCGACCGACCCAGGCACCGAAGGCAGTCGTAGCCGCCGCCATGCATGGCGACTATGCGCAGGTCGTCGGTGCCGGGAGCACCCAGAAGCAGAACGAGCAGCAGATTAACCAGGCCATGGCCGCCTTTACGGGCGCCGAGGCCATCCGGATGCGGGCCTTCCGCGGGCCTGAACCCTGGAGAGAACGAACCTGAGTAAACCTCAGGTCGGCACCTCCAGGGCCGCGGAACCCGTCACACCGGGATCCGCGGCCCTTCTGTTTTGTCCGGTACGCAAGACCACCCAGGCCCCCCGGGGCCTCCGGCCCAGACCCACCAGCCATCTGGGCCGGAACCACTGAGAAGACGAGGAAGACGCCCACAGTGTCCACGGTCATCACACCGCCCATCCCGTCCGTACCGCCGACAAGCCAGATCACCAAGGCCGACCAGGCCGACCCCCCGGAGGTTCTTTCCATGCAGATCAGCTCCATCGAGCAGGCCGAGGCGCTCGGGCTCCCCATCCCCTGCCGCGCCTTCGACCCCGAGGTCTTCTTCGCCGAGACGCCCGCCGACGTCGAGTACGCGAAGTCCCTCTGCGGCACCTGCCCGGTCAAGGACGCCTGTCTGACCGGCGCGCTGGAGCGGCGTGAGCCGTGGGGCGTTTGGGGTGGCGAGCTCTTCGTCCAGGGCGTCGTCGTGGCCCGCAAGCGGCCGCGTGGCCGTCCGCGCAAGACCGAGGTCATGGCGTGAACCCCGCCCACGGCGCCAGGGCCGTCCGCCGGGGAGAGCAGCCCCTGCTGGACAGCTCCCTCCGCCGTTCCGTCCGGATCGCCGCCGCCAAGGCCGACGCAGCCCGACCAGCCCCCTTCCCGAGCACGCACCACGAGCAGGACCACCACATGACCGCCGCCGCCACCGTCCGCGCTGAGCAGACCACCGAACTTCAGATCCAGAACAGGACCCTCGAAATGCAACTCCTCCACGAATCCCTGGCCCGCGCCCATATGCAAGAGCGCCTGCACGAGGCCGAACACCAACGCCTCGTCACCCGGGTCGCCCGGGCCCGCCGGCTCAAGCAGCGCGCCGAGCGCGCCTCGCTGCGGGCCCGCAAGGCGCTCGCCGTCGCGCTGATGTAGTCGCGGCGCGGGGCCTTCCCGCGTTCCACCCCCGTCGTGCCGCAGGCCGCCCCCCGTCATGGGGAGCGGCCTGCGGTCGTCGGGGGCGTTCGGGTCAGCTCTTGCGGGTGCGGTCGGCGGGTTTGCCGCCCGCCGGCTTGCGGCTGGATGGCTTGCGGCCGGCCGGCTTCGCCGGTTCCCGATCGGCGAACTGGGGGAGCCACGCCAGCATCTCCGCCCGGAACGGCGCCTGGGCGCCCAGTTGGCAGAGCACCCCGATGGTGCTCAGCGTCACCCGGTGGATCAGCAGGTACGCGGGCGGCAGGTTCAGCTGCTTGCCCAGGTTGTAGGCGGGCGAGCGCGGATCGGCGATCCGGGCCGCCTGCGCGCGCATCCAGGCGCGGGTGAAGTGGAAGCTGTCCACGGCGGCCGGCTCGATGATCGGCCGCAGGTAGTCCAGCACCGCGTCCGGGTCCAGCTCGATCGAGGGCTTGACGAAACCCTCCTCGCGCAGCATCTTCAGCACGCCCGCCGCGTCGCCGTCCAGCGCCATCCGCAGCGACGCCCCGATCGGCGCGGGCAGCCCGCCCGGCAGCCGGTCCACCGTGCCGAAGTCCAGCACCCCCAGCCGCCAGCCCGACGCCGGGCCGTCGTCCTTCAGCAGCCGGAAGTTGCCCGGGTGCGGGTCCGCGTGCAGCAGGCCGGTCCGGGCCGGGCCCGCGAACAGGAACCGGGCCAGCAACTGCCCGGCACGGTCGCGCTCCTCCTGGGTGCCGTCCGTGATCACCTCGGCCAGCGGGGTGCCGTCCATCCACTCGGTGACCAGCACCTGGTCGGCCTGCGCCACCACGCCGGGCACCACGATGTCCGGGTCGTCGGCGAACTCCTCGGCGTGCCGGCGCTGGGCCTGCGCCTCCAACTCGTAGTCCAGCTCCTCCGACACCCGCTCGCGCAGCTCGGCGATCAGCGGCTTGATGTCCAGCCCCGGGATCAGCGGGCCCAACAGCCAGGCCACCCGGCTCAGTTGCGTCAGGTCGGTGAGCAGGGCGTCGCCCGCGCCCGGGTACTGCACCTTGACCGCGACCCGGCGCCCGTCGTGCCAGACCGCCCGGTGCACCTGCCCGATCGAGGCGGCCGCCGCCGGCCGGTCGTCGAACTCCCGGAACAGCTCGCGCCAGCCGTCCCCGAGCCGCTGGGCGAGCGCGGTGTGCACCTTGGTGGCGGGCATCGGGGGAGCGGCGTCCTGAAGCTTGGTGAGCGCGGCCCGGTACGGCCCGGCGACCTCCTCGGGCAGCGCGGCCTCGAAGACGGACAGCACCTGCCCGAACTTCATCGCCCCGCCCTTGAGTTCGCCCAGGACCTTGAACAGCTGGTCGGCGGTGGCCTGCTGGAGCTCGGCCGTCACCACCTCGGCGGAGCGGCCGCCGATGCGCTTGCCCAGTCCGAGCGTGGCGCGTCCGGCTATCCCCAGCGGCAGGGCGGCGAGCCGTGCCGTGCGGGTCACTGCCTTGCGCGGAAGATCGCTCACCCGGGCCTCCATTCCCTGGCCCCCCGACACCGGACGGCCCACCATCACTAGGCCATTGTGCCCGCTCCCCACCCCGCGACCGCCGGTATTTCGCCGGGTGGGGAGGGGACGCCCGCGCGTGGGCCGCGTCCGCCGTCCCTTTGCGGGGGAGTTGGACGGCTTGGTCCGGTCGGCCGGAGTCGTGGGCGGACGACGGGCGACGGGCGGCTGCCGCGTTGGGCGGGGTGGCCGCGGGCCGTCCGGGCGGCGGGTCAGCGGGGCAGACGGAGGGCCAGGCCGTCCAGGACCACGTGGAGGCCGTAGGTGAACTTGGCGTCGCGGATGGCGGCCGGGTCCTGGTCCGGGGCCGTGTAGGCGGTCGCGTAGGCGCTGGTGAGGTGGTCGAGGCCCGAGGTGGCCTCCCGGGCGGCGGGCATCAGCCGGGTGATGAACGCGGCCTCGCTCTCGCCGGCCCGGGCGACGGTGGTGAGCCAGGCCGCCTCCGTGGTGCTCATGCCGACGACGTAGGAGATGAGCGTGTCGATCGCCCGGGTCGGCTCGGGGAAGCCGGCCGAGCCGAAGAGGGCGGTCAGCCGCTCGCCGTAGGCCATCAGGTTGGGGCCGAGGTAGGCGAGGCCGGCCTGGCCGAGGACGGACGACAGCCAGGGGTGGCGCAGGGCCGTCGCCCGGAAGGCGCCGGCGGCCTCGGTGGCGGCGGCGCGCCAGTCGGGGCTGTCGGCGGGCGGGAGGGTGATCTCGCCGAAGACCTCGTCCACCGCGAGCTCCATCAGCTCGTCCTTGGTCGCCACGTGCCGGTAGAGGGAGGTGGCGCCCGCGTTCAGTCGGGTGGCGAGCTTGCGCATGCTCAGGGCCTCGATGCCCTCGGCGTCCAGCATGGTGATCGCCTCGCGGACGATCGCGGCCCGGCTGAGTGCGGGCTGGTCGGGCTCGCGCTGCCGACGGGCCCATACGGACGGGATCGGGTTCGATTCGGCGGCCATGGCGGCTCCCCTTCCCTCTGCTCCTGCTTCGTTGCGTACATCGTTCGCATTGAGCGTACAGGAGATGGGTATTGCGCACACTGTTCCTCTGTGCGTACAGTGTTCGCAATGAAGGAACGGAGTGCGCACCGGGGGAACGGTGTGCGCAGAATGGAGGGGTGGCTGATGACAGCGCTCAACGCGACCGAGGGCCGCAATCCGCACCGCTGGTGGATCCTGATCGTGCTGTGCCTGAGCTCGCTCGTCCTGGTGGTCGACAGCATGGCGCTGACGGTCGCCGTGCCCTCGATGACGGCGGACCTCGGCGCCAGCGCCCAGGACACCCAGTGGATCCTCGACTCCTACGTCCTGGTCTTCGCCGGGCTGCTGCTCACCTCCGGCAGCCTCGGGGACCGCTTCGGCCGCCGGAAGATCATGATCATCGGACTGCTGCTCTTCGGGGCGGCCTCCCTTGCGGCGACCTTCTGCACCAACCCCGGCGAGGTGATCGCGGCACGGGTCGCCATGGGCGTCGGCGGATCGCTGATCCTGCCCTCGACGCTGTCGATCCTCATCACCGTCTTCGACGAGGACGAGCGCAACAAGGCGATGGCCGCCTGGAGTTCGGTGACGATGCTGGGGCTGGTCGGCAGCCCGGTCCTCGGCGGCGTGCTGATCGACCACTTCTCCTGGCACTCGATCTTCTTCATCAACGTCCCGGTCGTCGCGCTGGCCATCCTGGCGGGCCTGCTGCTGATGCCGGAGTCCAAGGGCCCGTGGCAGAAGCCCGACCCGCTCGGCGCGGTGCTGTCCGCGGTCGGCATGACCGCCCTGGTCTGGTGGATCATCGAGATCCCGCAGCACGGCGCCTTCGGTGGCCAGTCCCTGGTCACCCTGGCCATCGCGGTGCTCGGGCTCGGCGGATTCGTGGTGTGGGAGAACGTCACCTCCGCGCCGATGGTCCCGCTGGCGCTCTTCAAGCACCGCAACTTCAGCGGGGGTTCGCTGTCGCTGACCCTGGTGCAGATCGGCAACGGCGGTCTGCTGCTCGTGCTCACCCAGTACCTGCAGTTCGTGCTCGGCTACTCGCCGGTCAAGGCGGGCCTCGCGTTCGTGCCGCTGGCCATCGCCGCGCTGGTCGGCAACGGGGTCGGCGCCAAGTTCGCCGCCACGATCGGCAACCGCCTGCTCATCCTCGCCGGGATGCTCGTCATGGCCGCCTCCTTCGCCCTGCTGACCACCGTCACCGCCAGCACCGGCTTCACCTTCCCGGCGGTCGCCCTCGGGCTGCTCGGCCTCGGTGCGGGCCTGGCGATGCCAGCCGCGGTGGGCGCGCTGATGGGCACCATCCCGCCGGAGCAGGCGGGTGTCGGCTCGGCGCTGAACGACACCATCCAGCAGGCCGGCGCCGCGCTCGGCATCGCCATCCTGGGCTCGCTGCTGTCGAGCGGATTCGCCGCCGAGATGCCCGCCGGGATGCCGGAGGAGGCGAAGCACTCCGTCGGCGGGGCGCTGGCGCTGGCCAACGGGGATGCCGGGTTCGTCCGGACCGTCCGGGAGGCGTTCACCTCGGCGATGTCGACGACCTTCACGGTCAGCGCGATCGGGGTGCTGGCGGCGGCCGTGGTGGCCACGCTGGTGATGCGGGACCGGAAGACGGGAGCGCCCGGGACGCCGGTGGCCGGGGCGTCGGCGGAGGACGCCGGGATCGCCGTCTGACTCCGCTGGACCTGGCTGATCCGCCCCGCCGCGAAGGCCGGTGCCCCCGGGGTGCCGGCCTTCGGGGTGTTGTGGTGGTGCGGTGTTGCGCGGGAAGTCGGGCGGGCCGACTTCCCGTGCGTGGGTTTTCTACCTGACCCTGGGGCCCCCTCCCCCCCCCACCCACCCACCCTCCTCGCCTCCCGCCCACCACCTCCCGCGCACCCACCTCCCGCTGGCAACAGCGGATCCCCGCCTTGCCCGGCCCGCGCCCTGCCCCAGGCAGGGCGCGGGCCCAGGGGGCCCCAGGCCCAGGGGGGACCAGGGCCAGGGGGCACCAGGCCCGGGG